>JBKOVB010000014.1:0-4706 GCA_046723735.1 Actinomycetota bacterium | reverse complement strand
GGTCCCCACGGCGACGTGGCGGCAGGCCGACGCGATGGAACTGCCCTTCGGCGACGCGAGCGTCGACCTCGTCGCGTGCCAGTTCGGTGTCATGTTCTTCCCCGACCGGCCGGCGGCGTACGCCGAGGTGGCCCGCGTGCTCCGGCCGGGCGGGCACTTCCTGTTCAACTGCTGGGGGCCGCTTGCGACTCACGACGTCGAGGCGACCGTCATAGCCGCCCTCTCCGAGAGCTTCCCCGACGACCCGCCGACCTTCCTCGCCCGTGTGCCCCACGGCTACCACGACGTGGACCGCGTCACCGCCGACCTGACCAAGGCGGGCTTCGGGGACGTGCAGGTCGAGACGGTCGAGCTCGAATGCACCGCGAAGAGCGCCGCCGACCTCGCCCGCGGGTACTGCCGGGGCACGCCGCTGCGCCCCGAGATCGAGGCGCGCGGCGACCTCGAGGCGACGACCCGCGTAGTCGTGACCGCGCTGGAACGCAGGTTCGGGCCCGGGCCGGTGGTCGGGCGGATGTCGGCTCTCGTCGTAAGCGCCGACACCGGCTCCTGACTCCCCCCGGCGACGCACGAAGGCCGGGGGTACGCGGGGGGCGCGCTCAGGCGCAGATCGGGGAGAATGGGGGCGTGAGCACACCCCAGCAGCAGCAGCTCCCGGTGTACGCGTGCGCGGCGGGCGCGGTACTGCACGCGCACTCCGCGGACACCCTCGAGCCGGCGGTGCTCCTCTACACGTTCCTGCCGGCCGGCGGCGGGGACCGCCTGGACGCGCTCGAGGCGAAGGTCGACGTGCACGGCGACGGGCCGGGCTCCTCGACCCTGACCGTGCGCGTCTTCAGCGAGGGCCAGTCGATGTCGTGGCAGCTGCCGGTGGCGCCCTTCGTGGCCGCCCTGCCCGGCCAGCCCGGCGACGAGGGCCGGATGGTGCTGCTCGCCGTGCTCGACAGCGAGCCGGAGCAGGGCTTCTGGTCGCAGCCGGTCGACTGCGAGCGGCTCGCCGCCGAGCTGCAGATCCCCGTCACGCACCTCGCCGAGGCCCTGCGCGGCCGGCTCACCCCGTGGCTCGCCGACGACGTCGACCTGCTGCTGCACGACGACGCCCACGAGCACGCCGCAGACCTGTCCCCCGCGCAGACCCTGGCGAACGCGGTGCTCGCGCACTACCGCGGCGACCTGGAGGCGGAGGAGCACTCGACCCGGCTGGTCCGCGCGTTCGACTACGCACCCAAGGACTTCGCGGCCGATCTCGGCGCCCGGCTGTGCGTGGCGCTCGCCGCGGCGATGGTGGCCGCCGGACCGGACGGGGTCGCGACGGCGCTGGAGCAGACCGGCCCGTTCGAGCCGGAGGTGACCCGGCTGCTCACGGAGCTGCCGCCGAAGCTGCGTCCGGACGACCCCAAGGGTGACGACCCGGACGCGGCCGCCGAGGTCGTACTGGCAACATCGGACACCGCGGAGTCGCTGCGCGCAGCGGTGTCCGCGATCGCCCGGCTGGCCCGCACCGCCTTCGGCGAGGGCCTGGAGCCCGACGAGCTGCTGCGTCGGCTCTCGATGGTCGACGACGCGGGCCAAACCCGGATCGCGCGGCTGTGGGTCGAGCTGGCGCTGGCCGTCGGCGGCACGCCGGACACCGACGCCCTCACGGTCCAGGACCTCGCGCAGCGAGTGGAGGACCAGGGCGCGCCGGCAGGGGCGTGGCTGCGTACGACGGCAGCCGGTCTCGCGGAGCTCGCCCTGCGCGTGAGCGGACGCTCGACCGCGCGGGTCGCCGGCCCGGTGCAGCAGCTGGACACGTTCCTCCAGCGCCGGCCGCGGACCGGCTCGGGTATCCCGGCGGACCAGGCCGCCGAGGCGCTGGAGAGCTGTCTGGCGCTGGGGCGCTTCGTCCGCACGCGCGCCGGGCTGGGCCCGGGCGCCTGGCGATACGTGCCCGTGACGTCCGCCGTACAGGCCGTGGCGGTGTCCCTCGCCCAGGGGCTGGAACGCGACGCAGCGGTGGACATGCTCGACCAGCTGCTCGCCGACGACGTCGAGGCGGTCGACGTGCTCGAGGCGATCGTGTGCGCCACGGCGCAGCTGCTCGTGGAGGTGGACCCGCTCGAGTCGCCGGACGTGCTCAGCGACCGGGTGGCCACGGCCCTCGCGCAGACCCCGGCCGCAGGGCGCTCGGCGCGCTGGCTGCTCGTCGGCAGCCTCCGCGAGGCACCCGAGCACGACCCGGCTGCGACCGACCTCCGGCCCTACGTCGCCGGTGAGCCGCTGACCGACCTGGACCGGCTGGCGGCCAAGGCAGGCCGAGCCGGCATGCTGCGCGCCGGCCTCGAGGTCCTCGACCTCGTCGCCACCCTGCCCGGCGACCTCGCCGGGATGCCGCGCGAGGAGCTGGTGGCCTTCGTGCTCCCGGCCGCGCTGCTCGAGCACGACCTGCTGCACGCCCGCGACGAGGCCTGAGCAAGGCCTGTCGGCCCTTCCCGGTAGCGTCCCTCGGACGCGGAAGGGAGCGTGCATGACCGAGCAGATGATCTCGGCGAAGGGCCTGACCAAGACCTTCACCACCAAGTCCGGGCCCGTCGAGGCGGTCAAGGGCATCGACCTCGAGGTGGCGTCCGGCGAGATCCTCGGCCTGCTCGGCCCGAACGGCGCGGGCAAGACCACGACGCTGCGCATGCTCACCACGCTGCTCACGCCGACCGCGGGGACGGCGAGCGTGGCCGGCGCCGACCTGCTCCGGGAGGCGCGCACGGTGCGCTCGCGGATCGGCTACGTCGCCCAGATCGGCGCCATGCCCTCCCCCGGAACCCGCCTCGGCGAGGAGCTCGTCGCGCAGGCGAGGCTGCAGGGCCTGTCCAAGACGGCCGCGGCAGCCCGCCTCGCCGAGCTCGCACCGCGCCTGGACCTCGAGGGCCTGGAGGGCCGAGCGCTGTCCGAGCTCTCCGGCGGTCAGCGGCGCCGCTTCGACATCGCGCTGGGCCTGATGCACGACCCGAAGCTCGTCTTCCTCGACGAGCCGACGACCGGGCTGGACCCGCAGAGCCGCGCGAACCTCTGGCAGCACATCCGGGTGCTCCGCGAGGACCTCGGCGTCACGGTGGTCCTCACGACGCACTACCTCGAGGAGGCCGACGCCCTCGCCGACCGGCTGCTCGTCATGGACCACGGCGTGGTGGTCGCCGACGACACCAGCGAGAACCTCAAGGCCACGTTGTCCGGCGACGTGATCACCGTGGCGGTGGCGGACGCCCAGGCAGCGGCTTCAGCGGCACGCAAGGCCATCACGGCTCGTGAGGTGCGCGTCGAGGGCGACAACCTGCACGTCACCGTGCAGCGCGGCGACGTCGCGGTGGCCCCGCTGCTGCGCGCCCTGGACGCGGCGGGTCAGCACCCACGGTCCATCACCGTCGCCCGGCCCTCGCTGGACGACGTGTTCCTGACCCTCACGGGTCACGCGCTGCGAGAGGAAGAGGGGGCTGCCTGATGCCGACCGAGACCTGGGTCGTGTTCCAGCGGGCGATGCGGCAGCTGCTGCGCAACCCGGTGTGGGTGTTCTTCGGCCTGACGCAGCCGATCCTCTACCTGGTGCTGTTCGGGCCCCTGCTCAAGAACGTCAACGGGGGCGGGCTCGGCGGCAACGCCTCGTGGGCCATCTTCGTGCCCGGCCTGCTGCTGCAGCTCGTCGTCTTCACCGGCGGCTTCGCGGGCTTCGGCATCATCCAGGAGCTGCGCGAGGGCGTGATCGAGCGCCAGCGGGTCACCCCCGCGTCCCGCTTGGCGCTGATCCTCGGCCGCTCGCTGTGCCAGACCGTGACGATCGGCGTGCAGTCGCTGCTGCTCGTGCTCGTGGCCATCCCCTTCGGGCTGAACGCCTCCGTCGGCGGGGTCGCGGTCGCGCTCGTGGTGATCATGCTCCTGACGCTGGGCATCAGCTCGGCGTCGTTCTCGATGGGACTGATCCTGAAGGACGAGGACTCGTTCGCGCCGTTCATCCAGGGCGTCTCGCTGCCCTTGCTGCTGCTGTCCGGGGTGTTCCTGCCCATGGCGCTGGCCCCCGCCTGGCTGCGGCACCTGTCCGACCTCAACCCGCTCACGCACTCGCTGGACGCGTTGCGCGACCTGTTCCACGGCTCGCTGACGAGCAGCGACGTCGCGTGGGGCACGGCGGTCAGCCTGGCGATCGCCGGCCTGCTCCTGTGGTGGGGTAGCCGCACCTTCCAGCGCAGCAGCGCCTGATCCGTCCCCGCGTTTGCCCGCGGGTTGCGAGGGTAGGCCCGCTCGGGGGAGCCTGGAACTGCGTCCACCCGGGTGCGAGGGGGACCCATGGGGGCTTGCGAGCTTCACAACTTCCTGACTCCCTGCTTGCTGCTGCTCCTCGAGGAGCGTCCCGACCACGGCTACGAACTGGTCGCCCGGCTGCGCCCGATGACCGACGGCGAGAGCGATGCCGGGGTCGTCTACCGGACGCTGCGGCACCTCGAGCGCGACGGGCTCGTCCGCTCCACGTGGCTTCCGGCCAACGGAGCCCCGGCGCGGCGGCACTACGAGGTGACCGGCAGCGGGCGCGCCGCCCTGCGCTCGTACACCCGGGACGTCCGGGAGCTGCGCGACCTGCTCGACCGCTTCCTGTTCCGGCAGCGCGCCGTCGCCGACCCCAGGAGCGCCTCCCGATGACCGGTACGACGACCGAGCCCCGCCTCGAAGAGGTGCTACAC
>JBKOVB010000083.1:0-10296 GCA_046723735.1 Actinomycetota bacterium | reverse complement strand
GACCTGCCGTTCCTCACGATCGACCCGCCCGGCAGCACCGACCTCGACCAGGCCATGGCGCTGTCCCGCAGCGGGGGCGGCTACCTCGTGCGCTACGCCATCGCGGACGTCGCCGCCTTCGTCCCGCCCGGGCACGCGGTCGACGCGGAGGCGCACCGGCGCGGCGAGACGCTGTACGCACCTGACCGCCGTACCCCGCTGCACCCGCCCGTCCTCAGCGAGGGCCGGGCGAGCCTGCTGCCCGGCCAGGACCGCCCGGCGGTCGTGTGGGAGCTCCAGCTCGACGCCGAGGGGGCGCTCACCAGGACCGACGTACGACGGGCGGTGGTCCGCAGCCGTCAGCAGCTCGACTACGAGGGCGTGCAGCGTGCGGTCGACGGCGGCACCGCACCCGAGGACCTGCTGCTCCTGCGGGAGATCGGCCGGCTTCGGCTCGAGCAGGCCCGAGCGCGCGCCGCCGTCGAGCTGCCGACCCCGGAACAGGTGGTCGGGGCCGACGGCACCCTGTCGTACCGCGCCCAGCTGCCGGCGGAGCGCTGGAACGCGCAGCTGAGCCTGCTCACCGGGATGGCCGCCGCGGCTCTCATGCTCCAGGGCGGCGTCGGGCTGCTGCGCACCATGCCCGACCCCGACCCCGCCGCCGTGGCAAGCCTGCGCCGCAGCGCCCTGGCCCTCGGGGTGGACTGGCCTGAGGGCACGGCGTACGGGGACGTGGTCAGCGCGCTCGACCCGCGCGAGCCGCCGGCCGCGGCGGTGCTGTCGCTGGCCACCCGGCTGCTGCGCGGAGCCGGGTACACCGCGTTCGACGGGGCTCCGCCTGCGCTCGCCACGCACTCCGGCGTGGCCGCCGCCTACGCGCACTGCACGGCGCCGCTGCGTCGGCTGGCCGACCGGTACGCCGGGGAGCTGTGCCTGGCGCTGTGCGCCGGCGAGCCGGTCCCCGAGTGGGCGCGCACCGCTCTGGCGCGGCTGCCGCAGGAGATGGGCTCCGCCGACCAGCGCGCGCACGAGCTCGACCGGGCGGTGGTCGACCTTGCGGAGGCCTGGATCCTGCAGCACCGGGTGGGGCAGCGCTTCGAGGCCGTGGTGGTCGACGTGAACGCGCACGGCGGCGCCGTGCAGGTCACGAGCCCGGCCGTGCGTGCGCCGCTGGACGCGGTGGACCCGCCGCTGGGGGAGCAGGTGCAGGTGGTGCTCGTGGAGGCGGACGTCACCCGGCGCACGGTGCGGTTCCGCCTCGCCTGAGTCAGGCGAGGGGCGCGTGCGGCAGCGGGTAGGGGTTCGTCGGCGACGGCGACGGGCTGCTCGAGGGCCGAGAAGAGGCGCTCGGAGCCGGGGCCGGGCGCTTGCTGGCGGTCGGCGACGGCTTGGGGGTCGGCGTGGGCGACGTTGTGGCTGGAGGCTTCGTCGGGGCTGCCGGCAGCTGCACCGGGATCGTGCGCCGCACCGCCGGCGGCAGCGCGGCCCGGATCGCGCTGGCGAGCGCCTGTGACTGGCGCAGCACGTCGGCGAGCACGCTGGGCTCGGCGCTGCGCGCGATGGCGCTCTGCTCGTAGCTCAGCAGCAGCAGCGCGTGCTGCGCAGCGGCCGGGTCGGTGCCCGCCGTCGCCACCACAGCGGCGAGCTGCTCGTGGAGCTCGACGGAGGCGGCCCGGATCTCGTTCGGGTTGCCGTGCTCGACGAGCGCCTGCAGCCGCTCCAGGCTGTCCGTGGCTGCCGCGGGGCTCGCGGTGTCGGGGTGGTGGCTGATGGCCTGCGGCACGACGCCGGCCAGCACGCCGACGACGGCGGCCGCTGCGACGAACGTGGCTGCCTGCGGCATGACCCGGGTACGGCGGCGGGCCGGGCGCTCGGCACCCTGCTCCTCCAGGGAGCCGAGCCGACCGAGCGCCAGCGCCTCGAAGTTGGCGACGGCCTCGCGGTCGGCGTCGAGGATGTCGGCCGCAAGGGCCGGCTCGCCCGCCTCCATGGCGGAGGCGGCGAGGGACAGGTCCGTCTCGAGCGTCAGGCGCAGCGTGTCGACGTCGCGCAGCAGGGCGTCGAGGTCGGCCACGCGGGGCAGCGGGGCAGCCCGGCGCGGGCGACGCCGGCGCGGCGTGCCCTCCGTGCTGCTCATCCGTGCCTCCTGGATCGTCGTGCTGGTGCAGGCTTCCACACGACCCACGCATTTCCTGCCGAGGGCGCGCGACGTATCGCCTGTGACGTTGCTGACGGTCTCGGGGGGTCTGCGCCAGGTCTTGAGCGGGCTTGGCAGACTCCAGGCCCATGACGGACGTCTCTCACCTGTCCCTCGCCGTGCTCGGCGGCACCGGCGAGCAGGGCCGCGGGCTGGCCCGCCGCTTCGCGCTCGCGGGCCACCGCGTCGTGATCGGCTCGCGCTCACAGGAGCGCGCTGCCGAGGCCGCGGCCCAGCTGCCCGGCGCCGTGAGCGGCGCCACCAACGCCGACGCGGCTGCGCAGGCGGACGTCGTGATCGTCGCGGTGCCCTGGGAGGGCCACAGGGAGCTGCTCGCGTCCCTGGCCCCCTCGTTGGCCGGCAAGGTCGTGATCGACTGCGTGAACCCGCTCGGCTTCGACAAGCAGGGGGCGTACGCGCTGCCCGTCGAGGAGGGCTCCGCCGCGCAACAGGCGGCGGCCGTCCTGCCGGAGAGCCGGGTCGTCGGCGCGTTCCACCACGTGAGCGCGGTGCTCCTCCTGGACGACGACGTCGACAAGATCGACACCGACATCCTCGTGCTGGGCGACGACCGGGAGGCGACCGACTTGGTGCAGGAGCTCGTCGAGCGCATCCCCGGCATGCGCGGGATCTACGCCGGCCGACTCCGCAACGCCCACCAGGTCGAGGCGCTGACGGCGAACCTCATCTCGGTCAACCGGCGCTACTCCTGCCACGCCGGCCTGCGTGTGACCGACGTGTGACAACGCTGTACGACGACACTGGCGCCCCGGTCGAGGTCCCGTCCTCGGTCCGCCGCGTGGTGTCGCTCGTGCCTTCCCTGACCGAGTCGGTCGCCGCCACCGCGCCCGGCTTGCTGGTCGGGGCGACGGACTGGTGCAGCCACCCCGAGGACCTCCCGGTGACGCGGGTCCGGGGCACCAAGAACCCGGACGTCTCGGCCGTGCTCGCGCTGCAGCCGGATCTCGTCCTCGCCAACGTCGAGGAGAACCGGCCCGTCGACCTCGACGCGCTGAGGGCAGCGGGGCTCGTCGTGTGGGTCACCTACCCGCGCACCGTCCCGGAGGCGCTGACCTCCCTGGACCGGATGCTCGCGGTCTGTCGGCTCGCCCGGCCGGCGTGGCTGGACCAGGCCGCCGCGGCCTGGGCCGCACCTTGGAGCGGGCCCCGCCGGCGGGCCCTGGTCCCGATCTGGCGGCGGCCCTGGATGGCGGTGGGCTCCGGCACCTTCACCGGCGACGTGCTCGCGCGCCTCGGGCACGACAACGTCCTCGCCGACCACCCAGAGCGGTATCCGCGGATCGACCCGGCCAGCCTCCCGCCGTACGACGTGGTGGTGCTCCCGGATGAGCCCTACGCCTTCTCGCCGGAGGACGGGCCGGAGGCGTTCGAGGGGCCGAGCGTCTGCGTGAGCGGGCGGCTGCTCACGTGGTACGGGCCGTCGCTGGTCGAGGCACGCGTCGTGCTCGAACGGACGCTCTGGGCTCAGCCGGAGACGTAGGCCCCGTCGCGAAGAACCGGCGCGGCCGGGTCGGCGTCCACCTGAGCGGCTGCTGCGACGTCGTCGTCCCAGCCGCGTGCGAGCAGCTCGTGACCGGAGACGCTGTCGCGCAGCTCTGTCTCGACGTCCCTGACCGCGTCGAAGGCGGCGATCGCGGCCCGGGCCTCCGGCGACGCGGGCAGGTCGGTCAGCGCGGCAAGGCGCGACAGCACCGCGCCGGCGCCGAGCAGGTCCTCCACGGCCGGGCGCAGCGGCCCGGTGTGCGGGCCGGCGTCACCCGGCCAGCGCTCACCGGCGGCCAGCACGCTCACCGTCCTGGCGTCGGCCAGGAAGCGGGCCACCGCTGAGGCGTTGCGGAGGCATCCCGCGAGCACGAGGGGACTGCGGTCGGCGGCCAGCACCGAGAGCGCCGAGCCGTTGGGGGACGGCAGGACCAGGCGCGTTCCTTCGGGGATGGCGGCAAGATCGGCCGGGCTCAGAGACCAGGGTGTCAAGGGGTCCTCGCGGCTGCCGGCGAGCTCGGCGCCCAGCGCCTCGGCGAAGGCCCGCGCCGTCGCGTCGCGCCACCGGTAGGGGAGGACGTGGGCGCCCCGGCCCACTGCCACGGACACCGCGGTGGTGAAGCGCAGCACGTCGACGAGGACCACGGCGTCGCTGGCCGGGGCGAGCTGGACCAGGTCCTGCTCGCCCCAGCCAAAGCGCAGGCCGAAGCGGTGCTGGGCGGTGTGCGGCATCGCGCTGTTGTAGCGGACGTCTTCCGCGCGGGAGGGAGCCCGGTCAGACGTAGCCGTGCTCGGGACCCGGGTAGCTGCCCCCGCGGACCTCGTCCGCGTAGGTCCGGGCCGCCTCCGCGAGAACGGTGCGCAGGTCGGCGTACTTCTTGAGGAACTTCGGGCCAGGGCCGGGGGTGAGCCCCGCCATGTCGGTCCAGACGAGCACCTGCGCGTCGGTCTCGGCCCCCGCGCCGATGCCGATGGTGGGGATGGCGAGCTCCTTGGTGACTCGGGCGGCCAGGTCACTCGGCACCACCTCGAGCACGATGCTGAACGCGCCTGCCTCCTGCAGCGCCAAGGCGTCCTCGATCAGCCGGTCACCCGCCTCGCCGCGGCCCTGCACGCGGTACCCGCCGAGGGTGTTGACGCTCTGCGGCGTGAGACCGAGGTGACCCATCACGGGGATGCCCGACTCGACGAGCAGCTGCACGTGCGGCAGCACCCGGCGGCCGCCCTCGAGCTTCACCGCCTGGGCGCCGGCCTGCATGAAGCGGACGGCGTTGTGCACGGCCTGGGCCGGCGACTCCTGGTAGCTCCCGAACGGCATGTCGGCCACGACCAGCGGGCGCTTCGTGGAGCGGGCGACCGCTCGCACGAGCGGCAGCAGGTCCTCCATCGTGACCGGGATGGTGCTCTCGTAGCCGAGCACGTTGTTGCCGGCGCTGTCGCCTACGAGCAGGACGGGGATGCCGACCTCGTCGAACAGCTGCGCGGTCAGCATGTCGTAGCTGGTCAGCATCGCCCACTTCTCGCCGCGGTCCTTGGCCAGCTGCAGGTCGCGGGTGGTGATGCGGCGGGTGGTCACGCCCCCGTACAGGGAGGGCAGGGCGTCAGACATCGAGGTCCTCCAGAAGCTGTCTCCAGGCAGATGTCCCGGGACTGCCTCCAGGGTGCCACCGAAACGGCCGCTCGGCGCCAGGCCGGTCCTGTGGCGCGCGTCACGCGACGGTGCCAGCTCGGCGGCCTGATCGCCAACGGCTTCAGCCTCCAGAAGCTGACGCGTAAGGACATCGAGGACCGTTGCCGACATCAAGATCTCCGGTGCACGCCCACTCTGATGAGGAGGAAGCTCCAAAGATCCTGAAGTGCGGGCCTCCGGTGCGGCTCAGCGCCAGCGCGACGTGATGGGCAGGCGCCGGTCGCGGCCGAACGCCCGGCCGGTCACCTTGGGCCCGGGCGGGTACTGGCGGCGCTTGTACTCCGCGGTGTCCACGAGCCGGATCACCCGGTCCACCAGCGCCGGGTCGAAGCCGGCCTCGACGAGCTCCCCGCGTCCCAGGTCGCGCTCGATGTACGCGTCCAGGATCGCGTCGAGCAGCTCGTACGGCGGGAGCCGGTCGCTGTCGAGCTGACCCGGCGCGAGCTCGGCCGAGGGCGGCTTCTCGATGGACGCGACGGGGATCACCTGCGACACGGTGTTGCGCCACCGCGCCAGGGCCCACACGAGCGACTTGGGTACGTCCTTCAGGGGGGCGAAGCCCCCGGCGCTGTCGCCGTACAGGGTGGAGAACCCGGTCGCCAGCTCGCTCTTGTTGCCGGTCGTCAGCACGAGGTGCCCGTGCTGGTTGGACAGGGCCATGAGCAGCGTGCCGCGCACCCGCGCCTGCAGGTTCTCCAGCGCCAGCCCGTCGAGCTCGGTGGTCCCGCGGTAGGCGTCGACCATCGCCTTGATGGGCAGCAGCTGCCAGTGCAGGCCCTGCATCTCGGCGAGCGCCTGCGCGTCCTCCACCGAGCCGGGGGAGGACCACTCGCCGGGCATGCCCACGACGTGCACCCGCTCGGGCCCGAGCGCGTCGCACGCGACGGTCGCGACCACCGCGGAGTCGATGCCGCCGGACAGCCCCAGCACCACGGAGGGGAACCGGTTCTTGTCGACGTAGTCGCGGGTGGCCGTGACGAGCGCGCCCCAGATCTCCGCCTCGTCGGGGATCGCCGGGGCGACTCCCGCGGTCAGGGAGGGGTACGACGGCACCGGGTCCTGCGCCAGGACCACCCGGTCGACGTGCATGGTCGTGCCGTCGCCCGCGTCGACGTCCCCGACGAGCTCGCTCGTCGCGTCGGGCAGGTCGAGGTCCACGGTGACGAGGCCCTGCTCCCAGGCGGGCGCCCGGGTCAGCAGCGTGCCGGCGCGGTCGACGACGAACGAGGCCCCGTCGTACACGAGCTCGTCCTGGCCGCCGACCAGGTTGACGTAGGCGATCGCGGCGTCCGCCTCCATCGCCCGCCGCGACACCAGCGGGCTGCGCACGTCGTCCTTGTTCCGCTCGTACGGCGAGGCGTTGAGGCACAGGAGCAGCCCGACCTCGCAGGCCCGCGCGACCGCGACCGGGCCGCCCTCCTGCCAGAGGTCCTCGCAGATGGTGAGCCCGACGTCGACGCCGTGCAGGCGGAGGACGGGGAAGCGGTCGCCGCGGACGAAGTAGCGGAACTCGTCGAACACGCCGTAGTTGGGCAGGTGGTGCTTGGCGTAGGTCGCCACGACCTGGCCGCGCCAGAGCACCGCGGCGGCGTTCTGCGGCTCACCGGCCGGTCGGCCCACCGCGGGCGCGGGCCGGTGGGAGCGGTCGCAGTACCCGACCACCACCGCGACGTCCCCGGCGCCCTCGTCGGCGAGCCGGGTCGCGAGCGCGGACACCGCGTCGAGCGAGGCCTGCACGAAGGACCGGCGCAGGACGAGGTCCTCCGGCATGTAGCCGGTGAGCGTCATCTCCGGAAAGACGACGACGTGGCAGCCGCCCTTCTTCGCGTGCTGGGCCCAGGCGCTGACCAGCTCGGCGTTGCCCGCGAGGTCGCCGACCGTGGTGTCGACCTGGGCGAGCGCGACGCGCAGCTGCGGCATACCTCGAAACTAACGGAACGCCGCAGCCGCGCCCGGGGTCGGCCCGGACGCGGCTGCGTTGCCCGGTGACGGGATCAGGCGGCCGAGCCCACCAGCTCACGGGACTCGGAGACCACGGGCGCCGGACCCTCGGCGAGGGCGAAGCCGGCCACGACGGCGGTCACGCCCTCGAGGAACAGGCTCGCCACGCCCAGCGGCTCGAGCCAGTTGCCGATGTCCTCCATGGCGCCGGGCATGCCGACCGTCCGGTTCACGGCGTAGCCCGCCGCCACCGACAGCGCGAGCAGCAGCGTGCCGGCCCACGCGCGCCGGTCGTCCTTGCGAACCAGCAGCTCGGCGAGACCGAGCGCGGACACGATGAGGCCGACGTACAGGACGGCCATCCACGGGGTCTCGTGGACCTTGCCGGGGAGGTCGAGCAGGTGGACGAGCGCGATGCCGAGCAGGCCGGCGACGGCGACGGCGCGGCGCAGCGCCCGGCGGTGGACCAGCGACAGGGTGTGGGAGGTGGTGCTCATCGAAGCTCCTAGGTGTCCGGGGGGGTTGTCAGCGACGCTACGGAGCGCCGCACCACCGGCCGACCCGCAGAAGGTCAACGCACGGTCAAACCTCGGTCACCCTTCCCCCACGCGCCCTAGGGTCGCGGTGTGGCCGCCAGGACCGTTCGCCGACGTGTTCGCGCCGCCATCGTGGGGACGGCGGCGCTCGCCGTCGTGCTCCTGGGCCTGCCGCTTGCGCTCGCGGTGGCCGGGCTGTACCGCGGCCAGGCGGTGGCGCGGCTCGACGGGGAGGCGACACGCCTGCTCGCCGCCGTTCCCGACGAGCGGCTCACCCGCGGCCTCGTCGTGCCGCCACCGCTGTCCGCCACCACCACCCTGGGCCTGTACGACGACAGCGGGCGCAAGGTTGCCGGCGACGGGCCCGCCGTCGAGCGGCTGGCGCGCGAGGCAGGTCGGCAGGGAGCGGTGGTGCACGGCAGGTCCGGAGCGGACTTCGTCGTGGTCGAGCCGTTCCGGCGCGACGAGGGCGACACCGTGGTCGTGCGCGCCTCCGAGCGCTACAGCAAGGTCCTCAACCGGACCTGGTCGGCGTGGGGGCTGGAGGCCGCGCTGACGGCGCTCGTGCTCGCGGTCGCCTGGGTGCTGGCGGCACGGCGGGCGGCCAGCCTGGCCCGCCCGCTCGAGCAGCTCACCGCGGACGCGCAGGCGCTCGGCCACGGGGACTTCGCGGTGCAGCAGCGGACCACAGGGCTCACCGAGGCCGACGCCGCGAGCGCGGCCCTCGTCGAGACCGGCCAGCGGCTGGGTGCGCTGCTCGAGCGGGAGCGGGCGTTCTCGGCCGACGCCTCCCACCAGCTGCGCACCCCGCTCACCGGGCTGCGGCTCGGCGTCGAGACGGCGCTGCTCGACCCCGCCGCCGACCGCGAGCAGGCGCTGCGCGACGTCGAGCGCCGGCTCGACGGGCTCGAGGCCACCGTCACGGCGCTGCTGGAGCTGGCCCGGGACACCACGGCGGTGGGCGGGTCCTGCGACGCAGGGGCGGTGGCCCGTGGGGTGGTGGCCGAGCTCGCCCGGCACCGGACCCCCGGGCGAGCCGTGCGGCTGCAGGTCGACGAGGGGGTGCCCCACGCAGCGTGCGACCCGCACGCGCTGACCCAGGTGCTCACCGTGCTCGTCGACAACGCGCTGGTGCACGGCGCCGGAACGGTGGACGTGCGGGTGAGGGAGGCGGGCACGGGGGTGGCGGTCGACGTGCGGGACCAGGGACCGGGACTGGGTCCCGACCCGGAGCGCTGCTTCGTCCGGCGCTCGGAGCGCGCCACGGGTCACGGCATCGGGCTGGCGCTGGCTCGTAGCCTCACGGAGGCCGAGGGCGGCCGGCTCGTCGTGGCGGGACCCGGGTCGGTGCTCACCGTCCTGCTTCAGGTAGCCCCGTGAGCAGGTTGCTGGTCGTCGAGGACGACCCCGACATCGGGCCGTCGCTGCACCGGGCGCTGCAGACCCAGGGGTACGACGTGACGCTGGCCCCCACGGCGGCCGCGGCGCAGGAGGCGGCGCAGGCCGGGGCCGACCTCGTGCTGCTCGACCTCGGGCTGCCCGACCTCGACGGCGTCGAGCTGTGCCGGCGGCTGCGCCGGGCCCTCCCGGACGCCGTGCTCGTCGTGCTCACCGCGCGCGACAGCGAGATCGACGTGGTGGTCGGCCTGGACGCGGGCGCCGACGACTACCTCACCAAGCCGTTCCGGCTCGCGGAGCTGCTGGCGCGCATCCGCGCCCACCTGCGTCGCCGGGTGAGCGACAGCGCGCCGTCGACGCTCACCGTCGGCCAGGTGGTGCTGGACCTCGGTGCCCGGCGCTGCCACGTCCGTGGCGAGGAGATCTCCTTGCGGCCCAAGGAGATGGACCTGCTGGCCGTGCTGCTGGCCGAGGCCGGCAACGCGGTCAGCCGGGAGCGGCTCATGGCCGAGGTGTGGGACGAGCACTGGTTCGGCTCGACGAAGACGCTCGACATGCACGTCTCGTCGTTGCGGCGCAAGCTTGCCGAGGCCGGGGAGGACCCGGCCCGGCTGCAGACGGTGCGTGGGTTCGGCTACCGCTACGAGCGGTGAGCCCCGGCGGTGAGCAGCGGAGCCAGCAGGCCCTGCCGACGCAGCAGCTCTACCACGGCGGTCAGCGGACGCGCCAGCAGAAGCCAACCGAGCAGCGCGACGGCCGCACCGACCGCGAGGCCGGCGAGCACGTCGCCGGGGTAGTGCGCGCCGACGTAGACGCGGAAGAACGCGAGCACGAGCCCGGCGGCCGTCGCGGCCCAGCCGAAGCCGCGGCCGAACAGGAAGAGCACAGCGATGACGGCCCCGGCCAGCACCGAGTGGTCGCTGGGGAAGCTCGCGTCCGCGCTGTGGTGGACCAGCACGAGCACGTTGTCGAGAGAGTTGTACGGCCGTTCGCGGCCGACCAGGTGCACGATCGGCTGGTTGAGGGCAACAGCCGCGAGCGGTGCCAGACCG
>JBKOVB010000042.1:0-11348 GCA_046723735.1 Actinomycetota bacterium | reverse complement strand
GCTCGGCACCACCCACGACTTCGATGCCACGGGCGGTGGTGCGGGTGAACTCGTCGATGTTGTTGCGGGTGCCCGGGCCGGCCGAGGCCGACGACACCGACGCGACGATCTCGGCGTACGGCACCGGCACCACGCTGCTGATCGCGTGCACGATCGGGATGGTGGCCTGCCCGCCGCAGGTCACCAGGTTGATGTCGTCGGCCTCCAGGTTGGTGTCCATGTTCGCGGCCGGCACGACGTACGGACCGATCGCCGCGGGCGTCAGGTCGATCGCCTTGATCCCGGCCGCGCGGTAGCGCGGCGCGTTGTCGCGATAGACGTACGCCGACGTCGCCTCGAACAGCAGGTCCGGCTTCTCCGACTGCGCCAGCAGCCAGTCGACGCCCTCGTGCGTCGCGTCCAACCCCAGGTCGCGGGCCCGCTTGAGCCCCTCCGACTCCGGGTCGACCCCGACCATCCAGCGCGGCTCGATCAGGTCGCTGCGCAGCAGCTTGTACAGCAGGTCGGTGCCGATGTTGCCGGAACCGACGATCGCGGCGGTTGCCTTGGCCATGCGAGATCCCTTAGCTGAAGGAGAGGGAGACGGAACCGAGCCCGGAGAAGGTAGCGACGACCTGATCGCCCGGGCGCACGTCGTACGCGCGGGTGCACGAGCCGGGCAGCACCACGTGCCCCCTCTCCAACCGCACCCCGAACGACGCCACCTTGTGCGCCAGCCACGCCACCGCGATGGTCGGGTCACCGAGCACCGCATCGGAGCGACCCTCCGCGACCTTCTCACCATTGATCTGCAGCTGCGCCTCGATCGCCCGCACGTCGAGCTCGCAAGGCCGCACCCGCTCCTTCCCCAGGATGACCCCGCACGAGGACGCGTTGTCGGAGATCGTGTCGCACAACCCGATCTTCCAGTCCTCGATCCGGCTGTCGATCAGCTCGATCGCCGGCGCGATGAACTCGGTGCAGCGCAGCACGTCCTCGACCGTGCAGCCCTCACCCGGCAGGTCGTCACCCAGCACGAACCCCACCTCGACCTCGACCCGCGGGAGGAGGAACGACGCCGTCGGGATCGGCTGCTCCTCGGTGTAGACCATGTCCGACAGCAGGTGGCCGTAGTCCGGCTCGTCCACGCCCATCATCTGCTGCATCGCCCTCGACGACAGCCCCACCTTGTGGCCGTACACCGTCGCCCCAGCCGCCAGCCGGCGCCGGATGTTCAACAGCTGGATCTCGTAGGCGTCGACCACGTCGATGCCCGTAAAGGTCTGCACCAGCGGCGGAATCGCAACCCGCGTCTGCTCCGCCACCCGCAGCGCCTCAGCAGCCTCCAGCCGCTGCGCGTCCGTCAGCATCCGGGGCCCCCGCGGGAGCGTGAGCGCAGCGAGCGGTTTCGTGGGGTGGTTCCCATCAGCTCTCCAACCCGAACTGGCCGCGGAAGAACACCAGCGGCATCGCCTCGCGGTGGGTCACCAGTCGGCGGACCCGCCCCACGACGATGTCGTGGTCGCCCGCCGGGTGCACGGCCTCGACGTCGCAGTGCACGGTCGCGAGCACGTTGTCGAGCGACGGACCCCAGGGCGTCTGGTGCCAGGCGACACCGGCGAACTTGTCGACGCCGCTGCTCGCGAACACCTTGCACAGCTCGAGCTGGTCCTCGGCGAGCACGTTGACGCTGAAGACGCCACCCGTGCGGATGCGCGGCCACGACGCGGAGGTGTGCGCCGGGCAGAACAGCACGAGTGGGGGGTCGAGCGAGACCGACGTGAACGACTGGCACGCGAAGCCGAGCGGCGTGCCGTCCGGGTCGTTGCCCGTCACGACCGTGACGCCGGTCGCGAACGATCCGAGGACCCGCCTCATCTCCTGCGGCGCGACGACGTGGTCCACGTGGGCCTCGACGCCGGCCATCACTTCTGCCACGCCCACCGGTGCCCCCAGATCGAGTCGGCGGTGATGTCCTCGGCGGTGTACCCGTCCTCGGACACGCGCAGACCGTCCCAGCCCAGCTCGATGTCGAAGCCGCCCGGGGTGCCGACGTAGAACGACACCATGTTGTCGTTGGTGTGCCGGCCGAGCGTCGACGACAGGGGGAACTTCCGCTTGTAGAGCCGGTCCAGCGCCATCCCGACGGCGTCGAGGGTGTCGACCTCGACCATGAAGTGGATGATCCCGTTGTCCTGCGGCCACGGGGCGATCGCCAGCGTGTGGTGCCGCTCGTTGCAGGACAGGAAGCGCAGGTACGTCGGGGCGTCGCTCATCCCGGGCAGCGCGGGCAGCTTGAACGCACCGCGGCTGCGGAACCCGAGCACCTGCGTGTAGAAGTCGTAGGACTCCTCGGCGTTGGCCGACGGCAGCACCACGTGGCCCATGCCCTGCGCCCCGGTCACGAAGGTCGCGCCGTGCGTCATCGTGACCTTGTCGTGCACGAGCGCGGCGCCGTGGAAGATCTCGAGCTGCGTGCCGGCCGGGTCGGCCGTGAACACGAGCTCCTGCACGCGGCGCTCCTCGGCGTCCGCCGCGCTGCCCGCCTTGACCGGCGCACCTGCCGCCTCGAGCTGCGCCACGACCGCGCGGAAGGTCTCGCGGTCACGGCACTCCCACCCGACCGTGACGAGCCGCTCGGTCTGCCCGGGGTGCACCACGAGCCGGTACGGCCGGTCGTCGAGGCGCAGGTAGAGCGCGTCCGGGTCGGGGCCTGCGCCCACCGCCATGCCGAGCACGTCGACCGCGAGCTCCCGCCAGCGCGGCAGGTCCGTCGTCTCGACGACGAGGTAACCCAGGGAGTGGACTCGTGCGCTCATTCAGACCATCGCATCCTCGGTAGGGAGGCCGAAGGCCCCCTTCCCGTACATGGCGAGCCATCGCTCGACGTCGTTCGCCGCGTGCACCGAGCCGGCGTGCGCGTCGCGCCAGGCCCGCTCGATCGGGTTGTTGCTCTTGAGGCTGTGCCCGCCGGAGTTCTTGAACAGCAGGTTGACCGCCTCGAGGCAGCGCTCCGTGGCGCGCACCTGGTCGCGGCGGGCGCGCAGCCGCAGCTCCATCGGGATCTCCTCTCCGGCGCTCGCGTAGCGCATCTCCTCGTCGAGGTTGCGCTCGAGCTGCAGCCAGGAGGCGTCGATGTCCGTGGCGGCCCGGGCCACGCGGACGTGCGCGAAGGGGTCGCCGGAGACCTTCTGCCCGCCGTACGAGATCCGGACCCGCTCCCGCATCCGCTCGACGTGCGCGTCGTACGCACCCGTCGCGATCCCGATGATGGGCGTGGTGATCGTGTACGAGAAGACGGTCCCGAAGGGCAGCTTGTAGAGCGGGGCGGTGTTCTCGGCCTGTCCCGGGCAGCGCAGCGACGAGACGTCGTTGAAGGACAAGGTCCGGTACGTCGGGACGAACGCCTTCTCGACGACGATGTCGTTGCTCCCGGTGCCCCGCAGGCCCACGACGTCCCAGACGTCGTCGATCTCGTAGTCGCTGCGCGGCACGAGGATGGTGAGGAAGTCGACCGGCTTGCCCGCGGGGTCCATGACGATGGCGCCGAGCAGCACCCAGGCGCAGTGGTCGCAGCCGGAGGAGAAGCTCCACCGACCCGTCGCCTCGTAGCCGCCCTCGACCGGGGTGAGCCGGCCGGTGGGCGCGTAGGACGAGCTCAGCAGCGTGTCGGGGTCCTTGCCCCACACGTCGGTCTGCGCCCTGGCCGGGAACAGCGCGAGCTGCCACGGGTGCACGCCCAGCACCGACGTGACCCAGCCGGTCGAGCCGCAGACGGCGGCCACCGTGCGGACCACCTCGTAGAAGTCGACAGGGTCGGCCTCGAGGCCACCCCACCGCTGCGGCTGGAGCATCCGGAAGACGCCCGTGTCGACGAGCTCGGCCATGGACGCGTCGGGGACCCGCCGGTCCTGGTCGGTCTGGGTCGCGCGGTCCGCGAGGCGGGGCAGGAGGTCGTGCACGGCGTCGAGCACCTTGTTCGCCGACGTACCGGCGGTGCTGGTCGCCACGCTCTGCCTCCTTCCGTCCTCCTCGTCCCACGACGGTACGAAGCGCCGGGCCACGACGCTGCTCCCCGGTCCCGGTGACCGGGACACCGCCTCGGGCTGCGCCCCTCGCGTGAGACTAGAACGTGTTATAGATTCCCGCCACCTGAGCGAGGAGCAGACCATGGTGATGGAGCGGTTCCGGCTCGACGGCAAGGTCGCCGTCGTGACCGGTGCGGGACGTGGCATCGGCGCCGCGTCGGCCCTGGCGCTGGCGGAGGCAGGCGCCGATGTCGTCCTCTCGGCCCGTACGGCGGACCAGCTGGAGCACGTCGCGAAGGAGGTCGCGGCCCTCGGCCGGCGGGCCATCGTCGTGCCGGCCGACCTGAGCGACCTCGACGCGGTCGCCGGCCTGGCCGAGCGTGCGGTGGCCGACCTGGGCCGGCTCGACGTGGTGGTCAACAACGTCGGCGGCGCGATGCCGCGGGAGTTCCTCAAGACGTCCACGCGGGCGCTCGAGGACGCGTTCCACTTCAACGTCTCGACCGCGCACGCCCTGACCCGTGCCGCGCTCCCCCACCTGCTCAAGAGCGGGGAAGGCTCGGTCGTGAACATCTCCTCGGCGATCGGCCGGGTGGCCGGGCGTGGCTACGCCGCCTACGGCACCGCCAAGGGTGCGCTGTCGCACTGGACCCGCCTCGTCGCCCAGGACCTCGCGCCCCGCGTGCGGGTCAACGCGATCGCCGTCGGGTCGGTGGCAACCTCCGCGCTCGAGATCGTCGTCAACGACGACGGGCTGCGCGGGCAGATCGAGCAGAGCACCCCGATGCGCCGCCTCGGCGACCCCGACCACATCGCGGCCACCGTGCTCTTCCTCGCCAGCCCGGCCGGCGGCTACGTGACCGGCAAGGTGCTCGAGGTCGACGGCGGCATCCAAAGCGCCAACCTCGACATGGGTCTGCCCGACCTGGGAGCTGAGCTGTGAAGACCTACCGCGTCGTCGTCTGGAGCACCGGCAACGTCGGCAAGAACGCCATCATCGGCGTCGACAACCGGCCCGACCTCGAGCTCGTCGGGGTCTGGGTCTCCAACCCGGCCAAGGTCGGCCTGGACGCCGGCGAGCTCGCCGGGCTGGACAAGACGCTCGGCGTCGCCGCCACCAACAGCGTCGACGACGTCATCGCGCTGCAGCCGGACTGCGTCGTCGTCACTGCGATGGCCGACGACCGGCTCTTCGAGGCGATGAACGACATCGAGGTGCTGCTCCGTGCCGGCATCAACGTCGTGGCCAGCGGCCCGGTGCTGCTGCAGTACCCGGTCGGCGTGAACGAGCCGCTCGCCAAGGGCGTCGTCCAGGCCGCGCTCGAGGGCGGCGTGTCGGTGCACGTCAACGGCGTCGACCCCGGCTTCGCCAACGACGTGCTGCCGCTGGTGATGACCTCGGTGAGCGAGCGCATCGAGCAGGTCCGCTGCATGGAGATCCTGAACTACGCGACCTACGACCAGCCCACCGTGATGTTCGACGTCATGGGCTTCGGCAAGCCGATGGACGAGGTGCCGCTGCTGCTGCAGCCCGGCGTGCTCACCACTGCCTGGGGTGGGGTGGTGCACCTCATCGCCGCGGGCCTCGGGGTCGAGCTCGACAGCATCGAGGAGTTCTACGAGCGGGTGCCTGCGCCCTACGACTTCGACATCGACAGCGGACCGGTCAAGGAAGGCACCGTCGCGGGCCTGCACTTCGAGGTGCGCGGCATGAAGGACGGCCGCGCGGTCGTCGTGCTGGAGCACGTGACCCGGTTGCTCGACGAGCTCGCCCCCGCGTGGCCCCAGCCGCACGGTCAGGGCGGCTACCGCGTCGTCGTGACCGGCGAGCCGAACTACCAGCTCGACATGCACATGCTCGGCACCGACGGCGACCACAACACCGCGGGCCTCAAGGCGACCGCGATGCGGCTCGTCAACGCGATCCCGGCCGTCGTCGACGGCCCGCCTGGACTGCTCTCGGCGCTGGACCTCCCGCTGGTCACCGGTCGCGGCCTGGTGCGCTGAGCGCACGCACCCGCACGGCCTGCACGAAGCGCCCCACCGCCCGCACCACGTGGTCGGAGCGGATCGAGGGGAACACGTCGAACGCGTGCTCGGTACCGGGCAGCTCCAGGTAGATCACCGGCTGCCCGGACACCGCGCGCAGCCGCTCCACCAGCGTGCGCGCCTCCACGACGGGCACCAGCGTGTCGTTGCGCCCGTGGATGACGAAGAACGGCGGCGCGTCCGCGTGCACGCGTTGCAGCGGTGATGCCGCGCGGAACACCTCCTCGTCGTGCGTCTTCATGACCAGCCGCGTCATGAGGGTGCGGTGCCGCACCCGCGCGGCCCGGGTGCCCGTCTCGCCGGTGAGGTCGTAGACGCCGTAGTAGGGGACGCACGCCTGCACCGTCGTGTCCGCGTCGTCGAACCCCGGCTGGTACGACGGGTCGTTGGCGGTCAGGGCCGCGAGCGCCGCCAGGTGGCCGCCCGCGGAGCCGCCGGTGATGACGACGAAGCCCGGGTCCGCGCCGTACTCCTCGCCGTGCTCCTTGACCCAGGCGATGGCGCGCTTCACGTCCACCAGGTGCTGCGGCCAGGTGCCGCGTGGCGAGAGCGTGTAGTTCGGCGCGAAGCACACCCACCCCGCGCGGGCGAGGTGCCGCATGAGCGGCCGGCCCTGCTGCTGCTTGTCGCCGATGACCCACCCGCCGCCGTGCACCTGCAGCAGGGTGGGACAGCCGGTGGGACGGTCGGCGCGGCGGTAGACGTCGAGGCGCTGCCGGCCGTGGCCCTCGCCGTAGCGCACGTCGACGACGCGCTCCACGTCCGCCGCCTTGAAGCTCAGCGGGGGGAAGAACTGGCGCAGCCACGTCGGTGGCTGGCGGTCCTCGTCAGGGCCGACCTCGGGCCACGACCGCAGGGCGGTGTCGGCGACCGCCTCGACCCGCATCGACAGCGCGACCATCCGTACGAGACCGGCCACCACGCCGAGCGTCAGCCCGATGCCGACCCACGCGATGCCGTGCACGCCGTCGAGCCCGATCGCGAGCCCGGCGCCCACGACGGTCGCGACGAGCAGCCACGGCGCGAGCTCGACAGTGAGCCACGCGGCGAAGAAAGCCGGGATCTGCAGGGCCGTGAACCGCAGCGGGCGCAGGCCGTTGAGGACGAACGCCAGACCGACCACCGAGAGCAGGAGCAGCAGCACCGGATCAGTGTGGCGCACCTCCCTGTCGCTTTACCCCCTGTGTCCCTAGGGTTTGCGGCGTGTACGAGATGAGCGGCACCGACGCGAGCTTCCTCTACTTCGAGACTCCGAGCTCGCACATGCACGTTCTCGGCACGATCGTCCTCGACACCAGCGCACGACCGGGCTGGGGCGCCGACGACCTGGTCGCCCTCGTCGAGCAGCGTCTCGACCTGCTCCCGCAGTTCCGGCGTCGGGTGAGCTCCGCGACGCTGCGGCTGCACCACCCGTTCTGGGTCGACGTCCCGGACGTCGACGTCGCCTCGCACGTCTCGCGGGTGCAGGTCGTGGGCGGGATGGACGTGCTCGCCGACCAGGTGGCGTCGTTCGCCTCGCAGCAGCTCGACCGCAGCCGCCCGCTGTGGGAGGCGCTGGTCGTGGAGGGCCTCGACGGCGACCGGGCGGCGGTGGTCTTCAAGATCCACCACTGCGCGACCGACGGCGTGGGGGCTGCCCGCATCCTGGCCGCGATCTTCGATCTGAGCCCCGAGGGCCGGACCAAGGCCGAGCTCGAGCAGGCCCGGCAGGAGCTCGCCGCCGAGCTGCTGCCGCACCCCGGCGTGCTCGACGTCGCGGCGCACACGGCGTTGGGGCTGTTCACCCTGCCCCTCAAGGCGGCCAAGGTCGTACCGAGCGCGGTGCGGTCCCTCGTCCGCGTGACCGGCAAGGTCACGGGGAGCACCGGCGGAGCGGTGCCCTTCCAGGCTCCGCGGGCGCCGTTCAACGGGCGGATCACCCCGGGACGGGTCGTCGCCTACGCCGAGATCCCCCTCGCGGAGGTGAAGGCGGTCAAGAACGCCGTCGGCGGCACGGTGAACGACGCCGTCATCGCCATCTGCGGCGGGGCGCTGCACCACTACCTGAACAAGCGCGGCGAGCTGCCCGACCGCAGCCTCATCGCCGCGGTACCGGTCTCGGTGCGCCAGGACGACACCTCCGGCAACGCGGTGTCCGCCATGTTCACCAGCCTGGGCACCGACGTCGACGACCCGGTCGAGCGGCTCGCCGCAGTGCGGCAGGCGAACCTCGTCGGCAAGGGCGTGCACGCCGCCATGGGCGACCAGCTGATCGGGCAGGCGGCCGCGCTGGCCCAGCCCACCATCACGACCGCCTTGGCCCGCTTCTACAGCGGCCTGCGCCTCGCGGACCTGCACCCGGTGGTGCACAACGTCGTCATCTCCAACGTGCCCGGGCCCCCGGTCGAGATCTACCTGGCGGGCTGCCGCGTCACGGGGCTGTTCCCGCTCGGGCCGGTCCTCGAAGGTCCAGGCCTGAACATCACGGTGGTCAGCTACGCCGACCGCGTCGACGTGGGCATCATCGCCTGCAGCGACCGCATGCCCGACCTCGACGACCTCGCCGCCGCCGTGCCGGTCGCGCTCCAGGAGCTGCTGGATGCGTTGCAGCCCTGAGCTGCGGCGGTTCTGCCGCGCTGCGCCGCGCGGCTGAGGCATCCTGGCGGCATGAACGCCGCACGGACCGTCCGGGAGGTGCCCCAGGCGCTGGGCCAGCTCGGAGCGGCGGCGCTGCGGGTGCGGGGTCCCGTCACCCTCAGCCGGTTCCTGCGCTCGGACGTGTTCGCCGGGCGGGGCGTGCCGCACGGCGACGGACAGCCCGTGCTGCTCCTGCCGCCCGCCGTCGCCGGCGACTGGCTGATGCCGCTCCTGCACTCCTGGGTACGACGGATCGGCTACCACGGCTACCGCTCGTCGATCGCGCTGCACGTCGACTGCTCCGACCGGACGCTGACCCGGGTGCTCCCGCGGGTCGAGCGCGTCGCGCAGGTCGAGGGCGCCAGGGTGACCCTGCTCGGGCACAGCCGCGGCGGGCTGCTCGCGCGCGGCATCGCCACCGCGCGCCCGGATCTGGTCGAGCGCGTCATCACCCTCGGCAGCCCGCTGACCGACCCCTTCGCGGTGACCAACCTCGCCCTCGCCGCGGGCGCCAACTTCGCGCGCACCCGGCTGCAGCACAACCCGGCGCGGCTGGCGTTGGGCTGCATGACAGCTGCCTGTGCCTGCCCGTTCGGCGACTACTACCGGGCGCCCATGCCGATGCCGCTCGTCAGCCTGTTCAGCCGCAGCGACGAGGTGATCCGCTGGGAGACCTGCCTCGTCGACGGGGCCCGCAACGTCGAGGTGCGGGCCACGCACGTGGGTCTGCTCGCCGCCCGGAACGTGTACACCGTGCTGGCACACGCGCTGGCGGGCGAGCTCGACGTCCCGGGCACCGACTGGCTGGGAGACCCGCCGGTGACGTGGAGCCCGGCTTCCGTCGTACCGGGTGCTGCTGGTTAAGCACGACCTCCCGTGCTAGAACGTGTTCCACTAGCGAGGGAGTCCCGTGCACTTCACCATGTCCGTCGCCCTGAGCGGCGACCCCAGCGAGTACGTCGCCCTGGCCCGGGAGGCCGAGGACTGCGGATACCACCAGGTCGCCGTGCCCGACAGCATCTTCTGGTCGGAGCAGGTGTCGGACGCCTACCCCTACACCAAGGACGGCAGCCGGCTGTGGCGCGAGGACTCCGCGTTCGTCGACCCGTTCATGGCCGTGGCGGCGATGGCGGCCGCAACGACGCACATCCGCTTCGTCACCGCAGTGGTGAAGGTTGCCGTGCGCAACCCGATCCTGCTCGCCAAGCAGGTGTCGTCGGCCGCGGTGCTGAGCAACAACCGCTTCACCTTCGGAGCCGGCGTGGGCTGGCTCAAGGAGGAGTTCGAATGGAGCGGCGGTGTCTACGAGGGCCGCGGCAAGTACACCGACGAGTCGCTCGACGCGATCATCGCGCTGCTCACCGGCGACTGGGTCGAGCGCGACGGCGAGACGGTGAAGTTCGGCCGCATCAAGCAACCGCCCGCCCCCACCCAGCGCGTCCCGATCTGGATCGGCGGGCACACGCCGGTCGCGCTGCGCCGCACAGCTCGGTTCGGCGACGGCTGGACCAGCGCGATGATCGGCATCGACGAGTTCCGCGAGGTGCGCGGCACGGTCCTCGACCTGCTGCAGAGCGCCGGGCGCCCGACCGAGGGCTTCGAGTTCCAGGTCGTGCCGAACGACCGCTTCGGCCTCGAGGGTTACAAGGAGCTCGAGGAAGCCGGCGCCACAGACATCGTCACCGTCCCCTGGATGTTCTACGGCGTCCCCTGGGACGGCACGCTCGAGGACAAGATCTATGGCATCCGCCGCTTCGCGAAGGAAGTGATCCAGGCATGGTGAGCACCGAGACGACGACCCACCCCGCCCGGCTGGCGTCGCAGCGCTCGGTTGCCGCGGTGCAGGCCAAGGACAAGCAGGCCTGGCTCGACCTCTGGTCGGAGGACGGCTGGGTCGAGGACCCCGTCGGTGTGTCGTTCATCGACCCGACCGGTGAGGGATG
The DNA here is from genome assembly GCA_046723735.1 of Actinomycetota bacterium. Classification (GTDB taxonomy): domain Bacteria; phylum Actinomycetota; class Actinomycetes; order Mycobacteriales; family SCTD01; genus RYN-111. Next base: position 733 of record JBKOVB010000042.1, on the reverse strand, counting down.
GCACGGGCCGCAGGGGCGTTCGGACTTCTGGGACAAGAACATCGGTCCTACCGACTCGATCGTCTTCGCCCTGCACGACTCCTTCGCGGCCGGCAACGAGGTCGCGAACGTCGCCACGATCACGATCACGGCCCACGGCACGGTGTCGCGGTGCGAGGGCGTGTTCGTCTACCGCGTCGACGACGACGGCAAGCTCGTCTCCCTACGCGCCTTCTGGGAGACCGACCGCATGATGGCGACCGTCACCGCCGTCTGAGGCTCGCTACCCCAGGAGCTCGTGCGCTCTCTCGTGTTCGGCGGGGGGCCGCTGCGGCCCCCGCTCACCGAAGGAGCGCGCACGCCCTCGGAGGTCCTCATGCGACGAGTGGTGGGGAGTGGGCCTCCCAGGGGTCGTGGCCGGTGTCCTCCGGCTCCGGGTCCGGGAGCCAGGGGGTGTGCAGGTCGTGCAGGTGGAGCTTGCCGAGGTGCCAGAGCACGTGGTGCCGACGGCAGAGCAGACCGAGGTTGTCGGTGCTGGTCGCGCCGCCGTCGGCACGGGCCACCAGGTGGTGGACGTCGCAGAACGCCGGGGGTCGGGTGCAGCCCTTGGCGGTGCAGTGCCGGTCGCGGGCGGAGACGGCGCGGCGCTGGGCGAGGGTGATCTCGTCCTTGACCGATTCCAGCGACACGATGGTGCCGGTCGGGTCGAGCAGCAGCCGGCTGATCCGGGCGTCGCACAGCACGGTCTCGAGCC
>JBKOVB010000085.1:0-55488 GCA_046723735.1 Actinomycetota bacterium | reverse complement strand
CTGCAGCGGCTGCGGGCGAACCTCACGAGGGGACCCAGGCTGTGAGCGCCGAGCTGTACGACGGAGCCCCCGCCGCCCCGGTCGCACCGATGGTCCTGGCCGAGCAGGTGCACAAGCACTTCGGCCGGCTCGAGGTGCTCAAGGGCATCGACCTCACGGTGCGGCGGGGCGAGGTGTGTGTGCTCCTGGGACCTTCCGGCTCGGGGAAGTCGACGTTCCTGCGCTGCATCAACCACCTCGAGAAGGTCGACCTGGGCCGGCTGTCGGTGGACGGCGAGCTTGTCGGCTACGTGCAGCGCGGCGACAAGCTCTACGAGCTGCGCGAGAAGGAGACCGCGGCCAAGCGCGCCGAGATCGGGATGGTCTTCCAGCGCTTCAACCTGTTCCCCCACATGACCGCGCTCGGCAACGTCGCCGAAGCCCCGATCCGGGTACGACGGGTGCCGCGGGCCACGGCGGTCGGCCGGGCCACCGCGCTGCTGCACCGGGTGGGCCTCGGGGACAAGCTCAACGCGTACCCCGCGCAGCTCTCGGGCGGCCAGCAGCAGCGTGTGGCGATCGCCCGGGCGCTCGCGATGGACCCCAAGCTCATGCTCTTCGACGAGCCCACCTCGGCGCTCGACCCCGAACTGGTCGGCGAGGTCCTCGACGTCATGCGCGACCTCGCACGGACGGGCATGACGATGGTGGTAGTGACCCACGAGATCGGGTTCGCGCGCGACGTGGCCGACTCGGTGGTGTTCATGGCCGACGGCGTCGTGGTCGAGGCCGGGCCGCCCGCGCAGGTGCTCGGAGCCCCTCAGCACAAGCGCACCCAGGACTTCCTCAGCAAGGTCCTCTGAGCCCCTCGCGTTGCGTCCTACGCCGCACGCGGAGGCAAGGGAGCTCTTCGTAGGACGCAGGCGAGGCGGTCAGCGGCGGCGCAGGGGCCAGTAGCGCAGCAGCACGCGGGCCTCCACGTCGGCCACCCCGCCGGGGCCCGGTGCGTAGGGGTTGTCGGAGGCCAGCTCCCAGCCGTCGTCGACCGGCGCGACCGCCCGCTTGACCACGAGCAGGTCGGGCCTCTCCCGGAAGCGCGCCACCACGAGGTCCCCGGGTCGTACCGAGCAGCCGCGCCCGACGAGCAGGCAGTCGCCGTCGTACAGGGTGGGGACCATGGAGGGACCGCGCACGAGGACGGTCCCGATGCGCACGCCACCTCCCGGCGGGTCTAGGGTCGATCACGAGGATCTACGGAAGGGACACATCATGCTGTTCAGCCCCAAGACCGTCGTGTCGGCCCACTGCGACCTTCCCTGCGGCGTGTACGACCCCGCGCAGGCGAAGATCGAGGCCGACTCGGTCAAGGCGTGCCAGGAGAAGTACCAGGGCAACGAGGACCCGACCTTCCGCGCGCGGGCGATCGCCATCAAGGAGCAGCGCGCCGAGCTCGTGAAGCACCACCTCGACGTGCTGTGGCACGACTACTTCAAGGCGCCGCACTTCGAGAAGTACCCGCACCTGCACACGCTGTTCAACGACACGATCAAGCAGGCGAGCGCCTGCAAGCAGAGCAACGACCCGGCTGACGGTCAGAAGCTGCTCGACGGCATCCAGCAGATCGCCGACATCTTCTGGGAGACCAAGAAGGCTGCCTAGCGCTCCTCACCACAGATGTCGGTGACGCTGCTCGTCGTCCGGACATGAAGAGGACCTCCGAGTGAGGTGGGGCTTGTCGAAGGCTTCACCAGCTCGGAGGTCCTCATGTCGCACGCGCACACCACGCTGAGGCTCGCTCCCGCTCGGTCTCGGCTCGAGCAACGGAAGCTACGGCCCCTTCGAGTGGCTGGAGCGCACGTCGCCCTCGGGCGGTGCCATGGTCATGGCTTCGGTGATCTGCTCGGCGGGCGCCGGATGTCCGAAGAGGAAGCCCTGGACGACGTTGCAGCCGATCGCTTGGAGCGCGTCCGCCTGTGCCTCGGTTTCGACACCCTCACCCACGACGCGAAGATCGAGTGCTTTGGCCATGCTGACCACAGCATCGACGATGCTTCGGTCGTCGCCCTCCACGTCGACGCCGTCCACGAACTCCCGGTCGATCTTGATCTCGTCAACTGGCAGTCGCTTGAGATGTGACAGCGACGAGTAGCCGGTGCCGAAGTCGTCGATCGCGATGCGGATCCCTTGGTCGCGTAGGTCCGTGAGCACGCGCAACGCTCGGTCGGGGTCGCTCATCAGCGCGGTCTCGGTGATCTCGAGCGCGAGCAGCTCAGGTGGCAGCTCGCTGCCCTGCAGCGCGTCGCGAACCGTGTTCGCCAGCTCCGTGTCGTCGAGCTGGCGGGCGGACACGTTGACCGCTATCGGCAGCGCTCGGGGCAGTTGGCGCGACCATCGGGCGGCCTGCATGCAGGCGGCTCGCAGCACGTAGCGGCCCAGCTGAACGATCACTCCGCTCGCCTCGGCGAGATCGATGAACTGCGACGGCCTGAGCAGGCCGCGGCTCGGGTGCCGCCAACGGGCGAGCGCCTCGACGCTGCAGATGCTGCCCGCCTCGAGGTCGACCTGGGGCTGGTAGAACACCTCGACCTCGCCCCGGTCCAGCCCAAGGCGTAGCTGCCGCACGTCCTCGAGGTGGTATCGCGACTTTCGTGCGACGTGTGCGTCAAACATGACGTGTCGCCCGCGGCCTTGCCTCTTCGCCTGCAACATGGCCACGTCCGCGTCGCGCACCAACTGCTCACCGTCGCGCGGTGCTTCGTGCAGCGCGATCCCGATGCTGGCGTCCACCGTGACGTGCGTGCCCGCCACCGCGATCGGCCGGGCGATGGCGGCGAGGATGCGCTGAGAGAGCGCGTCGGCCTCCAGCTCTCCCTCGATGTCAGGGCAGACCACGACGAACTCGTCGCCGGCCAACCTTGCGAGCGTGTCGCCTTCGCGCACCACGGACGCCAGCCGTTGGGCGATCTCGCGCAGGACGACGTCGCCCGCCTGGTGGCCATAGCTGTCGTTGACGGCCTTGAAGTCGTCGAGATCGATGAACAGCAGTCCGATGCTCTGCGACGAGGTCCGCTGGCGCAACGCCTGACTCAGCCGGTCCTGCAACAGCGTCCGGTTGGGTAGTCCTGTGACGTCGTCATACAGCGCGCGGCGCTGCAACTCGAGTTCCGCCCGCTTGCGATCCGTGATGTCGCTGACCATGCACAACGATCCGACGTACTTCCCGGCCACGAAGAGCGGGCTCGCGCTCACAGACGCGAGGCGAGGCTCGCCGTCAGCCGCGACAAAGGGCAGTTCGTAGATCTCATGCCCGACCAGGTGGCGGTTGGCGAGACGGCGGCGGGCTTCGTCGTGAGCCTCGGGCGGGATCACCTCGAAGACGTTGGTGGTCGTCAGCTCGGCAAGCTTCCTCCCGAGCATGCCGGCCATGCTCTCGTTGGCGAACAACGTCTGACCCGTCCTGTCGATGAGCCAGATACCTTCCACTGCCGTCTCGAGGATGCTGCGGTAGAGCGCCTCACCGGCGCGCAACGCCTCCTCCATCGCGACTCGCTCCGTGACGTCTCGCATGTTGACGAGCAGCCCGCCTACGACGGGGTTGGAGAGCATGTTCGTCACCGCGATTTCCAGCATCCGCCAGGTGCCGTCCTTGGCCAGCCCGCGGAGCACGACGGGCGGCTGGGGCGCCTCCGTGGCGATGGCGGCCGCGAGCACCGTGCGCGCTTTGGCAACGTCGTCAGGGTGCACGAAGAAGAAAGCCGAACGGCCGACCGACTCGTCGGGGCGGTAGCCAAGCGGTGGCGCTTCCAGTTCCGGTACGAACACGACGGTGCCGGAGGCGTCGACCAGAAAGGCGACCTCGTGCCCGCGGTACAACAGAGCGCTCAACAGGCGGCCGTCAACGCGATGTGCGCGCCGAGCATCGTCGTCCCCGGCGTGTGGTGGGTCCAGCACTTCTCCTCCTCCCACGCCGCCTGTTCCTAGGGCCTGCGTCCATGGTCGACGGGCATCCCGCACGGTGCAACGGCAGTCTCGTCCGCATGTGAGCCTCGGAGCCTGTGCACACCTGGAAGCGCCGGTTACACCCGTCGTCGCTGGGCAGATCAGTCGTGACGCAGGGAGGACCCGTGTCCGCGAGCGCTGGACCAGAGAGACAGCGGTGACCGCCTCCGCCTGGTTCCTGGACGCTGCCGGCCGAGGAAACCCCGACACCGCCCTGCCTGCGTGGAGCGAAGGCAACTCGGCGAGGCCGCTCGTCCACGGGGCGACGTACTTCGCCGGGCTCCTCAGGGCCATCCAGGCATTGCGGGCGGGCGACCTGCTGCTGTTCACCGACTGGCGGGGCGACCCAGACCAGCGGCTGACGGAGGACGTCACGGTCTCGACCGCCCTGTGCCAGGCGGCCGCGCGCGGAGTCGACGTACGCGGCCTCGTGTGGCGATCGCACCTGGACAAGCTCGCCTTCAGCGCCGCGGAGAACCGTCACCTCGGTGAGGAGGTCGAGGCGGCGGGCGGGCAGTGCCTGCTCGACATGAGGGTTCGCGCCAACGGGTCGCACCACCAGAAGTTCGTCGTGCTTCGCCACGCCGGGCGTCCGGAGCTCGACGTCGCCTTTGTGGGCGGCATCGACCTGTGCCACTCCCGCCGGGACGACGCGGAGCACCACGGCGACACGCAGCGCCAGCCGATGGCGGAGGTCTACGGTTCGAGGCCGCCCTGGCACGACTCGATGGTCGCCCTCTCCGGGCCGGTGGTGGCCGACGTCGAGACGGTCTTCCGAGAGCGCTGGGACGACCCTCAGCCACTGACGCGCAGCCCGTTGCGCCGGCTGGCCGGTGCGCTGCGCCACGAGGACGAGCACAGCCGCAGGCTGCCACCGCAGCTGCCTCCCCCGACGCCGGCCGGTCCCCACGCGGTGCAGCTGCTCCGCACCTACCCGAGCCGGCTCGGCGGGTACTCCTTCGCGCGCAAGGGCGAACGCAGCGTGGCCCGTGGCTACAGCAAGGCCTTGAAGAAGGCGAGGCGACTGGTCTACGTCGAGGACCAGTACCTCTGGTCGCAGGACGTCGCGGAGGCGTTCGCCGAAGCCCTCACCGAGCAACCTGAGCTCCAGGTCATCGCTGTGCTGCCCCACTACCCGGACCAGGACGGCCGCTTCTCGCTGCCCCCCAACCTCGTCGGCCGCGACCGGGCTGTGTCGCTCATGCGCTCGGCCGGCGGTGACCGGGCTGCCTTCTACGGCGTCGAGAACGCGGCCGGGACGCCGGTGTACGTCCACGCCAAGGTCTGCGTCATCGACGACGTGTGGGCCACGATCGGGTCGGACAACTTCAACCGGCGCTCGTGGACGCACGACTCGGAGCTGACGGCCGCCGTACTGGACGAGACGCTCGACCCACGCGAGCCGCGCGACCCGTCCGGCCTCGGCCACGGAGCGCGGACCTACGCCCGCAACCTGCGCCTGGCCCTCATGCGCGAGCACCTCGAGCAGGAGTCCGACGAGGACCTCCTCGACCTCGGGCGTGCTGCCCTTCGCATGCGGGACTCTGCCGCCGCGCTGCAGGCCTGGCACGACGACCCGTCCGGTCCGCGCCCTCCCGGACGGCTGCGCCCGGTCGCCCAGGACTCGGTGTCCGGCTGGACGCGGAGGTGGGCAACCCTGGCCTACCGCTGGGTCTACGACCCCGACGGCCGCCCACGACCCCTGCGACGCACAGGGTCCTTCTGAGCCCAGGGCGAGCAGCAGGAGGTCTTTGCGTCGTGAGGACGGTCACAGTACGGTCTCGCGACCGGATCGTCCGGGATGTCCCTTTGCTCGGGGGTAGCCGTGCAGCGTCGCCGACCCGTCCTGCTGCTCAGCCTGCTCGCGCTTCTCGTTGCCGGGCTGCTCACCCCGCTGAGCGCCAGTGCCGGCGCCGCGAAGTACCCCATCGTGCTCATCCACGGTTGGACCGGAAAGGCCGCGTCGTGGAGCTCGATGATCCCTAAGCTGCAGGCCCAGGGCTTCACCGTGCTGGACTTCGACACCAGCACGACGGGCACCCAGGCGCTCGCGTACACCCCCGTCACCGGCCAGCACATCCCCATGATCGCCAAGCAGGTGCAGGACAAGATCCAGACCGCCCTGGTGGCCAACGGCTACCCGGCCACCCAGCCGATCGACATCGTGGCCCACTCGATGGGCGGGCTGGTCGCACGCTTCCTCGTCGAACATCCCGGCGCGGACGTCGACACCTTCGACAGCACCGGCTGGCACGGCGACGGCACCCCGGACATCCGCACCGACTGGGCCTCCCGCGTCGACGACCTGGTGATGCTCGGCACCCCGAACCACGGCACGTGGGAGGGCTGGGTGCCCGGCACGATCGGGGGCTTCGGCGCGTGGAACGCCAGCGGTGGCGACATGAAGCCGGGCTCGACCTTCCTCACCAAGACCGGGTACGCCGAGCCGGCGGGCGAGACCTACACGGCCATCGGCGGCGACCCGACGTACGGCCAGTTCCTGAAGTACGACTACACCGGGGACGGGGTGAAGCACGGCTTCGACGGCGTGGTGCCGGCCGAGAGCCCCTACGTCACGGGGGCCAACTTCGACCTGGTCGGGAGCAACCACGGAGAGCTGCTGACCCAGGACGCGCCGCTCGACCTCGTCATCAACGCACTGGGCTACGTCAGCAGTCAGACCGGCAGCGGCACCAACCACCTCACCGGTACGGCGACGATCCGCCTGGAGTACGCCAACATCGTGCAGGACCACGATCCCGGCACGACCGACGAGAACCGCTTCGAGATCTGGGTCGACAAGGACGGCGGCAACGACGGCTACACGCTGCTGTCCACGATCTCCTACGACCGCGACGCGCCGTTCACGCAGAACTGGGGCAACGCCGGTCCGCTGTCGGCGGGCGTCGTCCTGCCGGGCACCAGCGCCAAGCTCGACGTGAAGATGGTGACGTACGAGTCGGATCCGACGGGCCGTGACGCCGTCTCCACCACCTACTTCACCGACCTGACGCTGTCCGACGACAAGGACGGTCAGGACTACTACGCGAAGACCTCGCCCGACGCGCAGGGTGGGACGAACACCTTCCGGATCTCGCTCAACGGCGTGACGAGCCACCCGGTCTGACCAGCACCGGCCCTGACGGCGCCGCCTCCCGGACAACCGGGGACGACAGCGCTTGCATGGAGCCATGGGTCAGATCTGGCTGGTACGCCACGGCGCGACCACGTGGTCGGAGTCGGGCAAGCACACGTCGACGACCGACGAGCCGCTCACGCCGGCCGGCGAGGACCAGGCGCGGGCCCTCGGCCCTCGGCTGGCACGCCACTGGGACCTGGTGCTGAGCTCGCCGATGGAGCGGGCGCTGCGCACCGCCGAGCTCGCCGGCCTGTCGCCCATCCCCGACCCGGACCTCGTCGAGTGGGAGTACGGCGCGGCCGAGGGCTGCACGACTGCCGAGCTCTCGCGCGAGAAGCCCTGGAACCAATGGGATCAGCCGCTCGGCGAGAGCCTGGAGCACCTGGCCGGGAGATGCCGTGCACTGCTCGACCGGCTCCCCGACGGCGAGGTTCTGCTCGTCGCGCACGGGCAGGTGCTGCGAGTGCTCGCCGCTGTCTACCTGGAGCTGGAGCCCGTCGCCGGCCGGCACCTGGTGCTCGGGCCGGCACGCATCGGTGTGCTCGGTCGCGAGCACTCCTGGCCCGCCGTGCTGGAGTGGAACACGTGATCCGTGCTGCTCAGCCCGCCGACCTGCCCGTGATCCTGCAGCTCGTGAAGGAGCTCGCCACCTACGAGCGCGTGCCCGACAACGCGGTCGCGACGGAAGCCGACTTCCACGCCGCCTTGTTCGGGCCGGACGCCGTCGCCGGCTGCCAGCTCGCCGAGCTGGACGGGCGGGTGGTGGGGATGGCCCTGTGGTTCCGGTCGTTCAGCACCTGGCTGGGCAAGCCGGGCCTGTGGCTCGAGGACCTCTTCGTGCGGGAGGAGGCGCGGGGCACCGGTCTCGGCAAGGCGCTGCTGGTGTCGCTCGCGCAGATCTGCGTGGACAACGGCTGGGCTCGGTTCGAGTGGTGGGTGCTCGACTGGAACGAGCCCGCCCAGGGGTTCTACCGGTCGATCGGCGCCCGTCCCGAGGACGAGTGGACCGTCTGGCGACTGGACGGCGACGCGCTGGCAGCCCTCGCCGTGGGCTGACGCTTGCGGCGCACGCGGCCGTCGGTCACGCTGCGCCGAGGAGGCGCGGTGCGGTGAGCGACGCGGGCAGCACGTTCGAGCTCTTCCTGGCACGCCCGCGCTCAGCCGGCTTCAACGGCGGCCACGTCCAGCTCGTCGACCTCGACCTGCGGGTCCGCCTCGCCCAGGGTCTTGACCAGATGGTCGCGCTGGTCCGCCGGCTGGAGGACGGCAGCGCTCCCGGGCGCAAGACCGAGTGGGGTGCCTGGCTCGGGCCGTTCGACGTCCACGACATCCGGCCGCTGCTGCACGAGCTCGGTCTGCAGCTGCCCCCTGACGTGGAGCACCTCGACGAGGGGACGCCGTACCTGCTCGTCGCCGTCGAGACCTGAGCGCCGTCAGCGCACCAGCCCGCGCATCTGCTCACGGTCGGCGACCAGCGACAGGCTCCCGTCCGCGCACTCGACCCTGACGACGAGCTCGACGGCGGCGGGGTGCCGCTCCTCTACGACCTCGAGGCCGAGCCGTCGGCAGCGTTCCCGATCGGTGACGAACCAGCAGGCGTCGTTGTAGACGAGCTCGTCGCCCGGCGCTCCGTCGCTGGACCCCTCGAGCAGCTCCACGACTTCGGCGACCGTCCACGGCGTGTGGCGCTCCACCGGCAGCCGGTCCGTCAGCGCGCGCACTCCCGCCGACACCGAGTGGGCCGCCGGCTCGACGAGCTCCTCCAGCAGCTGCTGCGCCTCGTACGGCAGTTCCCGCGTCAGCGTCGACCCGAGCGACCGGTCAGCCGTCACGATCTCCGCCGCCGCCAGCAGGTACGGCGAGACGCGCCCCGTCCAGGTCACCGCGGAGTGCCCGGCGCGGACGGTGCGGCGCTCTCGTTCCTCCGCCACCAGCAGCGGCAGCAGCGCACCCTCGTCGCCGACCTCGCCGAGCGCCACGGCGGCGCGCTCGCGCACGACGGGATCGTCGTCGGTCAGCAGCGGCACGATCGCCTCCGAGCCGTGCTGCCCGCCGAGGAACGCCACGAGGTCGACGGCCCGGGCTCGCGTGGCCGGGTCGCCGTCGTCGAGCCGTGACAGCGCGTGGTGGAAGCCTTTCGTGGGCAGCCGGCGCTCGAGAGTGCCCACTGCCCGGGCGGCGAGGTCGCCCCGGCTGCCGAGCGCCACGTCGACCAGCCCCGCTACGGCGGTCTCGCTGCCGTCGCGCGCGAGCGCGTCGAGAACCGCCAGGGTCAACGGTGCGTCAGGGGTCTCCACCGCGCGAGCGGCCTGCACCAGCGCTTCCGCCGCAAGCGGGTCGTGCGCCTCCGCCACCGCGACCACGACGGGTGCGACCTCGGCTGCGGCCAGCGGCGGCTGGTGGGCACGCACCCGCGCGCTCTCGGTGGCGACCAGGCCGTCGAGGAGGGCCACGGCGGCGCGCAGCCGCTCCGGGTCGTGGGCCGTCTGCCCGCGCGGCACGCCAGCCAGCTCGGCGCGCGGCGCAGGGACCTGCGGCGCGCGGTCTCCACGCTGCCGCCGGAACAAGGAGGGCACCTCCTCTTGCTAACCCGCCACGCACCCGCTTGGGAAGAGGCCGATGGTCCCGCCCAACGGTCCGCCCGGTCCAGCCCGGCTGCCTCAGCAGGTCAGCGCGAGCCCCGCCGCACCCGCCGCCAGCCCCAGCACCGCGGAGCCGAGGACGTTAAGGGTCGCGGCGAGCACGGACCCCTCCTCGCCCAGCGCCAGCGTCTCCCAGGCGAGCGTCGACAACGTGGTGTAGCCCCCGGCGTACCCGGCTCCCAGCACCGCCGCGACCGAGCCCGACAAGCCGCCGACCACCAGCCCGAGCACGAACGAACCGGTGGTGTTCACCACAAGCGTCCCCCACGGGAAGGCGCTGCCGACCCGCCGTGCGACCTGCTGGTCCACGACGTAGCGCGACACCGCCCCGGCCCCCGCGGCGAGGGCCACCCACAGCGTCAGCACCTAGACGGCCTCGACGTCCTCGACGAGGACCAGGCCGTGCTCGACGATGTCGAGCTGCGGCAGGAACGCCTGCACCTTCTCGGCGGTGTCGACGACGACCACCGCGACCGGGAGGTCGTCGGAGAGGCTCAGCACGCGCGAGGTGTGCACCGCTCGGGAGGCGCCGAACCCGCTGGTGCCGTGGAAGAGCGACGCGCCGGCCAGCCCGGCCGCGTGCGCCCGGTGCAGCACCTCGGTGCTCAGCGGGTGGTGGCCGAACCGGTCGCTCTCGCCGACCAGCACCGTGAGCCGCTGCAGGGGTCCCGTCCGCCTCACGCGGCCCTCCTCGCCACCCACCGTGCCGTCACCAGCCCCGCCCAGCCGGCCGCCACCCCTCCGAGGAGCGAGGCCAGCAGGTAGCCGGCGGCTGCTCCAGCCCGCCCGTCACGCACCAGCTGGTCCGTCGGGACCACGATGCCGCTGAACGTCGTCCACGCGCCGCAGAAACCCGTGCCCCACAAGGGCCGGAGGTAGGTCGAGGGCGTGAGCACCTCGAGCGCCAGCACCAGCAGCAGAGCCAGCACGAAGGCGCCGCTCAGGTTGATGCCCAGCGTCGTCCACGGCACGTCACCGAGGGGCAGCGCCCGCGTCACGAGGTACCGGCCCGCCCCGCCGATGCAGCCGCCCACGAACACGGCGAGCAGCAGCGACGGACGGGGCAGCACGGTCGCAGCCTAGAGGCGCGTGCCGTGGGATCACGGGAGCCGCAAGGGGACGAACCAGGCGGGTCCAGCCGCCGCCGCGCCGGCCCCGGCGTACCGTCGCGTCGAGGGTGTCCCGTGCGGCGCCCCGACGTGGGCCCCGACAGCCCGCCTTGGGGAAGAACGCCGACGGGGACCGCTGAACGGCACGAAGGGTGCTTTCCGTCACTGACGGTGACGCCCGAGGTGTAGACCACTCACTGGATGGGCAGGCAGGCATCGACAAAAGGGGGGTTCACCCGTGAACGACGAGACGCGCACGCGGCCGACGACAGATCGCGTCGTCCTGCGCCTGCCGGCGGTCGGCGCCTACCTCTCCGTGCTGCGCACCACCACGGCCGCGCTCGCCTCGAGGCTCGACTTCACCCTCGACGCCATCGAGGACCTGCGCATCGCCGTGGACGAGGCCTCGGCCCTGCTGCTGCCCCACGCTGCGCCGGCGTCCTCCATGGAGTGCGTCTTCGAGCTGACCGACGACGGGTTGCTGGTCGCCGTCACGCTGCCCACCACCGAGCCGGCCGACATCGACCGGGAGAGCTTCGCGTGGACCGTGCTGCATGCCCTGGTCGACAGCATCAGCTGCACCAACGGCTCCGACCAGGTCACGCTCACGATGCTGCGCACCCGCGAGGCGCGTGAGGTGCCGCCGTGAGCCCGGACGAGCGCGAGCACGGCCGCGAGCTGCTCGTCTCCCTGGCCGCACTGCCCGGCGACGACCCGGCGAGGGCACCGCTGCGCGAGCAGCTGATCCACGAGCACATGGCGCTCGTGGAGTACCTCGCACGTCGGTTCACCGGCCGCGGCGAGCCCCTTGACGACCTGGTCCAGGTCGCCACCATCGGGCTCATCAAGGCCATCGACCGGTTCGACCCGGAGCGCGGCGTGGAGTTCTCGACGTACGCCACGCCGACGATCGTCGGGGAGATCAAGCGGCACTTCCGCGACAAGGGCTGGGCGGTGCGGGTGCCGCGTCGCCTCCAGGAGCTCAAGCTGTCGCTCACGCGGGCCACCGCCGAGCTGTCCCAGTCGCTGGGCCGGTCCCCCACGGTGGCCGAGCTGGCGCACCACCTCGAGCTCAGCGAGGAGGAGATCCTCGAGGGCCTGGAGTCCGCGCACGCCTACAGCACCGTGTCGCTCGACGCGCCCGAGGGGGACGACGAGGGCGGTGCGGCCGTGGCCGACTCGCTGGGGACGGTCGACGAGGCGCTGGAGGGCGTCGAGCACCGCGAGTCGCTCAAGCCGCTGCTCGAGGCGTTGCCGCCGCGGGAGAAGCGCATCCTGGTGCTGCGCTTCTTCGGAGGCATGACGCAGAGCCAGATCGCCGCCGAGCTCGGCATCAGCCAGATGCACGTGTCCCGTCTGCTGACCCGCACGCTGACGCAGCTGCGCGAGGGCCTGCTCGCCGAGGACTGAACGCAGGACTGAACCGAGGACCGGCGACCGGTCAGCGCTCGCGAAAGGCCTCGCGCAGCTCCGGCGTGGCGAACAGGTAGAGGACCGTGCCGGCCAGGAGCACGAGCGGCAGCCCGACGTACCAGGCGCCGCCGCGGAAGGCGTCCAGGGCGAGGGGCAGCGGGAAGACGTTGAGCACGACGGCGGGCGTCCGGGCCCAGGGCTTGCCCCGGCCGAGGGCCCGCGCGAGCAGCGCGATCACGACCGCCGCCACCACCGCGGCCGACGCAGCGAGCACCGCCGGGGCGTGGTCGCCGCTGCGCGAGAGCGAGTACCCGCCGTACACGAGACCGAGGACCACCAGCGCGACCGCCTCGACGTAGAGCACGAGCACGAGGCGGCGGAGAAGGGGCACGACGGCGAGGGTAACCGCCGCCTACCCTGGGGGGATGCGCGCACTGCTCGTCGTGAACCCGAAGGCGACGACGACCTCGGCCCGCGCCCGCGACGTGCTCGCGCACGCCCTGGCGAGCGAGGTGAAGCTCGACGTCGTCGAGACCACGCACCGCGACCACGCCACCGAGCTGGCCACGCAAGCCACCCGTGACGGTCTCGACGTCGTGGTGGCGCTCGGCGGCGACGGCACGGTGAACGAGGTCGTCAACGGGTTGCTGCACCAAGGACCGCGCCCCGGGCTGCCGGCGCTGGCCGTCGTCCCGGCCGGCAGCACCAACGTCTTCGCGCGCGCCCTCGGCCTCCCCAACTCCGCGGTCGAGGCCACGGGCGTGCTGCTGCAGTCGCTGCTGGAGAACCGTCGGCGCACCCTCGGGCTCGGCCGCGCCGACGAGCGGTGGTTCACCTTCAACGCGGGCCTGGGAGTCGACGCCGGCGCCGTCCGCCGAGTGGAGAAGGCACGGGCCAAGGGCCGTACGGCGACGCCGCCGCTCTACGTCCGGGCCGCGCTTCGGGAGTTCTTCGTCGGCGCGCACCGGGAGCACGGCATCACGCTGTCCCGCCCGGGCGAGGAGCCGGTGCACATGACCCTGGCCCTGGTCTGCAACACCGACCCGTGGACGTACCTCGGGGAGCGCCCGGTCCGTCCCTGCCCGGACGCGTCCTTCGACGGGGGCCTCGACGTGATGGGGCTGACCAGCGTCCCGACGATCCGCACGCTCCGCCACGTCGTGCAGCTGCTCGCCAAGGACAGCCACCCCCGAGGCAAGCGCGTCGTGGCCCTCCACGACGTGCCCGAGCTGACCTTGACGAGCCCCGTACCGCTGCCGTTCCAGCTCGACGGCGACGACGTCGGCGACCGTGAGCAGGTGGTGCTGCGGGCAGTTCCGCACGCGCTCGACGTCATGGTCTGAAACGCACCTTGAGACCCGTTCGGGTGCGCCGTGCAGCGACGCGCGTGATGCCCGTCACACAAGCATCACAGGACGTGACGAACGCCTCACGGATGAACGACGCGGGAACGTTCCAGAAGCCTTGCCTCCGGGGTGCACCGGTGATTATGTGGAACACCGTTCGGCTTGGCCGGACGAGGTCCGGCCCGCCGGGCCGCCCCCGACGCGACACCGGTCCAACCCCCGGACCGGTACGACGCCGCAGCGCTCCCCCAGGCGCGCGGCGGACGAGGAGTGGATCGCATGGACTGGCGCCAGGGAGCGCTGTGCCGCGAGGAAGACCCTGAGCTGTTCTTCCCCATCGGGACGACCGGCCCGGCGGCGATCCAGGTCGCCGAGGCGAAGGCCGTGTGCCGTCGCTGCCCCAGCATCGACCCCTGTCTGACGTGGGCCCTCGAGACGGGCCAGGACGCCGGCGTCTGGGGCGGGACCAGCGAGGACGAGCGCCGCGCCCTCAAGCGCCGCGCCCGCACCGGCCTGCGCACCGCCTGATGACCACCCCGCGAAAGCGCTCGCTGCGCTCTCGCTTCCGCGGGGACCCCGGATGAGCCGCGAGGAGTACGTCCGACCGCCGCTGGTGGCGGCCGAGGCGCCCTCCCCGACCGTGGCCCGGTGGCGCTACCGTGCGGTCGCCACGGTCGCGCTGCTGCTGCTCCTGGTCTTCTTCACCTGGGCGTTCTTCCAGCTCAAGGACGTGACCGGCAGCGGCGAGGACCCCGGCCTCGGCGCTCAGCCCGGCAGCGGCATCGTGAGCACCGCTCTCGTGCCGCGCGGCTGAGCGGGCTGCAGCGAGAGCGCGCCGCCGAGTTCCGCGCCCACCAGGCTGTGAACGATCTGCAGACCCAGCCGCGGGCTGGCGGCCAGGTCGAACCCGGGCGGCAGCCCCGCCCCGTCGTCGACCACCTCGACGACGAGGGCGTGCGGCGCCCGGTCCACGAGCACCTCGATGCGGCCCGCCTGCCCGTCGGGGTAGGCGTGCTCGACCGCGTTCTGCACCAGCTCGGTCAGCGCCATCGCGAGCGAGGTCGCCAGCTCCGCGTCGAGGACGCCGAAGCTCCCCGACCGCAGCACGTCCATCACGGCACCCGTCGTCGCCACCTCCGCGCACATCGCGAGCACCTTGTCGGCGATCGCATCGAAGTCCACCTTCTCGTCCAGGGCGGTCGAGAGCGTCTCGTGCACGACGGCGATCGAGGCCACCCGGCGCACCGACTCGTCCAGCGCGGCCCGGGCCGCGGGGTCGTCCATCCGCCTGGCCTGCATGCGCAGCAGGGCTGCCACCGTCTGCAGGTTGTTCTTCACCCGGTGGTGGATCTCGCGGATCGTGGCGTCCTTGCCCAGGATCTGCCGGTCCCGCCGCCGCACTTCCGTGACGTCGCGCACCAGCACCAGCGCACCGCTCGGCACCCCACCCGGGAACAGCGGCAGCACCCGCAGCGCCACCACCGCTCCGCGCGCGTCCAGCTCGCTGTCGCGCGGCTCCTGGAAGCGCAGCGCCGCGGCCACCGCCGCTGACCCGCGGGGCTCGCTGAGCCGGCCCGGGCCGGCGCTGATGCGGGCCAGCGCCTGGCCCAGGTGGGCACCCACGAGGTCGCCCGCTCCGCCGAGCCTGCGGTAGGCCGAGGAGGCGTTGGGCGAGGCGTACACGACGTGCCCGGTGCGGTCGAGCCGCATGAGTCCGTCACCGACGCGCGGTGCGTGCTCAGGGTCCGGGTCGGTGCTCGGGAACGGGAAGGCCCCCTCGCTGACCATCTGGAGGAGCTCGCCGGCCGAGGTGAGGTAGGCCAGCTCGAGCTGGCTCGGCACCCGGGCGGCCGTGAGGTTGGTGTCGCGGGAGAGCACCGCGATGACGCGTTCTTCCCGTCGTACCGGGACGGTCTCGTTGCGCACCGGGATGTCGTCGTGCCAGTCAGGGTCGCCGTCGCGCACGATCCGGCCTTCGGCCCAGGCCCGCGCCACCCGGTCGCTGGCGTCCAGCTCGGTGCCGACGACGTCCTTGGGGTACGTCGTGGGACCGGTCGTCGGCCGCATGTGCGCCACTGCGAGCCAGTGGCCCTCGTGGCTGCGCACCCAGAGCACCAGGTCGGCGAACGACAGGTCCGCGACCATCTGCCACTCGGCCACGAGCCGCTGCAGGTGCTCGAGGTCGGCGGGGGTCAGGTCGGTCCGGGCCTGGACCCGTTCGGCGAGCGTGGACACGGAGGCAGCCTAGGCTCGCAGGCGTGGCGGACCCGTGGCGCTGGCTCGAGGAGGCGCGTGCGGACGTGCGCGCCCGCGGCCTCGTGCGCCGGCTCGACCCGGGCGAACCGGGACTTCTCGACCTGGCCTCCAACGACTACCTGGGCCTGGCCCGGCACCCGGACGTGGTGGCCGGCGCGCGGGCCGCGGCGTCGTCGTACGGCGCCGGCAGCACCGGCTCGCGCCTCGTCACCGGTACGACGGGGCTGCACCTCGAGCTGGAGCGGGCGCTCGCGGGCTTCCTCGGGGCGGAGTCGGCGCTGGTCTACTCCTCCGGGTACCTCGCCAACATCGGTGCCCTCACGACGCTCGCGGGGCCGGGCACCCTCGTCGTGAGCGACGCCGCCAACCACGCCTCCCTCATCGACGCCTGCCGGCTCAGCCGGGCGACGGTGACGGTCGTCCGGCACGGCGACCTCGACGCCGTCGACGCCGCGCTGTCCGCACACGACGGCCGTGCCCTGGTCGTCACCGACGCGGTGCTGTCGGTCGACGGTGCCCTCGCGCCGCTGGTCGGCATGCACGAGGCGGCCCGGCGGCACGGGGCGCTGCTGCTCGTCGACGAGGCGCACGGCCTCGGCGTGGTGGGACCGGGAGGCCGGGGGGCGTGCGCGCTGCTCGGCTTCGACAGCGAGCCCGACGTCGTGCGCACCGTGACGCTGTCGAAGGCCCTCGGCAGCCAGGGCGGCGCGGTGGTGGGGCCCGCGCTGCTCACGGACCACATGGTCGACACGGCGCGGGCTTTCATCTTCGACACCGGGCTCGCGCCCGCCGCGGCGGGTGCTGCGCTCGCGGCGCTGCCGCTGGTCACCGAAGAACGTCTGGACGCCCTGGCGCGCGTCGGCGGGCGGCTCGCGGAGGCGCTCGGCGTCGAGGCCACGCCGGGGGCCGTCGTACGGCTCGTCGTGGGTGACCCGCACCGGGCGGTCGCGGCGCAGCAGGCCTGTCGTGACGCCGGCGTGCGGGTGGGTTGCTTCCGGCCGCCGTCCGTGCCCGTCGGGGGGTCGTGCCTACGGCTGACGGCCCGGGCCGACCTGACGGCCGACGACGTGACGAGGGCGGCGGACGTCGTGCTGGCGGCGACCCGGTGAGCGCAGGGACGAGCTCGCGCAGCGAGCGAGGACGGGAGCGAACGGCGTCAGGGCGCCTGCTCTTCGTCACGGGGACGAGCACCGAGGTCGGCAAGACGGTCGTCACGGCCGCCGTCGCGGCGCTCGGCGTCGAACGCGACGCGAGGGTGGCCGTCGTGAAGCCGGCCCAGACCGGGGTCAGCCCCGACGAACCGGGCGACGCCGCCGTCGTGACCCGGCTGACCGGGCTCGAGGACGTGCACGAGCTCGTGCGGTACCCCCACCCGCTGTCCCCTGCCGCGGCCGCCCGGCGCGCGGGTGCCGAGCCACTGGACCCGGTCGCGTTCTACGACCTCGCGTTGCGGCTGGCCGAGCACCACGACCTGGTGCTGGTCGAGGGCGCCGGTGGGCTGCTGGTGCGGTTCGACGAGGACGGCACCACCCTCGCCGACCTGGCCCGGGGGCTGCGCGCCCCGGTGCTCGTGGTGGCCGGCCCCCAGCTCGGCACCCTGAACCACACCGCGCTGACCCTCGAGGCGCTGGCCAACCGCGGGGTGGAGCTGTCCGGCATCGTGCTGGGGTCGTGGCCGGCGGCGCCGGGGCTGGCGGAGCGCTCGAACCTGCGCGACCTCGAGACCTTGGCGGCCCGGCCGCTGCTCGGGGCGCTGCCCGAAGGAGCAGGGGACCTGCCTCCGGACGAGTTCCTCGCAGTGGCGCGGGCCGGGCTCGGGCCCCCGCTCGGGGGCACCTTCGACGCGCGGGCGTTCCGCCGTACCTGGGAGCAGTGAAGATCACGATCACGGGCCTGCGACCATGGAGGGGTGACTGAGCTTCTCGACCGGCAGGCGACCGACGCGCACGACGTGCTGCTGACGACCGTGCGCGAGCAGGTGCTCGAGCGCGGCGTCGGCCTGACGCAGGAGCAGGCGCTCGCGTGCCTGCAGCTGCCTGACGCCCGGCTGCCGGAGCTGCTCCAGCTCGCCCACGAGGTCCGGATCGCGCACTGTGGCCCCGAGGTCGAGGTCGAGGGGATCATCAGCCTCAAGACCGGCGGCTGCCCGGAGGACTGCCACTTCTGCAGCCAGTCCGGGCTGTTCCCGTCCCCGGTCCGCGCGGCCTGGCTCGACATCCCGTCGCTGGTGAAGGCCGCGGTCGAGACGCGAGCGACCGGCGCGACCGAGTTCTGCATCGTCGCGGCGGTCCGCGGGCCGGACGAGAAGCTCATGGAGCAGGTCCGGCAGGGCGTCGCGGCGATCCGCGAGGCGGTCGACATCCAGGTCGCGTGCTCGCTCGGGATGCTCACCCAGGAGCAGGTCGACGACCTCGCCGCGATGGGCGTGCACCGGTACAACCACAACCTCGAGACCGCGCGGTCGCACTTCCCGGACGTCGTGACCACGCACACCTGGGAGGAGCGCTGGGACACCCTGCGCATGGTCCGCGAGGCCGGCATGGAGGTGTGCTGCGGCGGCATCCTCGGGATGGGCGAGAGCCTGGAGCAGCGCGCGGAGTTCGCCGCGCAGCTCGCCGAGCTCCAGCCCGACGAGGTGCCGCTCAACTTCCTCAACCCGCGGCCCGGCACGCCGTTCGGCGACCTGCCGGTGATGGAGGCGAACGACGCGCTCCGGGCGATCGCGGTGTTCCGGCTGGCGCTGCCGCGGACGATCCTGCGGTTCGCGGGCGGGCGGGAGATCACGCTGGGCGACCTCGCCAAGGACGGCATGCTCGGCGGCATCAACGCCGTGATCGTCGGCAACTACCTCACCACGCTCGGCCGCCCGGCCACCGAGGACCTGGAGATGTTGGCTGACCTGCAGATGCCGCTGAAGGCGCTCTCCCAGACCCTCTGAGCGGAAGTTGTCAGGCTGTGAGCAGGCTGCAGCGCGCTGAGCGCCTGACAGGTCGCGGGGCGAGACCGTGAGCCTCGTCGAGCGGGACCGCCGGCACCTCTGGCACCCGTACGCCCCGGTCGTCGCCGATCCCCTCTACGCAGTCGTGGACGCCTGCGGCACCCGGCTCACGCTCGACGACGGCCGGGTGCTCGTCGACGGGATGTCCTCGTGGTGGTCGGCGATCCACGGCTACCGCCACCCCGTCCTGGACGCCGCCCTGCACGCGCAGGTCGACCGGTTCGCCCACGTGATGTTCGGCGGCCTGACGCACGAGCCGGCCGTCGTGCTCGCGGAGACCTTGGTCGCGATCACCCCGCCCGCGCTGACGCGCGTGTTCTTCGCCGACTCGGGCTCCGTTGCCGTCGAGGTGGCGCTCAAGATGGCGGTGCAGGCCACCGGGATCCCGCGTGTGATGACCATCCGTGGTGGGTACCACGGCGACACGACCGGCGCGATGAGCGTCACCGACCCCGAAGGCATGCACGGGCTGTTCCGAGGCTGGCTCCCCGAGCAGGTCTTCGTCCCGCGGCCTCGACCGACGTACGGCGAGGCCGCGAGCGCCGACGACGTCGCGCCGGTCGTCCAAGCCCTCGACCGGCACGAGGTCGCCGCCGTCGTGGTGGAGCCCGTCGTACAGGGTGCAGGCGGGATGCGCTGGTACTCCCCCGACTACCTGCGCCGGCTCGTGGAGGTCTGCCGGGACCGCGGTGTCCTCGTGGTCTTCGACGAGGTCGCCACCGGCTTCGGCCGTACCGGCGAGCTCTGGGGCATGGACCACGCCGGCGTCGTGCCGGACGTCATGTGCGTCGGCAAGGCGCTCACCGGCGGCACCATGACGCTCGGCGCGGTGCTGTGCACCGACGCCGTGGCCGACGCCGTGTGCGAGCGCGGCGGGGCGCTGATGCACGGCCCGACCTTCATGGCCAACCCGCTGGCGTGCGCGGTGTCGAAGGCCTCGGTGGACCTGCTCACGGGCCAGGACTGGCGCGGGACGGTGGCCCGGATCAGCCGCGAGCTGTCGGAGGGGCTCGCCCCGGCGCGCGACCTCCCGGGTGTCGCGGACGTGCGCGTGCTCGGTGCGATCGGTGTGGTCGAGCTCGAGCAGCCGTGCGACATGGCGGTGCTCCAGCCACGACTCGTCGACGAGGGCGCCTGGGTCCGGCCGTTCGGGACGCTCGTCTACACCATGCCGCCGTACGTCAGCATCACCGACGACGTCGCTGCCGTCACGGGTGCCATCGTCCGGGCCCTCGCGTGAGCCGCTGCTTCGGGGACGGCGACCCGCTGTACGCGGCCTACCACGACACCGAGTGGGGCCGCCCGGTCAGGACCGAACACGGCCTGTTCGAACGGATCTGCCTGGAGGGCTTCCAGGCCGGGCTCGCCTGGATCACGGTGCTGCGCAAGCGCGAGGCGCTGCGGGAGGTATTCCACGGCTTCGACCCGGCCCGCGTGGCCGACATGGACGTGATGTCCCTGGTCGACGACCCGCGCCTCATCCGCTCGCTGCCCAAGCTGACCGCCTGCGTCCGCAACGCCCGCGCCACCCTCGCGCTGGACGGCGGTCTCGTCGAGCTGGTCTGGCAGCACCGGTACGACGGGCCGGCACCCTCCTCGTGGCAGGACGTGCCCGCGCGCACCGAGGCCTCGACCCGGCTCGCGAAGGACCTGAAGAAGCGGGGCTTCGTGTTCGTGGGCCCCACGACGGCGTACGCAATGCTGCAAGCTGTCGGGGTCGTCAACGACCACCTCGGCGGCTGCCCGGTGCGGGACGCGGTCGACGCGCTCCGGCACTGACGCCGGCGCGAGCCTGAGGTCAACGGCACGGCGTACACGGTGGTCGGGCTCGTCGACCCGACGCTCACCGGCAACACCGCCGACGTGTACTTCCCGCTGCCCACGCTGCAAGCGCTCGCGAGCAAGACCTCCCGCGTCAACGAGGTGCTCGTCAAGGTCACCGACGCGCTCACCGCCGTGGAGAACGTCGAGATCGCCATGGCTCGGCCTGACAGGGTCAAGGCCCTGTCGCTGCTGGGGACCGTCGGGCTGGCCGAGCGCGCCGAGCACCTGCCGTCGCGGCTGTCCGGTGGCGAGCAGCAGCGGGTGGCGATCGCCCGAGCGCTGGCCAACGACCCACAGGTCGTGCTCGCCGACGAGCCCACCGGGATGCGGCGACGGGTCCGGCTGCGCGACGGCGAGCTCGTGGGCGACTCGGCCCACGAGCTCGCCTGATCGCGCTCAGCAGACCAGGCCGGCCTTGGTGTTGATGCTGATCGCCGTCTGCTGCGCGGTCGCGAGGTCACCGGCCGGGAGCTGCAGCCGGATCCACGCGGCGGCGGAGCTGACGGTCGACCCGGCCCGAACGTCGTAGACGGCCGGGTCGAGGCCCTCCTTGCCGGTCAGGCCGGCGTGGTAGCCCATCGTGGCGCTCAGCTGACCGGCCGCCAGGTTGAGCAGGAGCGGCGCGTACTGCTGCGCCGCCGCAGTCTCCGTCGGCAGCTTGCCCTTGGCGTACAGCACGTTCACCAGCGCCGACCGGCTTCCGAAGTAACCATTGGAGAGCGCCGCCGCCTTCTCGGCGAGGGCGTTCCCCTCGGTGGTGGTGAACACCGCCTTGCTGCTGCCGTTGAACTGGTCCCTCCAGAACGACAGCGCCTTCGGCGCGCAGCCGACCAGCACCGGTGGCGCGGGCACCACGACGCTGCGGGTCGCGGTGGCCGCGACCGCCCCGTCGAGCAGCAAACGCGAGGTCAGCGTGTACGTCCCGCCCTCGAGCTGGCCGAAGTCGAAGGGCAGCAACCACGAGGCGCTGCCGTCCGCGACCAGGGGGCCCGAGTCGTACGCGGCGCCCGTCACCTGCACCGTCACGGTTCGCACTTGCGCCGCCGGTGCGTTGCTGCTCGTCGTGCCCGTCACGGGGACGACCCCGCGGTCCACGGTCGCGCCTTCGGCCGGGCTGCTGATCGCGACCGAGCTGACGACCACGACCGGGCGCTGCACGACGAACGCGACCGTGCGCGTCGCCCGCGCCACACCGCCGGTCAGAACCGTGGCCGTCAGCACGTGGGTGCCGTCGGCCAGCCCGGTCGTGTCGACCGAGCTCGCCCACGTGTACGACGGGCTGCTCCCGCTCACGGGCACAGCCTGGGGAGTCCCGCCGTCGACCGAGAGCGTGACCGTGGTGACGGGAGGCCCGGCCAGGTTCGGCCGGCGGATGCCGTAGGCGCCGTACTCGGGCTGCACGACGTTCTGGGTGACGATCCCGCCTGGGGTGAGGTCCGCGGTGAGCACCGCGTACGACTGCACGTACACGTGGTACGCATAGCTGCCCGGGCCCGGGTTGCCGAGCTTCGCGAACGGGACGGTGAACGACACCGCGTTGCCCGGGACGTCGACCACGACGTCCGTCGCCGGGGCGTTGTTGAAGCTGGCGTTCGTCGAGTCGGAGTTGGCCGACGTCCCGTCATAGGAGATGTCGGTGTTGTAGGCGGCCTCGCCGACGTCCTGGCGCAGGACCCACTCGTTCCCGGTGGGCGAGGCGTCGCTGAGGTCGCGCACGGACACCGTGTAACGCATGCCGGTCGCGGTCTCCGTGGCGGTCAGACCGGCGACGTCCGTGGCGCCGTTCCCTGTCCCGGGCAGGTCGCCCGCGTCGCCGGACGCGACGATCTGGGTCACGAACGGCTTGGGCGCGACATAGCCGTCCGCCGCGGTGCCCGTGACGGCGAGAGGCGTCGCGCCGTCGCTCGTCGCGCCGTCCGCGGGCGACGCGATCGCCACCTGGGGCCGGCCCTGCGCCGCCTCGCCGCCGTCGTGCGCCACGCCGAGCGCGTCGAGCGCCGCCTGCGCGTCGACGAGCCCCGCGCCCTTGTCGAAACTGATCGTGCCGCCGGGGTTTTGCGGGTCGGCCTCGTAGGTCGCGGCGCTGCCGAACTTGTACGCCGTGTCCTGCAGGAGGCTCTCGACCTGCGACGGGGTCAGCGACGGGCGGGCCTGCAGGAGCAGGGCCACGATGCCCGCGACGGCCGGGGTGGCCATCGAGGTCCCCGAGAGCGTCGAGTACATCGGCGCCCACTCCAGCGAGGGGCCGGTGGCGCAGATGGCCTGCACGGCACGGCAGGTCGAGGTGATCAGCGCACCGGGCGCGGAGAGGTCCGGGTACTCGGCGGGGTGGCCGATCCAGCCTCGGCTGGACGACGAGTCGAGCTGACCGTCCCGCGTGCCGGTGCCGGCGTCGTCGTAGTTCGCCACGGTGATGACACCCGGCGTGGGGTCCTTCGCGGTGGAGCTGAGACGGTCGTCCGAGCCGTCGCCGCCGTTATTGGTCGTGTCGCCGTTGCCGGCGGCGAAGAGCACCGTGACGCCGGAGGCGACCAGCTGCTGGGTGAGCAGCGAGATCACGTCGTTCGGGTCGTACGCCGAGCCCGCGCCGCTGCCCCAGGAGTTGGTCGCGATCCGGATCCGCGGGGTGTTCGTCCCCGCGGCGTTGGTGTCGAGGATGTCCTGGTAGGCGGCGGCGACGTCGAAGTCCCAGATGCTGTCGCCGTCGCCGACGGAGTAGCCGTACAGCGACGCGCCGGGCGCCACGCCGTGGAAGGTGCCCTTGGAGGCCGTGCCGTCACCCGCGACGATGCCGGCGACGTGCGAGCCATGGCCGCTCGACGGGTCGGTATCGACCAGCTCCTGCTTGACGACCGGGCCGAAGCACAGGTGCGTCGTGGTGTTCTGCAGCACGGGAGTCGAGCACTTGAACTTGGTGTTGCGCACGACCCGCGCGGCGAGGTCAGGATGCGTGCCGTCGATGCCGGAGTCGACGACCGCGACCCCGATCCCGGAGCCGTCGAGCACGTGGCCGTTGGCGTCGCGGTACGGGCCGTTGCCAACCGCCCGTTGCACCTGCTCCACGCGGGTGGCCCACCCGGAGGTGTCGTCGAGCGGGCGCAGCAGGCTGTCCGTCGAGAGATAGGTCACCGACGGCGACCGCCGCAGGGTCGCGACGGCACCGAGCGTCCCGGAGCCGTAGACCACGCCCACGGAGGGGAAGTCCTTCACGACGGTGAGGCCGTGATCGGTCAGGAGGTCGGCCCGCGCCGAGGCCGACCCGCCGCGGACGTTCACGTACACGCCGGTGAGCGTTGCCTTGGGCAGGGTGGACAACGCGGTCGCGAGCGCGGGGCTCACGGGCACGAGCCGCAGGGCGGGCGGTGCCGCCGCCGCAAGGGCAGGAACGGTGGTGAGCGTCAGGCCGAGCACCGTGGCGGTGGTGACCGCGAGGCGGGCAGCGCGACGAAGGGCGGGAACGTGCACGAGGGCTCCCGGTGCTGGGTGGGCGGGAAGCCGTCGGGGGCCGGCGCGCGACATTCCACCACGAAGCGGACCTGGCGTCGCCCGAGGTTCGCCCACCGGGCTCGTCCGGACGAGGTCAGCGGCGCCCCGCGAGGCGGGCCCGCATCCGTCGTTCGACGTACCAGACGGGGGCGATCCCCACGGGTACGAGCACGACCCAGGCGCGAGCCCCCGGGGACCCCACGGAGGCAAGCACGGCGACGAGACCGGCCAGCGTGCAGACCACCCCTGCTCCGACGAGCAGCAGTTCCCAGAGCGGCAGGCCCTGAGCCAGGCCCGCCTGCCA
The DNA here is from genome assembly GCA_046723735.1 of Actinomycetota bacterium. Classification (GTDB taxonomy): domain Bacteria; phylum Actinomycetota; class Actinomycetes; order Mycobacteriales; family SCTD01; genus RYN-111. Next base: position 30,993 of record JBKOVB010000085.1, on the reverse strand, counting down.
GGTGACCCACCAGGGCGGCCGTGGGCCGGACCGGTCCTGCCAGCCCAGCCAGGGCAGGGTCGTCGGATCGGGCGACCAGGGGCCCTGCTGGGGAGGCTGCGGCGACCAGACCCGTGTCCCGGGCGTGCTGCCCCAGGGCGCCGGCTGCCCGACCGCCCGCCGCCACGGGCCCAGGTCACGGGCCGCGGCAGGTGAGGTCATGAGCAGGAGCAGGGTCCCGCCGTACAGGAGGAGGACCACCGCGGCGACGGCGGAGGCCACCAGCAGGAAGCCACCGAGCACGAGGCAGACGAGCGCCAGGACCGCGGTCTGCAGCCGCGCGGCCGGATGACCGCGGTGCAGCCGTACGGCGATCGCCGCGGCCGAGCCCGCGAGGAAGGTGCCGGCGCAGACCAGGGCGGTCGCCACCACGGGGATCACGACCAGGAGCAGGTCGTCGTGGACGGTGAACAGCCGCAGCCCGAGCACGACGAGCGCCAGGCCGAGGACCGCGCCGAGGCCCACGAGGACCGCAGCGACGCGCACCTGCACCGATCCGTTCACCTTTGCTCCGTCGGCACGAAAGGGGCGTTCCTTTCGGACGACTAGCCTCATGGCCGTGCTGGAGGTCCGGGTCGCGTCGCCGTCGGAGCACGACGAGGCGGGTGAGCTGACGGCCCGGACGTACCTCGACGAGGGCTACGCGGACGTGGAGTACGCCGAGGTCCTGCGCGACGTGGCAGGCCGGGCCGGCTCCACGACCGTGCTCGTCGGGCTGCTCGACGGTCGGCTGGTGGGCACCGTGACCCTGGCGCTGGGCGGCACGGAGTACGCGCACCGCTCCGACGCGGGCGAGGCCGAGATCCGGATGCTGGCCACCCTCGCGAAGGCGCGCGGCCACGGGGTGGGCACGGCTCTGGTCGAGGAGTGCCTGCGGCTGGCCCGGGAGGCGGGCTGCTCCGTCGTACGGCTGTCGACGCAGCCCACGATGCAGGCGGCGCACCGGGTTTACGAGCGGCTCGGCTTCACCCGCACCCCAGACCGGGACTGGTCACCGGTGCCCGGGGTGGACCTGCTCACCTACGAGCTGCCGCTGACGTTCTGCGGGCTGTGCGGGCAGCCCGGGCGGCACGAGAGCTGCGACCGGATGCTGGAGCTGGAGCCTCCGCGCTACTGCGCGCGCTGCCGGCGGCGCATGGTCGTGCAGGTGCACCCCACGGGCTGGACGGCCCGCTGCATCGAGCACGGGACCATCGCCAGCGGCCAGGCGGACCGCTAGGCGACGAGGCCGAGGCGGCGCAGCTCGACGGTGAGGTCGTGCGGGGCGCTGGAGGCGTGCATCGCGGCCTCCATCGTGATGACGCCGTCGCGGATGAAGTTGACCAGGTGCTGGTCGAAGGTCTGCATCCCGTAGTACGCGCCCTCGGCGATCAGCGCCGGGATGGTGGAGGTCTTCTCCGGGTCGGCGATCGCGTCGGCGATGCGGCCGGTGTTGACGCAGACCTCCATCACGACACAGCGACCCTCACCGTCCGCGCGCGGCACGAGCCGCTGGCAGATGATGCCGCGCAGCGAGCCCGCGAGCGCCAGCCGGACCTGCTTCTGCTCGTGCGGCGGGAAGAAGTCGATGATGCGGTTGATCGTCTCGGCGGCGTCGGTCGTGTGCAGCGTCGACATGACGAAGTGACCGGTCTCGGCGGCGGCCAGCGCCGACTTCACCGTCTCCTGGTCACGCATCTCGCCGACGAGGATGACGTCGGGGTCCTGCCGCATCGCCGCGCGCATGGCGATCGCGAAGTCGTCGGTGTCGACGCGCACCTCGCGCTGGTTCACCATCGAGAGCTTGTCGAAGTGCAGCACCTCGATCGGGTCCTCGATCGTGACGATGTGCACCTCCTTGTTGGCGTTGATGTGGTCGACCATGCCCGCGAGCGTCGTGGTCTTGCCGGAACCGGTCGGACCGGTGACGAGCACCAGGCCGCGGGGCTCCATGGCCAGCGACGCGAGCACCGGCGGGAGGCCGAGCTCGGACAGCGGGATGGCACCGATCGAGACGCGACGGAAGACCAGGCCGGCCGAGCCGCGGCTGCGGAACGCGTTCACGCGGAAGCGCCCGACGCCCTGCAACGAGTAGGCGAAGTCCGCCTCGTTCGTGCGCGCGAACTCCTCGATGAGGTCCTCGCGCATGACCTCGCGCACCATCTGCTCGGTGTCCGCAGCCGTCAGGTCGCGGGTCTGCAGCTTGCGCAGGCGGCCGTCGATCCGGACCCGCGGCGGCGAGCCGACCTTGCAGTGCAGGTCGGAACCGCCGCTCTCGGCGAGCGCACGCAGGAAGGGCTCGATCGTGGAGGTCACGGAGACTCCTTCGGCCTTTCGGTGCCCCTCCTTGACCCGTACGGCGGAATCGCACTCAGCCGCGCAGGGCGGCCATCCACTCCTCGATCGCATCCGGGTCGCTCGGGAGCGCCGCGCTGAGGTTGACGTGCCCGTCCGCGGTGATGAGCACGTCGTCCTCGATGCGGATCCCGATGCCCCGCAGGTCCTCGGGGACGAGCAGGTCGTCGGGCTGGAAGTAGAGCCCCGGCTCGACGGTGAGCACGTGCCCGACCTCGAGCGTGCCCTCGCGGTACATCTCGTTGCGGGCCTGCGCGCAGTCGTGGACGTCCAGCCCGAGCATGTGGCTGACGCCGTGGATGGTCCAGCGGCTGTACCGCTTGTCGTCCTCGGCCAGCACCTCCTCGGCCGACCCGACGATGCCCAGCTGCTCGAGGCCCTCGGCGATCACCCGCATCGCTGCGTCGTGCGGCGCCAGGAAACGGTTGCCGGGCTTGCACTCCGCGAGCGCCGCCAGCTGCGCCCGGTGCACGAGCGCGTAGACCTCACGCTGCCGAGGCGTCCAGCGCCCGTCGACGGGCAGGGTCCGGGTGACGTCTGCGGTGTAGAGCTCGTGCCCCTCGACACCCATGTCGAGCAGGAACAGCTCACCCTCGCGGACCGGGCCGTCGTTGTCGGTCCAGTGCAGCACGCAGGCGTGCGCCCCCGCAGCGCAGATCGAGCCGTACCCGACGTCGTTGCCCTCCACGCGGGCGCGCAGCCCGAACACGCCCTCCGCCCAGCGCTCGCTGGTGGCCACGGCCTTGGGCATCTCACGGACCACGTCCTCGAAGCCCTTGATCGTCGCGTCGACGGCCAGCTGCAGCTGCCGCACCTCCCAGTCGTCCTTGACCAGGCGGGCCTCCGAGAGCCAGGTCGCCAGCTCGGCGTCCTTCTCCTCGTCGTGCTCGAACAGCTCCTCGATCTTGGCGTCGTGTCCGCGCAGGACGCGGGCCGTCGTACCGCGCAGCTTCTCGATCTCGTCCAGCGGACGGGTCGCGAGGCCGAGCTCGACGGCCACGTCGTCGAGGGACGGCCGCGGTCCGACCCAGAACTCGCCGTTGCGGTCGGTGAAGAACGCCGGGGTCTCACGGGTCCACGCGGGCGGCTGGTAGAGCACCGCCTCGCCCTCGGCGTCGACCACGAGGACGGCGTCGGGCTCGTGCGAACCGACGAGCCAGGAGAAGTCGCTGCCCGGCCGGAACCGGAAGTCGGTGTCGTTGGCGCGGACCTTCAGGCCGCCGCTCGGGACGACCACGACCTCGCCCGGGAAGCGCTCGACGAGCCGCCTGCGGCGGTCACGGCGGTACGAGGCGGCCTCGCCCTCGACAGGCGTGGGCCGCTGCTCCTCCGCCCACCCGGTGAGCATGAAGTCGAGCAGCCTCTGGGGCCGCTTGGGGTCGTGGCTGGCGGTGCCTTCCGGGGTCTCCGGGGTGCTGGCCTGCGGGATCTCCGTCATGCGCCCAGGGTAGGCGTCCCCAGCGCGTTGTCAGAGCCTCAGCAGCCCAGGACCGGCTGAGCCTTCGACAACTCGGGCACGGTCAGCGGCCGGTCCACTGCGGGGTGCGCTTCTCCAGGAAGGCCCGCACGCCCTCGCCGGCGTCCTGGGTGGTGTTCAGCAGCGACAGCTGGGCCTGCATGGCCTCGAGGCCGGCGTCGAGCGACGACTCCATGGCGGCCTTGAACGCGGCCTTGCCGAGCCGCACCGCGACCGGCGGCTTGCCGGCCAGCGCCGCCGCCAGCGCCTCGGTCTCGCCCGCGAGCTCCTCCGCCGCGACGACGCGGCTCACCAGGCCCATCTCGAGAGCCTCCCGCGCCGGCACCCGCCGGGCGCTCAGCATCATCTCCATGGCGCGCTTGGGGCTGACGTGCCGGCCGAGCAGGGCGCTGACCATGAACGGCCACAGCCCCAGGTCGACCTCCGGCAGCCCGAACGCCGCCGTCTCGCTGGCCAGCACCACGTCGCAGCCCATGACGAGCCCCACACCGCCGGCGAGGCACAGCCCCTGCACGCTCGCCACCACGGGCAGCGGGCAGTCCTGCATCGCGAGCACGACCTCGCGCAGCTTGCCGCGCCCCTCGTGCACCTCCAGCCCGGTCGCGTCCGGGGCCATCTGGACGAGGTCCGCACCGGAGCAGAACACCGTGCCGGCGCTCGTCACGAGCACCACGCGCGCGTCGCCGGGCTCGCGCAGCGCCGCCAGCATCCCGTCGAGGATCTCGCCGTTGAGGGCGTTGCGCTTGGCCTCCCGGTTCAGGTGCAGGGTCAGGACACCGGCCTCCCGGCTCACGACGAGATCACTCATGGGCGCGACACTATCGAGGTGGTCTTCGCCGTCGTCGTGCTCCTGGCCGCCCTCGGGCTCGGCCTCGCGAGCGGCGGCCGGCTGGCACACCTCGGTCACCTCCAGCTGCGGTACGGCGGACTGGTGGCCCTCGCGGTCGTCGTACAGCTCGCCGGCGGGCTCGTGGGCGGCCCGGCGTACCCGCTCGGGCTGACGCTGTCCGCCGCCCTGGCCGGCACGTTCCTCGCCGTCAACCGAGGTGTGCGCGGCACCGGCCTCGTGGCGCTCGGGCTGCTGGCCAACGCGCTCGTCGTCGGTCTCAACGGGGCGATGCCGGTGTCGGCCGAGGCGAGCGGACGCGCCGGCATCTCGACCCAGGACCTGCTGAGCGGCGCGGACCCGCGGCACGAGCTGGCCGACTCCGCGACCCGGCTTCAGGCGCTGGGCGACGTCGTGCCCGTGCTCCTGCCCGGCCACCACGAGGTGGTGAGCCCGGGGGACGTCCTCGTGGCGGCCGGGCTCGCCCAACTCGTGCTGCTCGGGGTACGCCGGGAGCAGCCCCTCGCCGGCTGACGGGGGTTGCCGGGCGTCCGGTTCTGCCCGACAGCTCGCGGCGTGCCCGAGTTCCGACCGACCACCTCGCTGCTGCTCGGCATCACGGTCACCTGATCATCGCCGGCTGCGGCTGCGCTGACCCCGGGCGTACCTGGCCGCGCAGCAGCGGCGAAGCAGCCGAGCCGCGGGGGCGGCGCCACTACACGGAGCCGAGGCGCCACCGCGTCACCGTGACGGTGCCTTCGACCGGGTGCAACGGCCGCGACCCCCAGAGGTCACCGCCGCGACCGTGGTCACTACGTGAAGCGGGCCGTCGGTAGCCTGGTGGTCACCGACGTCGAAGGAGACCCACCATGGCCAAGAAGGGCCGCAAGCGCCGCGCGCGCAAGAAGAACGCCGCCAACCACGGCAAGCGCCCCAACGCCTGATCCCCTGAGGCCCCGCGGAAGCGGGGCCTCAGCCGTCAGCGGCCGAGGGCGTCGGCGGTCCGGGCGATGCCGGACTCGAGGTCGATGGTGGCCTCCCAGCCGAGGGCCCGCCTTGCCGCACCGGGGTCGACCCGCACCGAGGCCAGTCCCTGCGCGGGGCGGTATTCGGGCGCGTCCGGCGCTCCGACCGCAGCCGCCACGAGCGTGTGAAGGGCACGGACCGTCGTACCGGCTCCTGACCCGATGTTGAGGCGGCGCCCGTCGGCACGTCCGCCTAAGCACCGCAGCACCGCGTCGACCGCGTCCTCGACGTGCAGCAGGTCGCGTGAAGCGGAGCCGTCCCCGCACACGTAGGTCGGCCGGCCCGCGCGCAGGGCGCGGGCCCAGGTCGTGACCACCCCTCGGGAGCGCGGGCCGTAGAGGGTGGTGAACCGCAGCGCCACCCCGGCGAGGCCCTGGGCCAGGAACGCCTGCAGGTGCGCCTCCGCGGAGGCGTGGTGGGCGCCGGCCAGAGTCGCGGGATGCACGCCGTACCGCTCGGTGACGGGCTGGGGGGTGGGGCCGTAGACGACGGCACTGCTTGCGAGGACCACCCGGGACCCGCCGGCCAGAGCCGCCTGGAGCATCGGTACGGAGACCACCGGCGCCAGGTGCACCACGACGTCCGGCATCTCCCGCGCGAGGAGGTCGGCGACGAGCGGCGAGGTCGCGTCGAAGTGGTGGAAGGCGAAGCCCTTGCGGCGTCGGCTCCCGGCCAGGTTGCCGAGAGCACCGGTCGACAGGTCGTCGAGGCCGGTGACGTCGTGACCGTCGGCGACGAGCCGCTCGACCAGGTGGCTGCCCAGGAAACCGGCAGCGCCCGTGACCAGCAGCCTCATGGCTTGTGAGGCCAGGCCTCCCAGGCGCTGGTCACCATCTCCCGCAGGTCGTGCTCCGCCACGAAGCCGAGCTCCGCCTTGATCCGGTCGACCGCGGCCACGATGCGCGCCGGGTCGCCGGCTCGGCGCCCCACCACGTCGTACGCCGTGTCCAGCCCGGTCACCTCGGCGACGGTGGCCAGGACCTCCAGGACGCTGCTGCCGACGCCACGGCCGATGTTGTAGGTGCCGCCCTCGGCCCCCTCCTCCAGGACCCTGGCGGCTGCGAGATGGGCGCGCGCCACGTCCACCACGTGCACGTAGTCACGCACGCACGTGCCGTCGGGCGTGGGGTAGTCGGCGCCGAAGACCTTCGGCCGCTCGCCCTTGGACAGCGCCTGGAACACCAGGGGCACCAGGTTGAAGACGCCCGGGTCGCCCAGGTCCGGCGAGGCCGCGCCCGCCACGTTGAAGTACCGCAGCGACACGACCCGCATCCCGTAGGCCTTGGCACAGTCGCGGAGCAGCCACTCACCGACGAGCTTGGTCTCGCCGTACGGCGACAAGGGCACGGCCGGCGTGTCCTCGGTGACGAGCTCCACGTCCGGCATCCCGTAGGTCGCGGCGCTGCTCGAGAACACCAGGCGCCCCACCCCGTGATCACGGCAGGCCTCGAGCAGCGTGGCCAGGCCGGCCACGTTCTCCCGGTAGTAGAAGAGCGGCTCGGCGACGGACTCGCCGACCTGCTTCTTGGCGGCGACGTGGACCACCCCGGTGACGCCCTCGAGGGCGGCGTCCAACGCAGCGCGGTCGAGGACGCTGCCCTCCACCAGCCGCGCACCGTCGGGAACGCGGTCGCGCGCGCCGGTGGAGAGGTCGTCGAGCACGACCACCTCGTGACCGCGGTCGGTCAGGGCGCGCGTCACGTGCGCGCCGATGTACCCGGCGCCCCCAGTCACGAGCCACGTCATGGGCGAGAACCTAGCCTGGGCACCGCGTGCCGGCTCAGTCGGTGCGGAACTCCACCTGCTCGATCTCGAGCCGCACCTGGTAGAGCTTGGCCATCAAGCGGTCACGCAGCTCGGACGGTGCCTGCTCGGCGCACGACCTCGCGACCAGCGCCTTCACGGCCTGCTCGAGGCCGTACTTGCGCAGACAGGGCGAGCACTCGTCGAGGTGGACTCTGATGTGCTCGTGGTCCACCTCCTCGGCCTCGCCGTCGAGGTACAGGTAGACCTTCTCGAGCACCTCGCTGCACGGGGTCTCGTGGGGGTCGCCGCAGCTCATACCGTCCCCCGGGAGCGGAGAGCCCGAGCTTCGCTCGCGAAGCGAGAGGCGAAGCGACCCATGTGGTCGGAGCAACCGCTGCTAGGCATCTCCTGCCGCCTTCACCAGTCCACGCTCCACCGCGTAGTCGGCGAGCAGGCTCTTCAGACCGCGCCGGCCGCGGTGCAGCCGGGACATCACGGTGCCGATCGGCGTTCCCATGATGTCCGCAATCTCCTTGTAGGAGAAGCCTTCGACGTCAGCGAGGTAAACCGCCATCCGGAACTCGTCGGGCAGCTTTTGGAGGGCTTCCTTCACGTCGCTGTCGGGCAGGTGGTCCAGCGCCTCCATCTCGGCGCTACGCAGACCCGTCGAGCTGTGCGCCTCCGCGGCGGCGAGCTGCCAGTCCTCGATCTGCTCCGTGGGGGACTGCTGCGGCTGCCGCTGCCGCTTGCGGTAGGAGTTGATGAAGGTGTTCGTCAGGATCCGGTAGAGCCACGCCTTGAGGTTCGTGCCCTCCTGGAACTGGTGGAACGCCGCGAACGCCTTGACGAACGTCTCCTGGACCAGGTCCTCGGCGTCGGCGGGGTTGCGGGTCATCCGCAGGGCTGCCGAGTACAGCTGGTCGAGGAACGGCAGCGCGTCGCGCTCGAAGCGCGCCGTCCGCTGCTCGCTCGTCTCCTCGGCCACCGCCACCTCCGCAGCACGCTCCCCCGTGGCAGCCGACGCTACAGGGTCGAAGGGGAGCAGCGCCGGTACGGGGTCCGGACCCGGCCACGGGACCAGCGTCCCGAGCTCGACCCTGGGACGGCACGTGCCGCCGCAGCTCGCGGTCACGCCTGCCATCCGTGATCCTCTTCCTGCCGTCGTACCGGGGGTGTCGCTCGTCTCAACGCCAGTTCCTCCGGGCCGCATTCCGTACGGCGGCACGTAGGCTCTTGACCATGCCCACCACGCGCACGGCCGGAACCCCCGCCGCCGGCCATCACAACGCGGTGGAGCAGTACCTCGAGACCATCCTCGAGCTGGAGGAGTCGGGCATCGTCCCCATGCGGGCCCGGCTCGTGGAGCGCCTCGGGGTCACCGCGCCGGCGGTCAGCGAGACCGTCAAGCGGCTGGAGCGGGAGGGTTACCTCACCCTCGACGACGAGCGCGTGCTGCACCTCAGCGACGAGGGCCGCGCCTACGCCACCGCCGTGCTGCGCCGGCACCGCCTGGCCGAGCTGCTGCTCGTCGACGTGCTCAAGGTGCCGTGGTCGCAGGTGCACGAGGAGGCCTGCCGGCTCGAGCACGCGATCAGCGACAACCTCGAGACCCACCTGGTCCAGCTGCTCGGCGACCCCGGGATGTGCCCGCACGGGAACCCCATCCCTGGCTCGGCGAACATCGTCGACCACGGGCCGCTGCAGCCGCTTGCGCACGTCCCGTCAGGGTCGAGCGCCGTCGTACGCCGGATCGACGAGCACCTTCAGACCCGTCTGCACCACATGCGCACCCTGGAGGCCAGCGCGGTCCTGCCCGGCCGGACCGTGGTCGTGTCCTCCAACGACGGCGACATGGTCGTGGTCGACGTCGAGGGCGTCGCGGTGACGCTCCCCCTGGACGTCGCGAACGAGCTGTACGTCTCCGCGTAGCCCCGTCGTACCGGCTCCAGGAGTTCCGCAGTTCCAGACGGCTACGCCGTCTGGAACTGCGCGATCGACTGGCGCAGCTCGGTGGCGAGCCGGCTGAGCTCCTGAGCGGCGGCGGCGGACTGCTTCGAGCCGGCCGCGTACTGGCGCGACACCTCCGACACCTGGCTGATCGCGGCGACGACCTGGTCCGAGGCGCTGCGCTGCTGCTGGGTGGCGATCGAGATCTCCTTCGCCGCAGCGGTCGTCTCGTCGACGATGCCGGAGATCCGGGAGAGCGACTCGACGGCGCCGCGGGCCAGCTCCACGCCGACGCGGGCTTCCTCGGCACCCTGCGCGGTCGCCGCGATGGCCGTCGACGTCCCGTGCTGGATCGCGTCGACGATCTGCTGGATCTGGCTGGTCGACTCCTGCGCCCGCTCGGCGAGCTTGCGGACCTCGGACGCCACGACGGCGAAGCCACGCCCGTGCTCCCCGGCCCGAGCCGCCTCGATGGCGGCGTTGAGCGCGAGCAGGTTGGTCTGGTCGGACAGGTCGTCGATGACGGCGAGGATCCGGCCGATCTCCTGGCTCTGCTCTCCGAGACGCACGGACTGCGAGGCGATGTCCTGCACCCGCACCGAGATCGCCTCGATCTGGTCGACGGAGTCCTCGACAGCCTTGCTGCCCTCGAGCACGCAGAGCATCGTCTGCTCCGCGGTCCTCGCCACCGCCTCCGCGGTCTCGGCGATCGAGGCGGCAGTGGCGGCGAGCTCGGCGATGGTGGAGCTGGTCTCGCTGACGGCGCTGGACTGCTGGGCTGCTCCGGCGGCCGTCTGCTCCGCGCTGGCGAGGAGCTCGGTCGCGCTCGCGGCGAGCTGCTCACCCCCGCCTCGGACGTGCTCGACGAGGTTGCGCAGGCTGCCCACGGTCCCGTCCAGCGCGCCGGAGAGCTGCCGCAGCGGCCCGGCGTACGACGTGGCGTCGTCCACCTCGAGGGCGGCGGCCTTCGTCAGGTCGCCGGAGGCGGTCGCGGCGAGCGCCTCGGACAGCTCCCGCACGTGCTTCTCCAACCCTCGCCGGTCCCGCAGCGCGGCGGCGCTCAGCCGGGTCAGGCTCCTGGTCACCTCGCTGACGAACAGCGTGACGATGAGGAAGAACGGCGCCACGAGCACCAGCCACGGCACCGTCTCGCCGTCCAGGGCACCGGCCTTGACGGTGGACAGCACGACCCCGGCGACCGAGGCCACGGCGATGAGCAGGGCCGGCGTACGGCGGAGCACCACACCCGCGAAGACCAGGCACGGCAGGTACAGCACCCAGAACGGGCCTCGGACGCCGCCCGCGTAGCTGGAGAACCCGCCGGCGCTCGAGCTGTTCAGCAGCAGCAGCATCCACGACAACGCGAGCCGGTGACGGCCGAGCCACCCTCGTGCATCGCGGATGCGGGGCAGCATGAGCATCAACAGGCCCGAGACGAGCCCCTCGGCGGTGTAGAGCACGATCATGTCCAGCGGCAGCGGGAAGGCGCCCTGCTGCCGCAGGACCAGCGCCACCCCGCAGGCGAGCAGCGCCCCCAGGATCGCGGCGAGCGCGATGCCTCTGGCGAGCTTCGACCCTTCGTCCACTCCGGTCCCCCCGTCCGACGTCGTCACCTGTTCGGCGCACTCGGCCAGGAGGTAAAGCGGTTATGAGCGTTTTGTCCGCTTTTCGTCGAGGGAGAGGAGCCACGCCGCGACCGCGTCCGCCACCTGAGGACCGGCCGGCGGCAGGCCCTTGGCAACCCGGAAGCCGTGGTCGGCACCCGGCACGAGGACGGCCCCGGGCGGCACCCCGAAGGCGTCGCGGTCGCCCTGCACGACGAGTACTGGTACCCGTACGGCGGTGAGCTCCGAAAGCCGGCTCTTCTCAGGCTTGCCCGGCGGGTGGACCGGGAACGCCAGGCACAGCACGGCGTCGGCGCCCACCTCGTCCGCCGTACGGCAAGCGACCCGCGCCCCGGCGGAGCGTCCGCCGACCACGAGCGGCGCGCCCTCGAGCCCGGCCAGGACGTCCACCCACGCGGTGTCGAGTCGTGGTGGCGCCTCGGCCACCTTGCGTCCGCGGACCAGCCAGGGCTGCTCGACCAGCGCGACCCGGAAACCCAGACCCAGCGCGGCGTCCCGCGCGGCCCTCAGGTCGACGGCGTCGAGCCCGCCACCAGCGCCGTGCCCAAGGACGACCAGGCCCGGGCCCTCACCGCGCAGGTGGACCCGCGCCGTCCCGACGCGGGTCTCGACCTCCTGGACGACGGCTCAGCCCTCGCGGTTCTCGAAGGCTTTCTGGTCCTCCAGGCACCGGGCGACCTCGGGCCGGAACGCGAGCCGCTCCTCGGGGATGGCCTTGCCGCAGTCGATGCAGACGCCGTACGTGCCGGCGTTGATCCGCTGCAGCGCCGCGAGGGCCTCCTCGCGGCGGGCGTGCGCGGCCTCGGCGAGCGCCTCCTCGCGGTCGGCCTCGGTGAGCTCGGCGGACAGGTCGGCCTCGTCGCCCTCGCCGTCTTGCTCGAGCGCGAGCGCCTGGATCTCGGCGTCGCTCTCGCGCACCATCTGCTCGAGCTCCTGCCGCACTGCCTCAAGGTCCATCCGACCAGCATGCCTCATGACTTAGCCTCCTCGTGTGCGAGGCGTCCGGGTGCTGGTCGTGCTCGGCCTGCTCCTCCCCACGGCTGCCGCGCAGGCGGACGAGATCCGCCTCCCGACGTCCGACGCGGCACAGCTCGCGGCGACCGAGCTGCTCAAGCAGCTGCCGAACTTCCGCCCCGACCGGCTGCTGCCGTCGAACGTTCCCGGCGTCGTCGTCAACGACGAGACCGTGCAGGTCGGGGTCGCGGGCAACGGCTCCGTACGACGGGTGGAGCTCGACCAGCGGCTGCGGCTCTCGGGGGTCGGCGACTACGCCGTCCGCGAGCGAGGACCCGCCAGGTCGGCCACGCCGCTCGGCGACGACCCACCGCCGGTCACGCGCCGCGGAGCCGTGGTGTGGCAGGGCTTCTCGCCCGGCTCGCGCGACCTGGCGGCACGGCTCGTGCTGGATCCGCTCATCGAGGCGGTACACCTGCCCCTGTCCCTGCAGGTGTCCTACGTCGGAGCCGACGGGCGCTCGCAGGCGCTGGCCCCTGGCGGACGCATCCCCGGCCGCGGCACGGTGACCGTGACGGTCCGCAACGTCACCCAGCAACCGGCCGACCTCCCCACCGGCACCGACGTCGACCCGTCCCTCGTGGCACCGGCTCTCGACCGGGCGCTGACGCGCGCGCGTCACCCGTCGGCAGCGCGGCTGCCCGACACCGAGACGGGGCTGCCACCCGCGCTCGTGGTGAAGGGTGCGCAGCAGGTGGCAGGCGCGCAGGCCGTGCCGTTCCGGGTCACGGGATCGCTGACCCTGTCGGGCACAACGGGCGCCGTGACGGGGCCGGCCACGACGACCGTCCCGGGGGGCGCGTCGTTCGCCGGCACCCTCGGCGGCGTGCGGGGCACGCCCGAGGTGGCCTTCACCGTCACGGCCGACGGCCCGGGCAGGCTGCTGCTCGACCTGTCGGCGGTCGCCGCGTTCGACGCCCGCGCCCTCACGCCGCCGCGCGGGTTCACGACCTGGCGCGCCTGGGCCGCCTCCCGTCCGCCGCAGGGCGAGCGCAAGCAGGCGCTGGACCTGCTCGTGGAGGTGGCGGCGACGGGGGCCCGAGCCTCGTCGTACTCGCCGTACCTGGGGGCGGACCTGACCGGCAGCGGGTCGACCACCTTCGGGTACGCGTTCGCCGCAGCGGACCCGCCGGCGGCCGTGACGCAGGTGTTGCACCCGCGGTGGGGCGCCATCGCGCTGGCCGGGTTCGCAGCGCTGCTGCTCGTCACCAACGCCGGGCTCATCTGGCGCCGGCTCTAGGTGCCAGCCAACAGGTCCGGATCCCCGTATTCTCAGGCAATGTCGTTGATCCCCCAGGCCGTCGTCGAGGACTACACCACCCGGGGCTGGTGGGGCACCCGCACGCTGAGCGCGCTCGCCCGCGATCGGGCCGGCAGCACTCCGGACGGCACTGCTTACGTGACCCCGACGCGCCGCACGACCTGGGTCGAGCTCGACCGCGAGGCCGACCGGGTGGCGTCGGCACTCCTGGTCGCGGGCGCCCAGCCCGGGGACCGGGTGGCGGTGCTGCTGCCGGACTCCGAGGCGGTGCACGCGGCGCTGCTCGGCACCGAGCGAGCCGGCGTCGTGGCGGTCGGGCTGGGGTGGCGTGCGGGCACGGCCGAGGTGGCTCACCTGGTCCGCCGTACCGGGGCCCGGCTGCTCGTCACCACGGAGGACCGGCGCGGCCAGGCGGCGGACGACCTGGTCCGGGAGCTCAAGGCGGCCGGCGCGGCGCTGGACGGCCTTGTGGTCGTCGACCGGCTGGGCGACGGGCCCGCCGTGCCGACCGAGCGGGCCCTCGGGCCCAACGACCTGTGGCTGCTCAACAGCACCTCGGGCACCACTGGCATGCCGAAGGTCGTGACGCAGTTCCAGAACCGCTGGTTCCGCTTCCTCGACCACGCCGTCGACGCCGGAGGGCTGGGCGCGGACGAGCGGTTCATGAGCGTGATCCCGGCGCCGTTCGGGTTCGGGCTGTGGACCTCGCACGTCGCGCCGCTCGTCCTCGGGGCGCCAACGGTCGTGCTGCCGAAGTTCGACGTCGAGGAGATGATCCGGCTCATCGAGGCGGAGCGCGTCACGGTGCTGTGCTGCGTCAGCACGCAGTTCCGGATGCTGTTGAACTCCCCCGCGAGCCGGGACGCCGAGCTCGCGAGCCTGAAGGTGATGTTCACCGGCGGCGAGATGATCCCGCCGAACCGGGCCGCCGAGTTCGAGGAGCGCACCGGCGCGGTGGTGCTGTCGTTCTTCGGGAGCAATGAGACCGGGGCCTTCACCGTCACCCGGCACGACGACCCACGCGACAAGCGCCTCACCACGGTCGGGCGGGCGTTGCCAGAGATGCACCTGCGCCTGTACGACGAAGACGGCCACGACGTGTCGGCCACGGGCACGGGCATCCCCGGGGGGCACGGGCCGCTGACCTGCGCGGGCTACTACGACGACCCGGGGGCGAACGAGAAGCTCTACGCCCCAGACGGTTCGATGCTCATGGGCGACCTGGTGAGCATCGACGACGACGGCTACGTCAGCGTGGTCGGCCGCGTCAGCGACATCATCATCCGCGGCGGCAAGAACATCAGCGCGGTGCAGGTCGAGGCCGAGGTCGACACTCACCCGGCTGTCGACCAGGTCGGCATCGTGCCGGTGCCCGACGAGGTGTTCGGCGAGCGCGTGTGTGCGGTGGTGACCCTCGTGCCCGGGGCGGCGCTCGACCTGCGCGGGCTCTGCGATCACCTGCTCGAGCGCGGGCTGAGCCGCGAGCTGCTGCCCGAGCACCTCGTGGTGCTCGACGAGCTGCCCCGCTCGTCAGGCGGCAAGCTCGCCAAGGGCGAGCTCAAGGCGATCGCGGCCGCCCACGTCGCTGCGTCATAGCCCCCGCCTTGCGTCCCAACGCGTGAGCGCAGGCAAGGAAGCACTTCGTAGGACGCAAGCGAAGGGGGGAGGCGGGGGTCAGCGGGGCTTGGCGCGCAGGTACTGGTCGGGCCAGCGGATTTCGGCGTGCAGCTCGTGCGCCGCGGCGAGCGCCCAGTGCGGGTTGCGAAGCATCGCCCGCGCCAGGAAGACCGCGTCGGCCGAGCCCTCGACGAGCACCTGCTCCGCCTGGATCGGCTCGGAGATCAGGCCCACCGCCGCGGTCGGCACCTTCGCGCCCTCACGGACCGCCCTCGCGAACGGCACCTGGTAGCCGGGCCCGAGCACGATCTTCTGCTCCGGCACGGTCGCGCCGCTGGAGACGTCGACGAGGTCGACGCCCCGGTCGCGCAGCCATCGGCACACCTGGACCGTCTCCTCGACCGTCCAGCCGCCCTCGACCCAGTCGGTGGCGGACATCCGTACGAGCAGCGGCATGGCGTCCGGGATCGCGCTGCGCAGGGCGTCGACCACCTCGAGCAGGAAGCGGGCCCGGCCGGCCAGGTCGCCGCCGTACCGGTCGGTGCGCAGGTTCGTGAGCGGCGAGAGGAACTCGTGCACCAGGTACCCGTGCGCCGCGTGCAGCTCCACCACCTGGAAGCCGCACGCCACCGCGCGGCCGGCGGCGTCGCCGAACGCGCGCACCACCGCGGCGATGTCGGCCTCGGTGAGCTCGCGCGGCGCAGGCAGGTCACCGAACGGGATCGGCGACGGGCCGACGGTCTCCCAGCCGCCCTGGGACGGCGGCACGTAGTCGTGGCCGATCCAGGGCGCCTGGGTCGACGCCTTGCGACCCGCGTGCGCCAGCTGGATGCCGGGCACCGCGCCCTGCCCCGCGACGAAGCGGGAGATGCGGGAGTACGCCTCGGCCTGGCCGTCCTCCCAGATGCCCGCGTCCACCGGCGAGATCCGGCCCTCGGGCACGACCGCCGTGGCCTCCTGCATCACCAGTGCCGCGCCGCCGCGCGCGAACGAGCCCAGGTGCACCAGGTGCCAGTCCACGGGGTAGCCGTCCTCCGAGGAGTACTGACACCTCGGGGACACGAAGACCCGGTTGCGAAACGTGGTCCCGCGCAGGGTCAGCGGGCTGAAGAGCAAGGAGGCCATGCGCTGATCCTCCCCCAGCCCGTCAGAACGACTCGGGGTCGTCGACCACCGACTGCGGCACCGGGTGGCGGTAGAGCGTCGCGGCGTTCTCCCAGGTCATCTTCCGGACGTCGCCCTCGGGCAGCCCGCGCATCGAGTCGCCGATCACCTGCTGAGTCCGGGGCCACAGCGAGTCGCAGTGCGGGTAGTCCTCCTCGAGCAGGATGTGGTCGACGCCGATCCGGTCGCGCAGCGCGAACGCGGTCGGGTCCTCCACCGCGCAGAACCAGAAGTTCCGCTTGAGCACGTCCGCGGGCTGGACGTCGGTGATGCCCTCCCACGTCCCGTACATCGAGTGATAGGTCTGCATGTGGTCGAGCCGGTCGAGCAGCGCCGGCACCCAGCCGATGCCGCCCTCGGACAGCACGATCTTCAGGTCAGGGAAGCGCACAGGCAGCTTTGAGTAGAGCCAGTCGACCGCGGCGTACATCGCGTAGGCGAAGAACAGCACGCCCACCACGTCCGGCGGGGCGTCGTCGCTCGTCGAGGGCGAGGTGCCCGAGGAGCCGATGTGCAGGTTGACCACGGTGCCGGTCTCGGCGCAGGCCCGCATGATCGGGTCCCAGTGCCCGGTGTGCAGCGAGGGCAGCCCCAGCATGTGCGGCGCCTCGGTGAAGGTGATCGCCTTGAAACCGCGCTCGGCGTTCTTGTAGACCTCCTGCGCGCCGACCTCGGGATCGAGCAGGTAGGGGATCTGGCAGGGGATGATCCGGTCCGGGTAGGGACCGGCCCACTCCTCGAGGTGCCAGTCGTTCCAGGCGCGTACGGCGGCCAGCGCGAGCTCCGGGTCCTTCGTGCTCAGCTGCAGCCGCTGACCCCCGAAGCCGGGCAGGAAGCTCGGGAAGCTCAGCGAGGCGTAGACCCCCGACAGGTCCATGTCCTTGACCCGGTGGTGGATGTCCCACGAGCCACGACGCATGTCCTCGAAGCGCGTGGGGTCGAAGCCCCACTCGTCCACCGGCCGGCCCACGACGGCGTTGAAGCCGACGTTGGGGAACAGCTGGCCGTCGTACACCCACAGGTGGGCGCCGTCCTTCTCCACCACGCGCGGCGCCTGGTCGGCGTACTTGGCCGGCATCCGGCCCTCGAAGGTGTCCGGCGGCTCGACGATGTGGTCGTCCACGGAGATCACCAGGTGCTCGCGCTTGGCTCGCGGCGGGTCGGGCAGCAGCGTGACCTTGCCCTTCACCGCGGTCGTGAAGCTGCTGCCGTTGTTGACGAGGGTGTCGAGGTCGGCCATGAGTGCCTCTCAGGAAAGGACGTCTGGGTCGGTGCGGAGCAGCTGCCGGACGGCGCCGTCGAAGTAGACGTCGCTCCCTCGCTCCAGCAGGGACTTCTTCATGCCGTGGCGGACGCCGGCGGCGATGGGCAACGGTTCCTTGCCCAGCACCATCAGGTCGTAGGCGAGCCGGCACATGCGGTCGATGCTGGCGGCCCGGTAGGTCGCCTCGCGCACGGTCGGCCCCGTGACGATGACGCCGTGGCTGGCGAGGATGACGGCGCTCGCCGACCCGATCTGCTCGGCCAGCTCGACGGCCAGCTCGGCGCTGTCGACCTCTCCGGTGTACTCGTGCACGAAGGCGAGGTCGCCGTCGAACATGCTGCCGGTCTGGTGCGCGATGGCGGGCAGCAGCCCGGCGGCCGCGAGCACGGTCACGTGGTACGGGTGGTTGTGCACGACGACCCGGGCGTCGGGTCGTCGGCGGTGCAGCTCCGTGTGGATGTGGATCGCCGGTGTGACGTCCCAGGGGCCCTCGAGGACGGTGCCGCCCGCGTCGACACGGCACAGGTCGGAGGTGCGGATCTCCTCCCACCACAGGCCCCACGGGTTGACCCACATGCTGCCGTCGTCGTCGGCGGCCCAGGTGATGTGGCCGGCGATGTTCTCGCTGAAGCCGCTGCGGGCCAGGATGCGGAACGCGCAGGCGAGCTCCTGCTGGCCGGTGAGCGTGACCCCGACCGGCGGGGTCACGCGCGGGCTCCAGACCGCGAGGCCGCCCTCACGGACCGCGGCGTCTCGAGTTCGCTCCGGCGCTCGCTCGCTGCGCGAGCTCGCTTCTACGCTCACGGCGCGCTCCTCTCGACGAGCGTGGCGAGCAGCTCCTCCATGCGCTCGAGGCTCGCGGCGGCCCGCTCGTTGTCCGCGTGCACCTTGGTGAGCCAGTACCCGAAGTACGCGAGGCTGCCGGCCACCACGAGGCAGCCGCCGAAGATGCCGCCGGAGATGAGGTACGGGATCTGCTCGAAGACGTAGATGGTGTGGCTCGCGCCGAGGTACCCCAGGGCCACCAGCAGCAGGCCGAGGGCGACCGAGACCGCGCCCAGGACCAGCATGAGCGGCGGGCCGCCGAGCGCCCGTCGGCCTCGCAGGCCGAGCGCCCGCCGGGTCAGCTCCTCGTACCGCGGCAGCAGCGCCGGGTCGAGCCCGGTGCCCGAGGTGGTCGTCATGCGGGACTCCTGTCGGGGCAGTCGGCGGCAGCGGCGGGGACGAGCACGAACCCGGGCAGGCGCAGCAACGCGCCGAGCAGCAGCAACGCGGCCAGGCCGCACAGCGCGACCGCCGACCGCGGCGGGTGCTCACCGGCGAGCAGGGGCGCGAAGGACGCCTTCGTGGGCGCGGCAGGTCCGGCGAGGTCAGGCGTCGTCGTACCGGGTCCCGACGCCGGTACGACGGGACCTGAGGCTCCCGGCCCGACGGCCTGCCCGGTGCCGGGCGCGGCAGGCGCCACGACGGCGCCCCCGGCAGGGACAGCAGTCACGACCGCGGCGTCCGCGCGGGTGGCCGCCGCGGTCACGCGGGCGCCTCCGAGCACGACGGTCACGGTGTTCACGGCGCCGGGCGGCGTCCAGGTGATGACGAGGGACCCGGCGTCGTAGCTGACCGCGCCGTCACTGCTCGCCGAGCTCGGACGGCTCAGGACGACGTGCATGCCGAGGCCGGCCATCGCGCTGTCGACGGCGGAGACGTCGACGGGGGTGGCGCTGCCCGCCACGCTGACACCGTGCTCGTCGACGGTCACGGGCACGTCGGCCAGGCGCATCCCCGTCACCGTGGTGGCACCTGACCCCGTGCCTGTCCGGCCGTCCGTCGTGGCCGTGGCGTGGGAGACCAGGGAGGCGATCGTGACGACGCCGTCGGCGAGCGAGAGGTCCTTGGCCGTGGAGTCGGCAGTCGACGTCGCGGTGTCGTCGCCGAGCGAGGCGCTGCTGCGCGACGTGGTGGTGCCGAGGGCGGCGGTGCCCCCGGCCGCACCTCCGTCGACGATCGCCGTGGCCGCGACCTTCGCCGCACCGACCTCGGCGTGCATCGTGGCGCCCGGAACGCTGTCGTTGCTCACCGACCCCGGGCCGCCGGTGCGCGTCTCGGCCCGCACCGGGTCGCTGACCTGCCCGGCCTGCTCGGGCCCTCCCGACAGCACCAGCACCGACCCGACGTTGGCCACGAGCGCACCGGGCCAGGCGACGCTGGACAGCGCGTACCCGACGGGGCCGCTCAGCAGGCTGACCTGGCTCTGCGGCACCTCGGCCTCGGCCTCGGGGTGCGTCGTCGCAGCCGGCTGGTCCTCCACGACCTGCAGCCCGGCCGCCTGGGCCGTGAGGGTGTAGCCGAGAAAGGCCTCACCCGGAGCCGGGTCGGCAGACGCCTGGACGGTGAGCACCCCGGAGGCGGCGACCGACAGCGCCGCCGCGCCCACGAGGACCTCTCGACGCAGCTTCATGCCGCCCCTCCCAGGTAGGCCGCCGACAGGTGCTCCTCGACCTCGTCGGGGGTGCCGGTGTGGATCACCAGGCCCTGCGACATCACCACGGCACGGTCGGCAACGGCGAGGGCCGTCCGGGCGAACTGCTCGACGAGGAGGATGGCGATCCCCTCACGCGCCAACGACCCGACGAGCTCGTAAAGCTCGTGCACGACGAGCGGCGCAAGCCCCATGGAGATCTCGTCGAGCAGCAGCACCGCGGGGTCGGCGAGCAGGGCGCGGGACATCGCGAGCATCTGCTGCTCACCGCCCGAGAGGGTGCCGGCGAGCTGCTGGCGCCGCTCCCCCAGGCGCGGGAAGCGGTCGAAGGCGCGCTCGGCTATCTGGCCGGAGGACAGCCGCCCGACGCGGGACCACATCCGCAGGTTCTCGGCGACGGTGAGGTTGGGGAAGACGCCGCGCCCCTCGGGGATCCGGCACACGCCGGCGTGGGCCAGGGCGCTCGCGCGCGCCCCGTTGACGTGTACGCCGCCCACGTGCAGACAGCCAGACCTGGGCACGAGGGTGCCGCTCGCGACCTTGAGCAGCGTGGACTTGCCGGCGCCGTTGGCGCCGAGAACCGCGACGACCGTCGCCGGCGGCACCTCCACGGTGACGCCGTGCAGGACCTCGATGGCGCCGTACCCGGCACGGACGTCGCGCAGCTCGAGAGCGGGCACGCGCCCCTCAAGCGCAGGCCTTGTCGAAGGTTCGCTGCGGCGATCGCCAGCGCTCGCTTCTCCGCTCACGCCGCCCCCAGGTACGCCGCCTGCACCGCCGGGTGCGCCCGCACCTCGGCCGGCGTGCCCGAGGCGATGATCTCGCCGAAGTCCAGGACGTAGATGCGCTGGCACACCCGCATGACCAGGTCGACGTCGTGCTCGACGAGCAGGATGCCGGTGCCTTCCTCGACCAGCTCGAGCAGCAGGTCGCCGAGCTGCTCCGACTCGTTCGTGTCGAGGCCCGAGCCCGGCTCGTCGAGCAGCAGCAGCGCAGGCCGGGAGGCCAGGCCACGGGCCACCTCGACGAGTCGGAGCAGTCCGGTCGACAGCCCCTCGACCCGCTCGTCCGCCACGTGGCTCAGCCCGACGCGCTCGAGCACGCGGGCGGCGGTCCCGGCCGGGTCGTGCTCGTCCTTGGCCCAGGAGCGCCGCGCCTCGGCCGCCGCCATGACGTTCTCGCGCACGGTGAGGGAAGAGAACACCTCGATCCGCTGGAAGGTCCGTCCCAGCCCGAGCCGGGCGCGCCGGTGCGGGGACAACCGGGTGACGTCGCGGCCGTCGAGCTGGACCCGGCCGGCCGTGGGCCGCTCCATCCCCGTGACGACGTTGAACAGCGTCGTCTTGCCAGCACCGTTCGGCCCGATGAGCCCGACGAGGCTGCCTCGCTCGACCGCGAGGTCGACACCGCGCAGCGCGTGTACGCCGCCGAACCGGACGGCCACGCCCTCAACCCGCAGCACGCGCCACCTCCGTCGAGCCCCAGGGCAGTCCTTGCCTGCGCAGACGTTCGCCGACGTGCGCGAGCTGGCCGCCGAGCCCGTAGCGGTTGCGGCCCAGGGTCAGGGCGCCGATTCCGGTGAACAGGTATGCCACCTGTCCCAGTCCCGGCAGCAGGTCCTGCAGCACCGGGAACAGCGCGTACATGAGGGCCGCTGCCAGCACGCCGCTCACGGTGTAGAGGCCGCCCAGCGTGGCGAGGAGCAGCAGCACCAGGCTGTTGAGCAGCACGAAGTCGTTGGGGCTGACCGAGCCGCGCCAGCCGCCGAACAGGGCACCGCCGAGACCCGCGAGCCCTGCCGACAGCGTGAACACCACCAGCTTGGTGGTCGTCACGCTGACGCCCATCGTGGCGCAGGCGGCCGGGCTGTCGTTGAGCGCGACGAGCCGACGGCCGAAGGACGCCCGTCGTACGGCGAGCACCGCCACAGCACCGAGAGCCACCACCACCGCGAGGAAGACGAAGAACACGCGGTCGTCGCCCTCGTCGACGAAGGGCAGCGGTGGGCGCGGGACGGCGAGGGCTCCGCCGTACTCCAGCTCGTTCTTGAAGAACACGAGGTCCATGGCCTGCGCGAACGCCAGGGTCGCGAGCGCCAGGTGCAGCCCCCGAAGCCGTACGACGGTCAGCGCGACCAGCGCGCCGGCACCCGCTGCGAGGCCGACCGCGGCGAGCAGCCCGAGCTCGCCGCCGACCTTGCCCATCGCGTAGGCGCCCAGCCCGACGAAGGTCATCTGGCACAACGAGACCTGGCCGCCGTACCCGGACAGCAGCACGAGGCTGAGCATGATGAAGCCGAGCACCAGGCCCTGCCCCAGGGTGGCCAGCTTGCCGGCCCCCAGCTGCCCGGAGAGCACGGTCATCACCACGACGAACGCCGCCGCCGACCCCAGCGACTGCCGCAGCGAGGGGGTGCGTGGCATCCGCAGGCCGGTGAGCGAGCCGGAGCGCAGCCGCTCCTGACGGAGGAACAGCACGGCGCCGAAGAGCAGGAACATCGGCAGCGCCGGCTTGACGACGTCGACGACGTCGCCCGGGGCGTAGCCGACGAGCCAGGAGTCGAACAGCCCCAGGGCGATCGCGCCGGCGACGGTCAGCGGCAGCGAGCGCAGGCGACCCACCATCGCGGCGGCGTAGCCGTTGATGACGAGCAGGGTCAGGCCCAGGATGTCCAGCGTCACCAGCGGTGCGAGCAGGATGCCGGCGAGCCCGGCGAGGGAGGCTCCCAGCGCCCAGGACAGCTGGGAGACGCGCTGCGGGTACGTGCCGGCGAGCGCCGCGAGGTCCTGGTCGTCGACGACGGCCCGCATCGCGATGCCGGTGAGCGTCCGGGTGAAGAACAGCCGCAGGCCGACGGCCACGCCTGCTGCCGCGAGGATCACGAGGACCTGGTTGTAGCTCACGACGAGGCTGAAGACGGTGACCGTGCTGCCCTCGAAGAACTTGGGGAGGACTCGCGTCTCGTCCGGCGGCCAGGCGATGTTGGCGACCCCGATGAGACTGATGAGCAGCCCCAGGGTGACGACGAGCGTGACACCGATCGGGGCGCCGTACAGCGGTCGCACCAGGACCCGCTCGATGAGCGCGCCGAGCAACGGGGCCAGGACGAGCAGCACGGCGGGCAGCGCGAGCCATGTCGGCATCCCCCAGTCCACCCGCAGCTGCCAGTAGGTGAAGGCGGCGAGCATGCCGATGGCGCCGTGGGCGAAGTTGAAGACCCCGCTGGTCGTGTAGGTCACGACGAGGCCGGTCGCCGTGAGCGCGTAGATGCACCCGACGACGAGCCCGACGAGGGTGAGCGCGAGGAAGGTCGTCATGGCTTGGCGTAGAAGTAGCCGCCGTCGCACCGGAAGGCGCGAGCAGGCGTGTCGACGCGGTGGAACTCGCCGTGCACGATGCGCAGCACGACGTAGCAGGTTGCGGGCTTCTTCCCCGAGGGGTCGGACGGCGCGAACATCCCGTCGCCGTCGAAGCGGTGGATCTTCTTGAGCGCTGCCTGGTAGCCCGCGCGCGTCAGGTGCGGTCCCGCTGCCTTCAGCGCTTGTACGGCGAGCAGCGCCTGCCCCCACCCCCACGCGGAGTAGAGGTCCGTGTGCCTGCCCTGGCCGATCTTGGCCATCCACGTCTGGTACTGCGCGACGCCGGAGATGTTCCGCGCGTCGTCCTTGCTGAAGAACAGCGCCTGGGGCTGGTCGCCGTACATGCCCTCCGAGGCCTGGGGGGCCTGCTTGATGAAGCCCGGGTCGTACATCGCGTCCCCCGCACCGACCGCGAACAGCTGGGGGTGCCACTGCTGCTGCGCCGCAGTGTTCGCGACGCGGGCGATGGTCGCCGCGTCGGCGGAGATGAAGTAGAGCATCTGCACGCCGGCCTGACGCATCTGGATGACGTCGGCGGTGAAGTCGGTCTCACCGGCGTTGTAGCCGCGCTCGTAGGCGACCTTGTACCCGACCGACTCGGCAGCCGCCTTGACGTTGGCCCAGATCTGCGGGGCCGCACCCACCTTGCCGTACAGCGTGGCCATGTGCGTGATCGCCGAGGGGAACTTCTGCTTGTAGTACAGGAGCGAGCCGAGGCGGTAGCCCGGGACGAGCGGCACCACGCTGAAGTTGTTGGGCAGCGCCCCGGCCTGCGGGCTGAACGACAGCGAGACGTCCGAGAGGCTCTTCTGCTGCGCGAACATCGGGGCGGAGCAGTTGTCGTAGAGGGACAACGAGCCGGCGAAGGCGAACACCTTCGGCGCCAGCTCGAGGTGCTGCGCGCGGTTCTGGCCGCAGTCGAGCTGGTCGTCGGCGACGGAGAGCTCGAGGTTGCGGCCGTACACGCCGCCAAGGCTGTTCTGGTAGGCGAAGTAGGCGCGCGCGCCGTAGACGGCGCCGGCGAACAGCCCCGGCACCGGTCCCGAGAGCGTGCTGACGTTGCCGAACACCACCTTGCTCCCGGTCACGCCGACGTCGGTGGCACCGCCGTTGCCCTGCGCGGGAGGCGGCACCGGAGTGTCCGAGGCCAGGGGCCCCTGCGTACCACCGGCGGCGGGATCGCCCCCCGTGGTGCTGCCCTGCTGGTGCCCGGTGGGCGTGAGCGGTCCGTTCGTCGCCGTGCCGCCTTGCGGCTGTCCGGGCGTCACGTCCGTGCCCCCGGCGGCGCCCTGCGCGGTGGCGCCGCGCACGCCCTGGGCCCGGAGCTCCGGCGAGACCCGCAGCCCGCAGGAGGTGAGGAGCAGGACCGCCCCGCACGCCAGCGCAGCCGTCGCGCGCGTCCTCGGACCACGAGCCACGCTGATCCTCCTGAGGTGAGACCGGCCGAGACGGTGCGCCCTCCTGTGGCGTGTTTTGCGCCGTCTGTCGCGGCAACGTAGGCCATCATTGGAATGATGGCAATGTAGGTTGGCGACGGGTGTGCCGCTGCGAGATGATGGGTCTCGCGGCGGGTCAACGGAGAGGACGGCCAGTGGACGGCAACGGAGAGGCGCGTGGCCCGCGTCGCACCCGGCCGCGCATCCGGCAGCCCCGGGTCGCCGAGATGCTCGCGGACGTCCTGCGCGAGCGGATCCTGTCCGGCGAGCTGGAGGACGGGGCGCTGCTGCCCAAGCAGGACGATCTGCTCGCGGAGTACCGCACGTCGAAGGCATCGGCCCGCGAGGCGTTCCGCATCCTCGAGACCGAGGGCCTGATCAGCGTCCAGCGCGGCAACGTGGGCGGGGCGGTCGTGCACCGGCCCAAGCCCGAGACAGCGGCGTACATGCTCGGCCTGGTGCTGCAGTCGAGGAAGGTGTCGCTCGCCGACGTCGGGGTCGCCTTGCAGTACCTCGAGCCGTTGTGCGCGGCGCTGTGCGCCGAGCGGACGGACCGCGACACGCAGGTCGTGCCGCGGCTGGTCAACGCGCACCTGCGGCTGACCCGCGCCGTGGAGTCCGACGACGCCGTCGAGGCCTCGGCCGCCTCACGCGCGTTCCACGAGGAGATCGTCCGCTGCTCGGGCAACGAGACGCTCATCATCGTGGCCGGCGTGCTCGAGTCCCTGTGGACCTCGCACGAGAGCTCGTGGTCCGTCGCGGCGAGCCGCAGCGGCCGGTTCCCCGAGCCGCTCCTGCGCAAGCGGGCCCTGCAGGAGCACCAGCAGCTCATCGACGCCATCACCGACGGCGACGTCGACAGGGCTGCCCGGGTCGCGCGGCGCCATCTGGCAACCGCGCAGCAGTACCCGATGGGCGAGGAGAACCGCGGGTCGACGATCCGAGCTGACTACCTGCGCAACCTGGCCTAGAAGCCTGGGAGCGCGAGGTTCTCAGCAGTCCTGAGAACGCAGCTCGAGCCGCGGGACGGAGCCGTCGACGTCGGTGAACCCGTAGGCGTCGGCCAGGGACGCCACGCTGACCGCCGTACCCGACCGCTTGAGCACGTCGGGGTCGGAGGCGAGGGCCGCCACCCCGCGACCGACGAACCGCGGCGACTCCGCGTGGGCCAGGTCGAAGCGCCCCTCGGGCCCGAGGTCGAGGTACTGCGTGCCGTCCTCGCCGCTCTGCGCGCCGAACATCACGAGCTCGGTCTTGACGAGCCCGGGCCAGATCGAGACGACGGCCACCTCGTGCGGGGCCAGCTCGTGCGCCATGTCGGCAGTCATCTTGTCGAGGCCGGCCTTGCCTACGCCGTACGCGACGTTGTGCGCGTACGACACCGCGCCCGAGCTGCTCACGTTGACGATGAGCCCGCTACCGGCCTCGACCATGGAGGGGGCGACCAGCGCGCTCGCCACGTAGTGGGAGCGCAGCCCGATGTCGACCACCTCGTCCCAGGCGCCGAGGGGGAGCGTCCAGAACGGCTTGTTCAGCCAGTTCGCCAGGTCGGGGGCGTTGAAGACGTTGTTGACCAGCACGTCGACCCGGCGCTGCTCCGCGAGCACCCGGGACACCATCGCCTGGACCTGCGCGTCGTCGTGGTGGTCGCAGGCGACCGGGACCCCGCGCCCGCCCAGAGCATCGAC
This sequence comes from Actinomycetota bacterium, assembly GCA_046723735.1. Lineage (GTDB taxonomy): Bacteria > Actinomycetota > Actinomycetes > Mycobacteriales > SCTD01 > RYN-111. The sequence continues at coordinate 4,694 of JBKOVB010000085.1, read as the reverse complement.
CTGCTTCGCCGTCTCCCCCACGGTGCCGGGCAGCAGGCCACCCTCGCCGGTGCTGCGGCCGGTCACGTAAACGGTCATCCCGAGAGCGCCCAGCTCGAGCGCGATGCCCTTGCCGATCCCGCGGCTCGCGCCGGTGACGATCGCGACCTTGCCTTCCATGCAGCACCTCCGACGTCTCTTGTGCGCAACATAGCAATGATGGGACTCTGGCGCCGTGCCGACCGTGCTGACGCCCTCGGGATCCCTCGCGGGGCTCTGTCTGCCGACCACGGACGCATGGCTCGGCATCCCGTACGCCCAGCCCCCGCTCGGCGTGCTGCGCTTCCAGGCGCCGGTCCCCTTCGGGCGCTGGGAGGGGGTCCGCGACGCGACGGCGTTCAGCCCGTCGGCGCCGCAGCCCGTCGGCGGCCGGTTCGCGGGGCTGGTGCCCGGCATGGAGGTCGGGCCTCAGAGCGAGGACTGCCTGACGCTCAACGTCTGGGCTCCGCGCGGCGGCGCGGCACCTCGGCCGGTGATGGTGTGGCTGCACGGCGGAGCATTCACGATCGGTGGCAGCTCGCTGCCGACGTACGACGGGGAGCTGCTCGCCTCGGAGCAGGACGTCGTCGTCGTGTCCGTCAACTACCGCGTCGGCGCCCTCGGCTGGCTGTACGGCGTCCCGGGCGTCACCCCGAACTGCGGGCTGCTCGACCAGCTGCTCGCCCTCGCCTGGGTCCGGGACCACGTCGCCGCGTTCGGCGGCGACCCCGCCAACGTCACGGTCTTCGGCGAGTCGGCCGGCGCCGGCTCCGTCATCCACCTGCTCACCAGTCCCCTGGCAGAGGGCCTGGTGCACAAGGCGATCGCGCAGAGCCCAGGCGCCGCGCAGACGATGACGCCCGAGGCCGCGGCGGCGGTCAGTGCCGCCCTGCTAGCCAAGCTCGACGGCGCGGACCTCGCCACGGTGCCTGTCGAGACGCTGCTCGCGGCGCAGCAGCAGGTCGCCGACGAGCTCGTCATGGTGGTCGGCGCGATGGCATATCACCCCGTTGTCGACGGCGAGACCGTCGTGGCCGCGCCGGTCGAGAAGGGCGCGCTCGCCGGCGTACCGCTGCTGGCAGGGACCACCTCCGAGGAGATGCGGCTGTTCGCCGACCCCGCGTTCGCGAGCTTCGACCGCACGACGCTGGTCATGGTGCTCCAGGGGCTGCTGAGCGCGGAGGCGCATCGACCGCTTCCCACCGAGGCGGTCGACGCGGTGGTCCGCGCCTACGAGCAGGACGGCGGGACCGCGGCGGACGTCTTCGCAGCGGTGGCGACGGACGCCGTCATGCGGCTGCCGCTGGAGCAGCTGCTGGACGCGCACGCGGCGGTCGCCCCGACGTACACGTACTCCTTCACCTGGCGCGCAGGCGGCGCACCGCGCGACGTCGGCGCCTGCCACGCCGCCGACCTGCCGTTCACGTTCGGCACCTTCGACAGTGACGGCTGGGACACCTGGGTCGGCGACGTCGACGACGCGCGGGCCCTCTCGCACGCGATGCGCGAGGCGTGGGCGACCTTCGCGCGCACCGGCAGGCCGGCTGCGAAGGGGCTTCCGGCCTGGCCGGCGTACGACGAGAACCGGCTCGCCATGGTGCTCGGACGCACCGTCGAGGTGGCCGCAGACCCTCTCGGTGAGGCACGCTCGCGCTGCGCACCGCTACGCACGTCCTGACAGAACCCCAGGAGGTATGCCAGATGCCCGCACCCGTGGACGATTCCGGCCGCCCGCGCTGCCCGGTCGACCTCGACCTGATCGACCCGGACACCTTCGCCTCGGGCGTGCCGCTGGACGCGTTCGCGACCATGCGGGCGGACGCGCCGGTGTTCTGGCACGCGCAGCCCAACCCCTGGGACGAGGGCTTCTGGGTGGTGAGCCGGCACGAGGACGTCGTCGAGGTCTCGCGCACGCCTGAGGTCTTCTCGTCCTGGGAGCGTGGCTCGCTGCTGCAGCTGCCCCTGCGCGACGGGCAGGACCCCGACGAGGCCCTGGCCACGACGCGGATGCTCATGCTGAACATGGACCCGCCCGAGCACAGCGCCTACCGCAACATCGTGCAGCGGGCCTTCACACCGCGGACGATCCGCGACCTGGAGCCGAGGCTGGAGGAGTTCGCGCACGAGATCATCGACCGGGCGCTGGCGAAGCGCGAGGGCGACTTCGTCGAGGACGTCGCCGCGGAGCTGCCGCTGCTCGCGATCTGCGAGCTCGTCGGCGTCCCGGCCGAGGACCGCAAGCTCGTCTTCGACCTGTCGAACAAGCTGGTCGGCGGCGACGACCCGGAGTTCCGCCGCGCGCCGGAAGAGGCCGAGCTGGCCATGATGGAGATGTACATGTTCGCCGACCGCATCGCGGCGGCGCGCAAGGAGTGCCCCGCCGACGACGTCGCCACCAAGCTGCTCGAGGCCAGCGTGGACGGCAGCCACCTCACGCAGGAGCAGTTCGACGTCTTCTTCATGCTGCTGATGGTCGCGGGCAACGAGACGACCCGGAACGCCATCACCCACGGCATGAAGGCGTTCTTCGACCACCCCGACCAGTGGGAGCTGTTCAAGCGGGAGCGACCCCTCGACTCGGCGGCCGAGGAGATCATCCGCTGGGCGACGCCGGTGATGCAGTTCCAGCGCACGGCGCTCAAGGACTACGTGCTCGGCGGACAGCAGATCAAGAAGGGCGACCGGGTCGCGATCTACTACTCCTCGGCCAACCGGGACGCGACGGCGCTGGACGCCCCCGACCGCTTCGACATCACGCGCGAGGAGAACGAGCACGTCGCCTTCGGCGGTGGCGGTCCGCACTTCTGCCTCGGCGCCAACCTGGCCCGGGCTGAGATCCGGATCATCTTCAACGCCATCGCCGACCGGATGCCCGACATCCAACAGCTGGGTGAGCCCCGACCGCTGCGGTCGATGTTCCTGCACGCCATCAAGGAGCTGCCCGTCCGGTACGCCCCGTGAGCGGAGAAGCGAACGAGCTTGCGAGGGGGCGCCGGAGCGAACCATCGGCGCTGAGGCTCGGCGACCTGACCGTCCAGGGCCTGCTCGACGGAGGCATGGACGTACCGGCTGAGGCGATCCTCAACAGGACACCGCACGCGTCGCAGCTCACTCCCGAGGGGCTGCTGCCCATGTCGTTCGGCGGCTCCCTCGTGCGCACCGGCGACCGGGTCCTCCTCGTGGATACCGGCTTCGGCCCGGCGCCGGCCGAGTCGGGCAACGGCCGGCTGCTGTCGAGCCTCGCGGACGCCGGGCTGCGGCCGGAGGACGTCACGGACGTCCTGCTCACGCACCTGCACATGGACCACGTGGGCTGGACGGCCGTCGAGGACAAGCCCGTGTTCGCGAACGCGGTCTACCGCTGCCACGCGGCGGACTGGGAGCACTTCGTCGCCCGCGAGAGCGACGAGTACATGCGGGCCGACCTCGGGCTGCCCAAGGCGTGCGAGAAGCTGGCGCCCGTCGCGCACCTCGTCGAGACCTTCGACGCCGACGTGACGATCGCCCCGGGAGTCGACGTACGGCACGCGCCGGGCCACACCCCCGGCAGCACCGTCGTCGTCCTGTCCTCCGGCGCTGACCGGGCGCTGCTCATGGGCGACGTGATGCACTGCCCTGCCGAGCTCATGGCCGACGACTGGGAGATGATGGCCGACGTCGACCCGGTGCTGGCGCGGGCGACCCGCGCGGCGTACGCCCGCGAGCTCGAGGGCGGCGACGTCCCGGTGGCGGCGGCCCACTTCCCCGGCCTGCGCTTCGGTCGGCTGCTGTCAGCCACCGACTGGCGCTACGACGAGAGCTGACTGCCGGCTGCCAGGATGAGGGGGTGACCCGTCCTCTCGTCCGCCAGCTCGCCGTCGGCACCGCGGGCGTGCTCGCGTGGGCGCTCGCCTGGGGGTGGGTGATCCGCCGTGAGGGGGTCGAGTCTCCCGCGGCGGCGAACTACTCGCTGGTCGCACTGCTCGGGCTCGTGGCGATCGGCGTCGTCAGCGCCTGGCGGCAGCGGGAGCAACACTGGCTCGTCACGATCGGGACCGCCCTCCTCTACGCGACCGTCTTCTCGGTCGCGCTGGTCGCCCTGACCGACTCGGCAGGCGGCGAAGCGAGCTGCTCTCCGGGCGAGGCGTGCGACCTCGACCCGGGGCTCGGCTACGTCAGCGGCCCGCTCCTGGTCGCGCTGCCACTGCTGGGCTTCATGGCCGCCGCGCGGTACGTGAGCGCGAGCAGGGCGGGGCACCGGAGCCGGCACGCGCGACCGAGCCGCGGTGGAGACGGCGAGTAGAGGGCCAGGACAACTCACGCCACCAGCGGTGGGGAGTGGTCGTCCCAGGGGCCGTGGCCGGTGTCCTCCGGCTCCGGGTTCGGGAGCCAGGGGGTGTGCAGGTCGTGCAGGTGGAGCTTGCCGAGGTGCCAGAGCACGTGGTGCCGACGGCAGAGCAGACCGAGGTTTTCGGTGCTGGCCGCGCCGCCGTCGGCACGGGCCACCAGGTGGTGGACGTCGCAGAACGCGGGCGGTCGGGTGCAGCCCTTGGCGATGCAGTGCCGGTCGCGGGCGGAGACGGCGCGGCGCTGGGCGAGGGTGATCTCGTCCTTGACCGATTCCAGCGACACGATGGTGCCGGTCGGGTCGAGCAGCAGCCGGCTGATCCGGGCGTCGCACAGCACGGTCTCGAGCC
>JBKOVB010000013.1:0-32464 GCA_046723735.1 Actinomycetota bacterium | reverse complement strand
GTACGAGATCCTGGAGCGGATCTACGAGGGCTCGCGCGACCACCTGCACGCCCCGGCACCGCTGCTCAAGCAGTACGTCACCGCCGGGCTGCTCGGCCGCAAGAGCGGCCGCGGCTTCTACACCTACGCCGCACCCGACTCTTCCGAGGTCGTCGCGGACGCGGAGACGCCGGCGAAGGCCGAGGGCGGCGCGGCCCGACCGGTGAGCAAGGTCGCCGTCATCGGCACCGGCACCATGGCGACCGGCATCATCGAGGTCTGCGCCAAGAGCGGCTACGACGTGGTGTTCCGCGCCCGCGGCGAGGACAAGGTCGCTGCGGTCCGCAAGAAGGTCGAGGGCTCGCTGGAGAAGATGGTCCAGAAGGGCCGCCTCTCTGAGGAGGACCGCGACGCGACGCTGGCCCGCATCACCGGCACCACCGACCTCGAGGACCTGCGTGACTGCGACCTGGTGATCGAGGCCGTCGCCGAGGACCTCGCCATCAAGAAGGCGATCTTCGGGGCGCTCGACGACATCATGAAGCCCGGCGCGATCCTCGCCACGACCACCTCGAGCCTGCCCGTCATCGAGTGCGCCACCGCCACCAAGCGGCCGCAGGACGTCGTCGGAATGCACTGGTTCAACCCGGCCACCGTCATGAAGCTCGTCGAGGTGGTCCCCACCGTGACAACCGCCCCCGACGTCGTCGCGACCGTGCTCGAGGTCTGCCAGAAGACCGGCAAGCACCCGGTGCTGTGCGGCGACCGCGCGGGCTTCATCGTCAACGCCCTGCTGTTCCCGTACCTCAACGACGCCGTCAAGATGCTCGAGGCGCACTACGCGTCGATCGACGACATCGACAAGGCCATGACCGCGGGCTGCGGCCACCCGATGGGCCCGTTCGCCCTGATGGACGTCGTCGGCCTCGACGTGACGCTGGCGATCCAGAGGACCCTGTACGACGAGTTCCGCGAGCCCGGCTACGCGCCGGCGCCCATGCTGGAGCACCTCGTGAAGGCCGGGTACCTAGGCCGCAAGACCGGCCGCGGCTTCCGGGACTACGCCAAGCGCTGACCCCCTTCAGCGGGGGGCTGAGGGCGCACTAGGGTCGCGGGCGATGCCCGAGATCCGCGCCAACACCGTGCTCCCGGCCGACCGCCGGCCTGTCACGCTGCACACCGCCGACGGCCTCGAGCTCGTCGGCGAGCTCGCCCTGCCGCTGCACCGCGCGCCGGTCGCCACCCTCGTCACTCTGCACCCGCTGCCGACCCACGGCGGGATGATGGACAGCCATGTCCTCAAGAAGATGGCCAACCGGCTGCCGGCCCTGGCCGACCTCGCGGTGCTGCGCTTCAACACCCGCGGCACGACGTCCGAGCAGGGCACGAGCGAGGGCGACTTCGGCTACGCCGTCGCCGAGCGCTACGACGTGGCTGCTGCCCTCGACAGCGTGGAGGCCCTCGACCTGCCGCGGCTCTGGCTCGTCGGCTGGAGCTTCGGGACCGACCTCGCTCTCATGCACGGCAGCGACCCGAGCGTCGAGGGCGCGATCCTGCTCAGCCCCCCGCTGCGCTTCTCGCGCCCGGAGCACCTGCAGGCGTGGGCCGACTCCGGCAAGCCCCTGGTCGCCCTCGTGCCCGAGCACGACGACTACCTGCAGCCCGCCGAGGCGAAGGAACGGTTCGCCGCGGTGCCCCAGGCGGAGGTGGTCGGCGTCGAGGGCGCCAAGCACCTGTGGGTCGGACGCGCCGACGACGTCCTCGACGAGGTGGTCAAGCGCGTGAACCCGTCCGCCTACCCGCTCCCGAAGGAGTACTGAGTTGTTGTTCGACCTCACCGGTCGCGCCGCCCTTGTCACCGGGGCGTCGCGCGGCATCGGCAAGGCGGTCGCCCTCGGACTGGCCGCGGCGGGCGCCGACGTGGCCGTCAGCGCCCGCGACACCGCGGCCCTCATCAAGACCGGCGAGGAGATCGAGGCCCTCGGCCGTCTCGCGGTCGTGCTGCCCGCGGACGTCACGGACTCCGCCGCCTGCACGCAGCTCGTCGACGACGCGGTCGCGGCCCTGGGGCACCTGGACGTGCTGGTCAACAACGCCGGCGGCTCGTCGTACATGGGACCGTTCGCCGACATGCGCTTCGCGGGCTGGGAGAAGACGATGCGGCTCAACGTCGACTCTGTCGTGCACCTTTGCCAGGCCGCCGGTCGACACATGGTCGGGCGGAGGACCGGCAGCATCATCAACGTCGCCAGCACCGCCGGTCTCAAAGCGACGCCGTTCATGGAGGCGTACGGCGCGTCCAAGGCGGCGGTGGTGTCGCTGACCCGGTCGCTGGCCGCCGAGTGGGGGGAGCAGGGCGTGCGGGTCAACGCGCTGTGCCCGGGCTGGACCAAGACCGACCTCAACCGCGGCCTGTGGGGCGGGGAGGACGAGGGCGCCGGGTGGGTCGCGAACCAGGCCATCAAGCGCTGGGCCACCGTGGAGGAGATGGTGGGGCCGACGGTCTTCCTCGCGAGCGACGCGTCGTCGTACCTGACCGGGCAGGCGCTCGTCGTGGACGGCGGCGCCTAGCAGCGCAGCTCGCCCGTGGGCAGCTCCATCTCCGACAGCGGCGCGGCGCCCTCGGCAGCGTCGTCGGACACTCTTATCTCGTCGCCGACGCTGCCCGCGGCCGTGCAGGTGCGCCCGTCGAGAGTGACCACGGCGTCTGCCGGGTCGCCCTTGTAGGCGGCCGCGGTCTCCCCATGGGGGCCGCCGCTCGCGTCGAGGCCCTGCAACACGACCCCGCTCTGGTCGCTCGGCGTCCAGGTGACGGCGAGCGGCTGGCCGGCGAGCGTCGTGCGCAACCGCGCTGCCGCCCGTGAGTCGTCCACGGTGGCGCCCGTGACCGGCCCGGCCCAGGTCTCGGGCGTGTCGCAGCCGTCGGCGTCGCAGGCGGTGGCCTCGACGCGCAGCCGACCGGACGTGAGGCCGAGGGCGAGGTCCAGCGTCCGGCCTCGACCGAGGTCGAGCTGCACACGCGTCTCGGCGCGACGAGACTGCGTCACCGGGTCGGCGTGGGCACCGGCCGCGGAGCAGGCAGCGACGGCGAGGGCCAGGGCGAGCAGCGGGCGAGGGGTCACGGGTTCCTCCTGATGTCGGTCGTCTCGTGGACGGCAGGAGCGGGGGAAAGGTTCGGCGAACCTTTCGGTCGGCTGCTCCGTCTACGAGCCGATGACCCAGCGGAAGGACCCGGAGTGACGTTCGAGGTGGGCGCCCCAGCGGTGCTCGTCGACGTCCGCGCCAGCGACGACTTCGAGGTTCTCTACGCCGCCCACTTCGGCCCGCTGTCTGGCTACGCGCTGTCCCTCGTCGGCGACGCCCAGGTCGCGGTCGACGTGGCTCAGGAGGCGTTCACGCGTCTGCTCGCCCGGTGGCGGTCGGTGCGCGACCCCCGCGCCTGGCTCTACTTCGTGGCGACCAACCTCGCCCGCGACCACTGGCGCGGTGCGGTGCGCGATCGTGCGCTGCTCGCAGCGTCGGCGCACGCGGTGGTCGCTGCTGCCGGACCGCACGACCCGTGGCTCGCCGACCTGGTGCAACGACTGCCGCAACGGCTGCGCGAGGTGGTGCTGCTGCACTACTACGCGGACCTGCCGGTCGAGGAGGTCGCCCGGCTCACGCGCCGTCCGCTCGGCACCGTCAAGCGCCGACTGCACGAGGCGCGCCGCGTCCTCGCCGACGCCGTGGAGGCACCGTGACGACCGACTGGCCGCTGCGGCCCTTCCTCGAGCTCCCCCCTCCGGAGAGTGGTTCTGCCGTCGTACGACGGGAGGCGCGGCGGCGCCGTCGGCGGGCCGCGACGACGTCGGCGCTCGTCGCCGTGCTCGTGCTGGCGGGCGGGGTGGCTTTGGCCTGGCCCGATGGTCCTGCCGGCCGGGACACCCTTCGCGTGACGGACAGCCCGCCGCAGGTCGCGCCGACGTCGAGCGCGCCCACGGCCTCTCCGGGCGAGACGTCCGCGTCGGCGACGCCGTCAGACCAGCCATCCGCGTCAGCGGTGCGCCGACCGGTCGCGGACCCGAGGGCCACGGTGACGGCCGACGCGCCCAGGGCGAGGGCCTACCGGACCCCCGACCTCGCGCGCACCTACACCGCCGCCAGCACCGGGACGGACACACGGCTGTGCACGGGGAGCGCGAGCGGCTCGGCGGGGGGTGTGACCGCGACGATCGACTGGTGCCTGGACGCGGTGGTGCGGGGCACCGGCGTGGGCCACGACCTCGTCGCCGAGGTCTGCCGGGACGCCACCTCCGACTCCCGGCTGACGTTCGAGACCGGGCGCGAGGTCGAGCTCACGGTCCAGGACGGGTCGGGTCGCACGGTCTGGACCTGGTCCGTCGGGCATGAGGCCACCCCCGACCCGCACACGTTGCCTGTGGCGCGTGGGCACTGCTGGGTCTGGACGGCTGCGTGGACCGACGTCGACGCCCATGGGCGCCGGTTGCCTCCCGGTCCCTACCAGCTGACCGTCGAGCCGCTTGCCAAGGAGGTCGAGGGCGCCCCCGCGGCGACAGCCTCCTTCCGCGTCTGAAGCCGTCTCACACCGGCTTCGTACGAGCGTCGCGCAGCGTCGCCTCGAGGATCCCGAGTTCCTGCTCGTGCTCGCCGACGAGCTGCACTTCAGCCGGGACGCTCGCCCACTGCGTCTGACGACCGTCAGACAGTTTCCTGCCGCGGCACGACGACCTCGGTCATGACGAGCTGAACCGCTGCGGCCGTGGGGATCGCGAGCAGCGCGCCGACCACGCCGAGCAGGGAGCCGCCGAGCAGCACGGCGACGATGGTCACCGCGGGGGAGACGTCCACGGAGCGCTTCATGATGCGCGGGTACAGCACGTAGTTCTCGACCTGCTGGTAGATCAGGTAGAAGACCGCGACGATCACGCCCGTGCGCACGTCGTGGACGAAGGCGACCGTGCTGACGACGACGGCCCCGATCGTGGCGCCGACGAGCGGGACCAGGTCGGTGACCATGACCACGAGCGCGAGCGCGACGGGGTAGGGCATCCCGGTGGCGACGAGCACGACGAAGCTTGAAACCCCGGCGCACAGCGCGATGCCGAGCGCACCGGCGACGTAGCCGCCGATCCGCTCGAGGATGTCGTCGGCGAGGAACGCCACACGCTCGCGGCGGCTACGAGGCACCAGGCGGTAGGCCGCGGCCTTCATCGCCGGCAGCGACGACATGAAGTAGAGCGTCAGCGTGAGCACCGTGATGGTCGAGAAGACCGCGCTGAACACCGCCTTGCCGAGACCGAGCACGCCGCCGAAGACCCCGGTCGCGACGTTGCCGTCCTGGAGGTAGGTGCGCAGCTTCTCGAGCACGTGGAAGCGCTCGTCGAGGCCGTGGATGGCCTGGTTCTTCATGAGGTCGTCGACGTAGCGAGGCGCGGCGTCCACGAACTGGTTCGACTGGTCGACGATCGGCGGCACCAGCGCCAGCAGGACGCCGGCGAACGCCACCACGACGCCGATGAGCACGATCGTGACGGCGCGGCTGCGCCGGAGCCCGCGTCGCTGCAGCACCTCCACCGCCGGGTTGAGGCCGACGGCGAGGAACGCGCTGATCACGAGCAGAAGCAGCACCGAGTGAACGAGGAACAGCGCCTGCACGAGCCCGACGGCCGTGAGCACGCCGAGGCCGGCGAGCAGGCCGATCCGGAAGGCGTTGTGCTGGCTGAGCCCGTCGGTCACGCCTGCTCGCCCGGGTGGAGCGGCTTGACGGCCGCGGCCAGCGTGCGCCGCAGGTCCTCGAGCTGTCCGGCGATGAGGTCCCGCTGGTGGGCCAGCTCCGCCACGTCTGCCTCGGCGTCCGCGATCAGCGCCCGGCCGCGGGCTCGGGCGTCCTCGTGGAGGATGGCAACGTCCTCCTCGGCGGTGCGCCGGCGACGCTCCGCCTCGTCCTGCGCCGAGGCCAGCAGCTCCTCGGCCTGCTCCTTGGCCCGCCGTACCAGGTCGGCCGCCTCCTGCTGGGCCTGCTCGCGCGCCGCGGCGGCGTCCTTCTGCGCCTCTAGCCGCAGGGCCGCCGCCTCCTCCTCGGCGCCCGCGACCTGCGCCTCCCGCACCTCGAGTGCCGCGGACCGCTCGGCCGTCTGCTGCTCGGCCCGCTCACGCGCGTGCGCGACGAGCTCGTCGGCCTCCTCCTCCGCGAGCCGCAGGACAGTGGCGACGCGCTCGCCCACGAGGCTGAGCGGCTCCGGCATCCCCGACGCCCGGCGCTCGGCGTCGGCGAGCGACACCCTCGCGGCACGCAGCTCCTCCTCGAGCGTGACGATCCGCTCGCCGTCCTCGCGGTGGAGGCGGTCCGCCTCGCCGAGGGCGAGCTCGACGCGTTCGACGTAGTCCTCGACCTGGTGACGGTCGTAGCCGCGGAGCACGACGTCGAAGCCGCCATCCTCGTGCTGGCCTTGGAGGGGCAGCAGGTCCTCGTCGGTCATGACCAGAGTCTTACCAGGCGGTCGGGCGCTTCATGCGTCAGGCCCGGCGTCGCGTGCGGTCAGACGTCGCGGAAGCGGTTGATGGCGTCGAGGTGCTTCGCCCGGAACTCCTGCGCCTCCGGCTCGACGCCCAGGCCCTCCTCGGGAGCCAGGCACAGCACGCCGACCTTGCCCTGATGCATGTTCTTGTGCACGTCGTACGCCGCCTGGCCGGTCTCCGTGAGCGGGTACGCCTTCGACAGGGTTGGGTGGATGAGGCCCTTGCTGATGAGGCGGTTGGCCTCCCAGCTCTCCTTGTAGTTGGCGAAGTGCGAGCCGATGATCCGCTTCAGGTTCATCCAGAAGTAGCGGTTGTCGTACTGGTGGATGTAGCCGCTCGTCGAGGCGCAGGTCGTGATGACGCCGCCCTTCTTCGTCACGTAGACCGAGGCGCCGAAGGTCTCCCGACCGGGGTGCTCGAAGACGATGTCGATGTCCTCGCCGCCGGTGAGCTCGCGGATCTTCTTGCCGAACCGCTGCCACTCCTTGGGGTCCTGGTTGTTCTCGTCCTTCCAGAACTTGTAGCCCTCGGCGCTGCGGTCGATGACGAGCTCGGCGCCCATCCGGCGCACGATCTCGGCCTTCTCGGGGGAGGACACGACGCACACCGGGATCGCGCCGCCGTTGAGGGCGTACTGCGTGGCGTACGAGCCGAGGCCGCCGGAGGCGCCCCAGATCAGCACGGTGTCGCCCTGCTTCATCGCGGCGCCGTTCTTGCTCACCAGCTGCCGGTACGCCGTGGAGTTGACCAGCCCGGGGGCCGCGGCCTCCTCCCAGGTGAGGTGCGCCGGCTTGGGCATGAGCTGGTTCGCCTTGACCAGGGCGAGCTCGGCGAGGCCGCCGAAGTTCGTCTCGAAGCCCCAGATCCGCTGCTGCGGGTCCATCATCGTGTCGTCGTGGCCCTCGTGGTCCTCGAGCTCCACGGACAGGCAGTGCGCGACGACCTTGTCGCCCGCCTTCCACTTGCTGACGCCCGGGCCGACGGCGAGCACGACCCCGGACAGGTCGGAGCCGACCACGTGGTACGGCAGGTCGTGCCGCTTGGTGAGGGCGTTCAGCTTTCCGTACCGCTCGAGGAACCCGAAGGTCGGCAGCGGCTCGAAGATCGAGGTCCAGACGGTGTTGAAGTTCACCGAGCTGGCCATGACGGCGACGATCGCCTCGCCCGGGCCGAGCTCCGGGGTGGCCACCTCGTCCAAGTGCAGGCTCTTGCGCGGGTCCTTGTCCTTGGACTCGAGGCCCTCGAACATCCCGACCTCGTCCTTGCGGACGACGACGCCCTGGTACGACTCGGGGACGGCCACGCCCTCCGGGGACTCGCCAGCCAAGATCGCCTCGAGGATTGCCTTCACAGCACTGCCTTCCGCTCGCGGGTTGCGCGAATGTTACTGACGGGTAGTGGTCGAGGGAACGGCGCGGGTCCGTGACCCACGCCACCCCCTGCTTCCCGGATCAACGGGATGCGCTGGGGCGTGTCCGGTGCACGCCCTGTTGATCAAGGAGCGAGCTAGTGGCCCATGCCCCCTGGGCCGGGCTCGACGAGCTCGACCAGGACGCCGCCCGCCGACTTCGGGTGGATGAAGTTGACCCGGCTGCCCGCCGTACCTGTCTTGGGAGCGTCGTAGAGCAGCCGCAGGCCCTCCGCGCGCAGGTGCTCGCTCACCTCGTCGAGGTCGTCGACGCGGTAGGCCATCTGCTGGATGCCCGGGCCGTTCTTCTCGAGGAACTTCCCGATGGTGGTGTCGGGGTTCAGCGGGGCGAGCAGCTGCACGTAGCTGCCGGAGTCGCCAACCTCCATCATGGCCTCGCGGACACCCTGCTCCTCGTTGACCTCCACGTGCACGCAGCGCATGCCGTAGGCCTTCTCGTAGAGCGCGATGGCGGCGTCGAGGTCCGCGACGGCGATGCCGACGTGGTCGATGTGCGTGACCTTCACGACAGTGGGTCTCCGTTCTCCTCCGGCAGGGCTCGACCTATGGTGACAGGAGCGAAACACGCCACCGCGCCGGGTACCCCGGCAGTGTCACCACGACCAGGAGGACCCCGTGACCACCAGCGTCATCGTCGCCGGCGCGCGCACCCCGATCGGCAAGCTCTCCGGGGCGCTCAAGGACTTCACTGCGCAGGACCTCGGCGGCATCGCCATCAAGGGAGCGCTCGCGAAGGCCGGGATCACGGGTGACCAGGTCGACTACGTCATCATGGGCCAGGTCATCCAGGCCGGTCAGGGTCAGATCACGGCGCGCCAGGCGGCGGCCAAGGGCGGCATCCCGATGAACGTGCCGTCCATCACGATCAACAAGGTCTGCCTGTCCGGCATCAACGCGATCGCGATGGCCGACCAGCTCATCCGCGCGGGCGAGGTCGAGATCGTCGTCGCCGGCGGCATGGAGTCGATGACCCAGGCGCCGTACCTGCTGCCGAAGGCCCGCCAGGGCTACCGCTACGGCAACGCCGAGATCCTCGACGCCACCTTCCACGACGCGCTGTTCGACGCCTTCGACAAGGTGCCGATGGGCGAGGGCACCGAGCGGCACCAGCACAAGTACGAGATGACGCGCGAGCAGCAGGACGAGTTCGCCGCCCGCAGCCACGAGCTCGCCGCCCTCGCCATCAAGGAGGGCCGCTTCGCCGAGGAGATCGTGCCCGTCGAGATCCCGCAGCGGAAGGGCGACCCGGTCGTCGTCTCCGAGGACGAGGGCGTGCGCCCCGGCACCACGGCGGAGTCCCTCGCGGGCCTCAAGCCGGCCTTCGTCAAGGACGGCACCATCACCGCGGGCAACGCCTCGCAGATCTCCGACGGCGCGGCCGCGCTCGTCGTCATGAGCAAGGAGAAGGCCGAGGCGCTCGGTCTCACGTGGCTCGCCGAGATCACCGCGCACGGCATGGTCGCCGGTCCCGACACCTCGCTGCAGGAGCAGCCGGCCAACGCCATCAAGGTCGCGCTCGCCAAGACCGGCAAGACGCTGGCCGACATCAGCCTCTTCGAGCTGAACGAGGCGTTCGCCGCCGTCGGCATCGCCTCCACCGAGGCGCTCGGCATCGACCCGACGAAGGTCAACGTCAACGGCGGCGCCATCGCCCTCGGCCACCCGGTCGGCATGAGCGGCGCGCGCATCGTGCTGCACCTGGCGCTCGAGCTGAAGCGCCGCGGCGGCGGGCTCGGAGCGGCGGCGCTGTGCGGTGGCGGCGGGCAGGGCGACGCCCTGCTCATCACGGTCCCCGCGTAGGTGACGGACGCCGCACCCGCCAGGACCCGCGCCCGGCGTGCGCTGGACGTCCCCGACCTCGTCGCGCGGGCCCGGGCGGGGGAGGCCCGTGCCGTCGCCAGGCTGATCTCGCTCGTCGAGGACGCCTCGCCCGCGCTGCGCGAGGTCATGGCGCTGCTCGCGCCGGTCGCCGGGCACGCACGTGTCGTGGGCCTCACCGGCTCGCCCGGCGTCGGCAAGAGCACGTCCACGAGCGCCTTGGTCTCGGCGTACCGGCGTCGTGGTATGCGGGTGGGTGTGCTGGCGGTCGACCCGTCCTCGCCGTTCTCGGGCGGCGCGCTGCTCGGCGACCGGGTGCGCATGCAGGAACACGCCACCGACGACGGCGTGTTCATCCGTTCGATGGCCTCGCGCGGACGCCTCGGGGGCCTGTCATGGGCGACGCCCCAGGCGCTTCGGGTGCTCAGCGCGGCCGGCTGCGACGTGGTGCTCGTCGAGACCGTCGGCGTGGGTCAGGCGGAGGTCGAGATCGCCACGCTCGCCGACACCACGCTCGTGCTGCTGGCCCCCGGGATGGGCGACGGCATCCAGGCCGCGAAGGCGGGGATCCTCGAGGTCGCGGACGTCTTCGTCGTCAACAAGGCCGACCGGGACGGCGCCGAGACCGTCGTCCGGGATCTGCGCTACATGCTGTCCCTGGGCGACCGCCGCGCCGACGAGGGGTGGAAGGTGCCCATCGTGAAGACCGTGGCGGCCAAGGGTGAGGGCGCCGACGACGTCGTCGACGCGATCGAGGCGCACGGGGAGTGGCTCGCCGCGACCGGGCGGCTCGAGGCCGGGCGCGTCAAGCGCGCCACCGACGAGGTGGAGGGCATCGCGCTGACCTCGTTGAGCGTCGACCTGCGTACGTCGGGCGAGCTGGACCGCCTCGCCCGGCAGGTGGCCGCCGGCGAGCTCGACCCCTACGCGGCCGCGGACGAGCTGGTCGCCGGCCTCCCGTAGCCGTCACGGTCTGCTTGGCTCGCGAGATGTGCGCGTCGCTCGGGTTCCGCGCCTCGCCCCACGCTCGAGGGGCGGGTGCGAGGGGGTACGACACGCGAATCTCGCGAGCCAAGCCCCGCCGGGCCGGGTTTGTCAGCCGCCCGTGGAACGCACGCTGCGGCGCGGCAGCTCTCCGAAGGGTGGGGGTACGACGACGCACACCACGCGCCGCTCGCCCGATGACCACTCGGCCTCGTCCGGTTGGTACCAGGCGTAGAACGTGTCCTCGTACGCGGCCGCACCACCGACGTAGCCCTCGTACATCATCCGGCAGTCGGGGCCATCCGCGGCGGGGGCATTCTCGGGACCGGGAAAGTCGCCCTCTTCGAGCTCGTACACGTAGAACACCTCGGCGTCGTGCGCCTCCGAGCAGCTCACGGCGGTGCTCGGGGCGCGGGCGCCATGGCGCTGCAGGCAGCTGCCGACCGTCGTGCTGCCAGCGTCGCGGACCGGCCCGAGGTCCTGGCGGAACTCCGCGCCGATCCGGTTGGCGAGGACGCCGGCGGCGAGCGCGCCGATGACGCCCACCGCGACGACCCCGGTCCACAGGCAGCCGAGCAGGAGACCCGCGATCGCCATGCCGCGCCCGCGCTCGTGACGACGGCCGGTCTGGACGACGCCCGCGATGCCAGCACCGATCGCCACGGGGAACAGCGGCAGGATCCCCGTCACGAGGGCGACGACGGACCAGGGGTTGGTGCGCTGCGGCGCGCCCCAGGCCGGCTGGTACGCCGGCCAGCCCGGCTGCCCGTACGGCTGGCTAGGCCAGGGCTGCCCCAGGGGAGTCGTGGGCCAGCCGGGCGGCGGCGCGCCGACCGGCTCGGGCGCCGAGGTGTCGGACGGCGGTCCCCAAGGGTTCCCCTCGTTTATGCGTGTCGGGGGTCGCCGGCCTGCACCGGGAGCCTCGCCGGGGCTCAAGGGCCGGCGCCTTTCGCGCTGCCAATCAGGCTGTCCCCGTCGGCGGGCAGCACCACGCAGACGACCCGGTGCTCGCCGCGCGCCCACTCAGCGCGGTCCGGGGCGTAGTAGCCGTAGCTGTACTCGGAGCCGTCAGCCGGGCTCCCTACGTAGGCGTCGAAGCTCCACGAGCACTCACCGTCGGCGCCGCTCTCGAGCCCCTTGCTGCCGGGCCACGCACCCGTGCCGAGGGGCGTGGTGACGTCGAAGACCTCTTCGTCGTGGCTGCCGCTGCAGTCGACCGGCGTCGTGGTGCCGTCGCCGTTCACGCTGAGGCAGGAACCGACGGTCGTGCTCGCGACGCTGCTGACGTTTCCCAGCCCACCGGCGCTCCCCGGCGGGACGCCGGTGCTGCTCAGGGCGGCACCGAGCGCTCCGAGCCCGAAGACTGCAGCCCAGATGCAGCCCAGGACGAGGCCGGCGATCGCGAGTCCCTGTCCGCGCTCGCGGCGCCGGCTGCTCTGCCTGATGCCCGCGATGCCTGCAGGGATGGCGACAGGGAACAGCGGCAGGACGCCGCACACGAGGGCGAGCACGGCAAGCGCGTTCGTGCTGTCACGTCGGTCCCACGCCCCAGGGTGCTGGTATGGCGGCATCCCCCAGGCATGCGCCGGTGGCGCCGGCGAGGCCGGCGGTGGGTGCTGGCCGTACGGCACGGCCCACGGCTGCGTGGGGTCCGCGGGCGGGACCGGCGCGCCCATCGGGACGGTGCCGGGCCACGGCACCACGCCGTGCGGGTCGGGCGCGGCCCAGGGGTTCTCCTCCGTCACGCGGTCACCGGCTCCGGTTCGCCGAGCGCCGCTGTCTCGACCTCGAGCAGCGACTGCGACGCGCGCTCGGCCTCGAACGCGGCGTGCCCGCCCCGGATGCCGAACAGCCGCTTGGTCCACACCAGGTAGCCCACGGCGAGCAGGTTCACGACCAGTGCCGCGACCTTGACCCAGCTCACGTGGTGGGTGAGCTCGTACACCTCGAGCGGCAGGAACACCGACGTGCCGACCACCGCGACGTACTCGCCCCAGCGCTTGAGCATCCAGAGGCCGACGCCTTCGAGGAGCTGGAGCGCGCCGTACGCGACCAGACCCAGCGTGACCAGGTCGAGCGTGTGCTGGCTGCTGCCGAGCAGGTCCCGGACACGGTCCACCGTCGGGCTGTGCTGCAGGTCGTAGTTGAACAGCCGGGCCAGCGGCTCGGCGGCGGGGACGAACTTGTCGAACGCCGCCTGTACGGAGGTCTGGCTCGACGCGAAGTACTGCACGCCGTAGGCAAGCAGCAGCAGCACGACGCCGCGGATGAACCGCTCCGCGGCCAGCAGCCGCAGGATGGTCGCGTCCTTGAGGGCCTTGCCGCGCAGCACGATCGGCGCCCGGTCGGCCGGGCCGGAGCCGTGGGGCGGCCCGACGACGAAGGTCGCGCAGCGCAGGCAGCGCCAGGCCTCGCCCACCGGTGTCGCGACGTGCAGCCGCGCGTTCAGCGCCGGCTCGTCGGGTGAGTAGGTCACGTGCCCCTTGCGGGCGCACCCTCGCAGGCTCCAGTCCACGCGGACAGCCTGACAGGTACGGCGGGGATCAACCGCCCAGGTAGGACATCTCGGCGCGAGGCGCGTCGTGCCCGACGCCCCGCAGCTCGGAGTAACGGTCGTCGCGCGCCGCCCATCGACCCCCCACGAGGGCGGTCAGGTCCTCGTCGCTGGCGCCGGACCGCAGCGCAGCGCGCAGGTCCGTCCCGTGCGTGGCGAACAGGCAGGTGAACAGCTCGCCCACCGCCGTCAGCCGGGCCCGGGTGCACGTGCCGCAGAACGGCTCGGACACCGATGACACGAAGCCGATCTCTCCGGCCCCGTCGGCGAAGCGCCAACGGGTCGCGGTGCCGTCCGCCCCGACGGGCTCGAGGGGGTGCACGGCGTCGACCCGGGCCCGGACCTCCGCGCTGGTCACGACGTCGTCGCGGACCCAGCCGTTGGTGGTCCCGACGTCCATGTACTCGATGAAGCGCAGGGTGCAGCCCCGCTCACGCGCGAAGGCCACCAGGTCGAGCAGCCCGTCGTCGTTGACGCCCCGGCGCAGCACCGTGTTGAGCTTCACCGGCAGGGCGGCGGCCTGGGCCGCGTCGATCCCGGCGAGCACCTGCCGCAGCGGTACGGCGGTGTCGGCGAGCGCCCGGAACACCGCCGGGTCGAGGCTGTCGAGGCTGACCGTGACCCGACGCAGCCCGGCTTCGGCCAGTGCCGCGGCCTGGGAGGAGAGCAGCGACCCGTTGGTCGTCATGGCCAGGTCGTCGACGCCCGGGACACCGGCCAGCCGCCGTACGAGCTCAGGGAGGTCGCGGCGCAGGAGCGGTTCGCCGCCCGTCAGCCGTACCTTCTGGACCCCGAGGCCGGCGAACACGCGCACCAGCCGCTCGACCTCCTCGAAGGAGAGCAGCTCCGCCCGCGGCAGGAAGGCGTGGTCGGGCCCGAAGAGCTCGCGCGGCATGCAGTAGGGACAGCGGAAGTTGCACCGGTCGGTGACCGAGACGCGCAGGTCCCGCAGGGCGCGACCGCGGCTGTCCAGCACGTGACGATCCTAGGTCTCGCAGGAACGGCTCCGGACCGCGGTGCGGTTGACTGGAAGCATGCAGCGACGCCCCAGTGACCTCAGCATGGCCGGCGCGGTCGACCTGTCCCGCCTGGCGAAACCGGCCACGCCCCCGACGCCGACCAGCACGAGCCCGTGGGTGCTCGACGTGACCGAGGCTGATTTCGAGGACGCGGTTCTGCGGCGTTCGTTGCAGGTCCCCGTCCTGATCGACTTCTGGGCCGAGTGGTGTGGTCCCTGCAAGCAGCTCAGCCCGGTGCTCGAGCGGCTCGCCGACGAGGCGGGCGGCGCCTGGGTCCTGGCCAAGGTCGACGTCGACGCCAACCAGAACATCGCCGCTCAGCTGCAGATCCAGTCCATCCCCTCGGTGTTCCTTGCTCTCGGCGGTCGCCTGGTGCCGGGCTTCCAGGGCGCGCTTCCCGAGGCGCAGCTGCGCGACTTCCTCGAGCAGGTCCTCGCGGCCGCTCAGCAGGCGGGTCTGCCCGGACCCGGCGCGCCCGCCGAGGCCGGCGAGGCGCCACCGCCGGCACCTGCCGACCCCGACCTGGCGGCGGCCGAGGACGCGCTGGCGCAGGGCGACTACGAGGCCGCCGTACGCGCCTATGACGCCGTGCTGGCTCGCAAGCCCGCCGACGCCGAGGCTTCCGTCGGCAAGGCCTGGGCCGGCCTGCTGCAGCGCGCTGCGGACCTCGACCCCGAGACCACCCTCGCTGCGGCGCAGGCGGCGCCCGACGACGTCGCTGCCCAGCTCGCGGCGGCCGACGTGGAGGTCCTCACGGAGCAGATCCAGGCGGCCATCGACCGCCTCGTGGGGTTCGTCCGGCGTACGGCGGGCGACGACCGCGACCGCGCGCGGATGCACCTGCTCGAGCTGTTCTCGGTGCTCGACCCGGAGGACGAGCGCATCGTGAGCGGCCGGCGAGCGCTCGCCAACGCGCTCTACTGAGGGCCTAAGGGGTCCTGAGGGGCCTTACCCGCCCGGCTGAGGCGGGGGTGTGCCTGGTCGCCCGATGTGCGGGCCCTGCCCTCAGCACGAACGTGGTCCTCGACGCCGGAGAGGCCGGCGGGATCGGGGATCAGAGATGAACGACCTGCATGGGGGCCTGCGGGCACTCGACATGCACGAGCGCGCGGTGTTCTACCGGGAGCGGGCGCGTCGCGAGCAGCAGGGCGCCGTGAAGGACCCGGAGGCGCGCCGTCGCTTCCGCTGGGTACGTCACTCGTCCTGAGATGAGCACGGCAGCGTGGGCCACCACGCCGTTGTCGGAGCCGGCTGGCACGATGGCGGACGTGGTGGCCTTCAGCCGTCGCGAGCCCTCACCGCTCGTGGGACGCGAGGACGAGCTCCGGGCTGTCCTGGACGTCGTCCGCTCCGCCCGTGACGGCTACCCCGCCGCGCTCCTGCTCGGCGGTGACGCGGGCGTGGGCAAGACCCGGCTGCTGACGCAGGCGGTCGACGACGTGACCTCGGAGGACGAGCGGGTGCTCGTGCTCCGTGGTGGCTGCGTCGACCTCGGCGACGTGGGTCTGCCCTTCCTGCCCTTCGTGGAAGCGTTGCAGGACCTGCGCCGGCAGCTGCCCAGCGCGGTCCAGGTGCCCGCGCTGGCGCCTCTGCTCGCCGGAGGTCGCGGCAGCGGGGAGCTGGACCGGCTGCCGTTGTTCGAAGGCGTCGTGGGGGCGCTGCGCACCGCGGGCGAGACCGCCCCCGTCCTGGTGGTCCTCGAGGACCTGCACTGGGCCGACGCGTCGAGCCGCGAGCTGCTGCGGTACCTGCTGACGCGGATGCGGGACGAGCACGTGGCGGTGCTCGCGTCGTACCGCGCCGACGACCTGCACCGCAGGCACCCGCTGGTCCCGCTGGTGGCCGAGCTGAGCCGCCTGCCCGGTGTCCAGCACCTGGTGCTGACGCGGTTGAGCGACGACGCCGTGCGTCAGCACGTGCGCGCGCTCGCCGAGATCTCCGACGAGCTCGTCTCCGCCGTCGTGGAGCGGGCTGAGGGCAACCCCTACTTCGCCGAGGAGCTCGCGCAGGCTGCTCTCGACAGCGGCCGCAGCGACCTCCCGACGCGGCTGTCCGACGTGCTGCTCGCCCGGCTCGCGCAGCTGTCCGAGCCGACGCTCGACGTGGTCCGCCTCGCCGCGGTGGCCGGCCGTCGGGTCGAGCACGAGCTGCTCGCGGCGGCCTGCGCGTCGGACGGCCGAGACCTGGACGCCGCGCTCCGCGAGGCCGTGTCGGCGCACGTGCTCGTCGTGGCCGAGGGCACGGCGGCCGGCGCCTATGCCTTCCGGCACGCCTTGATGCAGGAGACCGTGTACGACGACCTGCTCCCCGGCGAGCGGGTGCGGCTCCACGGGGTCCTGGCCCGGGTGCTGAGCGACTCCGGCGACCCGGGTGAGCTGGCCCTGCACCGGGAGCGCAGCGGGGACCTCGCCGGGGCGCTGGAGGCGTACCTCGCCGCGGCCGACGCCGCGCTCGCCGCCGGGGCCGCGCACGAGGCGCTGGCCTACCGGGAACGCGCGCTGACCCTGGTCGAGGCCGGGGCCCGGCCTGGCATCACCGACCTCGAGCGCAGCGAGCTGCTGGGCGCGGCCGCCCGCGCCGCCGACCTAGCGGGTGACTGGGGTCGGGCCACCGCGCTCGGGAAGGCCCGGCTGGACGTCGCCGCGCGGGTGAGCCCGACCGAGCTCGCCGGGGCCCGCGTCGCGCTCACCGTCCACCTGCTCGACGCGGACCTGGAGGACGAGGCCGTCGAGCAGGCAGAGCGGGCGCGCGAGGCGGCGGGCCTCACCGGGGAGCCGGAGCTCGTCGCGCGGGCCGAGGCAGTGGTCGCGCGGGCGCTGTGGAACGTCCTCGACCGCGACGTGGAGGTGCGGGCGGCGGCGGAGGCGGCGCTCGAGGCCGCCCGTCCCGCGGGGCTCACCGACGTGCAGGCCGACGCCCTGGTGACGCTCGGTGCGCTGGCCGAGGCGACCGGTGATCGCGCCGAGGCGGAAGCACGCTTCCGCGAGGCCCTGGAGGTCGCCGTACGAGGCGGGCACCAGGAGGCGGAGCTGCGTGCGTCGTACAACGTCGCCTCGCACAGCTTCTACGCCGGCGACCTGGAGGCGGCGCGCGAGGAGATCGAGGTCGCGGTCGACCGGGCGATGTCGATGGGCATGGGCTGGAGCCCGTACGGGTACAGCCTGCGCGGGCTGCAGGCGGTCGTGCGATACACCCTCGGCGACTTCGACGGCTGCGCCGCGGTCGCGGTCAGCAGCGACCGCGGGACGCCGGACCCGGCCCGCGAGAGCCTGGGAGCCCTCGGTCTGTACGTCGCGGCGGCTCGCGGCGAGCTCGACGCGGTCGCGCGCGCGGAGCGGGTGGCGGGCGTCCGGCACGTGGACCCCCTCGCGCTGATGATCGCGGCAGGGACGGGCGCGGACGCGCTGCGCATGGCCGGCGAGCCGGAGCGGGCCGTCGCCCTCGCCCGTGAGGGCGCGCGGCAGTTGGCCCAGCGCTGGGGGGAGTGGTCGCTCGGCGGGATCTGGCTCGCGGCGCTCGGGATCGCGGCCCTCGCCGACCAGGCCGCGGCGGCCCGCGACCGCGGCGCCGACCCCACCGCGTACGTCGAGGCTGCCGTGCGCTGGGAGGAGGTCGCCCAGGAGACGGCCAAGCGCGGCAGGCCCCGTGGTGGCGAGCTCGGGCCCGAGGGGCGGGCCTGGCTGCTGCGCTGCACCGCGGAGCTCTCGCGGGCGCAGGGCCGGCCCGACGTGGCGCTGTGGCGGGAGGTGGTCGCGGCCTTCGACTACGGCTACGTCTACGAGCTGGCCCGGGCCCGGGGTCGGCTGGCCGAGGCGTTGCTGCACGCCGGCGAGCGGGACGAGGCCGGTGAGGTGCTCCGGCTGGCGCACGAGACCGCCGTCGCCCTCGGCGCCCGACCGCTGCGCGCGGAGCTCGACGCGCTGGCCCGCCGCGGGCGGCTTACCCTCCCCGGAGCTGCCGCCCAGCCGCTGACCACGGTTCTGACGCCGCGGGAGCTCGAGGTGCTGCGGCTGGTGGCGAAGGGTCACACCAACCGGCAGGTCGGGTCGGCGCTGTTCATGAGCGAGAAGACCGCGAGCGTGCACGTGTCGCGGATCCTCGCCAAGCTCGGCGCCTCCGGACGCGCCGAGGCGGCGGCCAGAGCCGCCCAGCTCGGGCTTCTCTGACCGCCGCCTCGGAAGCGTCCTAGCGACGGACCTCGATGTCGTCGAGCATCACGCCCAGGTACGGCGGGCTCGCGATGAGCGCGTCGCTGGTCACCCGGAACCTCAGGTAGAGCGACCCGGCCGGGGCCTGGAAGGCCGCGCTGTCCTGGCTGAACGTCGGGAACTGCGCGTCAGCGGTGGTCTTGTTGCTGACCGTGAACCACTTCTTCCCGTCGGACGACCAGTCCAGGGTCAGGCCGTCGCAGCAGGGCTCGGTGTCCTGTGCCTTCCACCAGGAGACGCGCACCTGGCTCGGCGCCGGAAGGTGCATCCTCGGCGAGCTCAGCGTCGCGGAGTTGTCCTGCGTGTAGGGCACCACCTGCTCGCTCGCCGAGCTGTTGTGCCCCGGCTGGCCGTTGCGCCACGACATCGCGCCGGTGGCGTCGGAGGTGGTCGCGACCCAGCCCTGTGCACCCGACTCGAAGTCGAAGCCCGCCACCTTGAGGTTCAGGAACTTCGACAGCTTCGGCTTCGGCGGCGCCAGGCCCTCCGGCAGCCCAGGGGCGAACCGGTAGGTCCACGCGCCACGGCCGAACGACGCCACCGTGAGCAAGTTCGGGTCCCACGGCGCGAGCTGCATCGAGACGACCGGCGCGGCCGGCAGGCCCTTGCCGAGCACCTCAAAGGAGCAGGCCTTGGCGGTGCGGGTCGCGCACGGCTTCGACGGCTGGCTGGCGAACACGCCGATGTCGGTGGCCACCAGCAGCTGGCTGCCGCGGACGGTAACCCAGTTCGCCGGCGTGTTCGGCAGGTTGCCGGTGATGTCGACGAAGTGCTCGCCGGCGTCGACCGACTTGAACACGTGGCCGGCCGTCGCGGTGGCGCGGTCGAGCATCCCCGGCGGCGTCCAGCGGCGGGTGTAGCTGCCGACCGTCACGTAGACAACCCGCGGGTCCTTGTGGTCCATCGCGATCGAGGTGATGAGCCGCTCCGGCAGACCGATCGCCTTGGCGATGTGCCAGCCGTTCGTGCTCAGCCGCTGCGGCGCCTTCTTGCCAGCGACGTTGGTGGCGATGCCGCTGCGGAACGGACGCTTGTCCTCAAGCACGTCGCAGGTGCCGCAGTAGCCGACGTAGGCGTTCGCGCCGTACAGGTCGATCGCCGTCTGCGAGTTGGCCGCGTCGCTGGCGCTCTCCTGGGCGCTGCCGCTGCCGGGGTGCTGCGCCGTCCCGAGGTCGAACACCTTGTGCCAGTCGTCCCCGGACGTCGCCGGGCCGGCGCCGGTCTCGACGACCTCCTTGCCGGCGATGATGACGTGGTTCGGGTCGCGGGGGTCGACCGAGAACGGCGTGGAGAACTGGCCGTGCGTGATGGGCGGCGTCATCCCGCTCCAGCTCTTGCCGCCATCCGAGGTGCCCGACATCGCGCCGCCCACGTATTCGCCGTACGCGCGGTTCGAGTTGTTCGGGTCGACGCCGACGAAGAAGCCGTCACCGCCGAGCGTCATGATCTGGCGCCACCGGTGCAGCAGCTTGCCTGCGCTGCTGAACACCTGGGCGATCTTCGCGGTGCCGTTGTCCTGCAGGCCCATCCAGATCGTGCCGTCCTTGGCACGCGCGACGTTGTAGGGCAGCAGCGTGTCGAAGCCCTTGTTCGCGCCGATGCCCCACTTGGAGTTCTCGAAGTCGTCGGCTGGGGAGGCGTTGGTCTTCTGGGAGAAGACCCCGCCGTCGTTGCCGACCAGCAGCGTGACACCGCCCTCGCCGTCGGGGATGAACAGCGCCGCGTGCTGGTCCGGGTGCGTCGTGGTCGTCGCTGTGAGGGCCTGGTCGCGGTTTGTCGGGCACGCGTACGCCGGCAGCGTGCCGGACAGGTCGAGCCCGAGGCAGGTGGTGCCGCTGAAGTACCGGCCGATCACGCGGAAGTGCGTGGGCTTGTTCTGGGGCAACCCCTTGTCGTCGTTCTCCCAGACCTCTTCGAGACCGAACAGCAGCCGGGTTGGGACGCCCCCGAGCGCACGCGTCGGGTCGGGCATGATCCAGTTGTTGTACCAAGCCTGCACGCCGGCGCCGTAACCGCCGAGGACGGCGAACACGACGGCCAGCGAGGAGCCGGTGGTGGGGCTGCCGAGCTCGCGGCCGTCGGCCATCTTGATCCAGGTCGCGCCGAAGTCCGGCGAGACGTAGATGCCCTCGAGGACGTCGTTCGCCTGCGCCGTCTGGGTGATGTTGATCGCGCCGACGGGCGTGTCGATGTCGGGCGTGGCCGGGATGCCGTCGTCCACGCCGCCCTTGGCGTTCTGGACGGTGGCGTAGACGTAGCCGTGGTCCTGCTGCGGGCCGTAGGCCTCGCCGAGGCCGATGCGGCCGATCTTGTCCTGCTGCGTGAAGCCGCTCATGGCCGACTTCGTGAAGGTGCCGGGACGACCGGTGGTGGACGTGTAGATGCCGTTGTTCGGCGACTCGACGGAGCCGTCCGAGGCCTTGGCCTGGCCGTGCCGCCAGCCGACGGCGGCCATGACACGGCCGCCCTTGGCGTTGGTGGAGCCGCCTGGCGCCTCGACGGTCACGTCGGTCACGACGTTGGCGAGGAGGCAGCCCCTCACACGGTTGGACTTCCCGGCGCACGTGCCGGTCGGCAGCTTGACGTTGACGAAGTGCGCGCCCGCGTCGGCCGAGCGGTACAGGCCCGCGCCGGTCGCGACGTACACGACCTGGGGGTTGCTCGGGTCGACCGTCACCTTGAAGCCGAACGCGTCCGAAGGGGCGCCCACGGCGCGGGTCCAGGTCCTCCCGAAGTTGGTGCTGCGGTAGACGCCCGAGCCCTCGAGGCTGTAGCGGCCGAAGGAGCCGTCGCCCGAGA
Source organism: Actinomycetota bacterium (assembly GCA_046723735.1). GTDB lineage: Bacteria > Actinomycetota > Actinomycetes > Mycobacteriales > SCTD01 > RYN-111. The sequence goes on along the minus strand of JBKOVB010000013.1, from coordinate 11,155 downwards.
CGGCGACGAGCGTCCCTCCGCCGGCGGGGGAGTAGCCGACCGCACCGATCAGCTGCGTGGGCAGCGTGTCGCCGACGGAGGTCCAGTGGGCGCCCTTGTCGGTGGACTTGAAGACGCCACCGCCGGCGGAGGAGGCGTAGATGACGCGTCGCTTGCTGTCGTAGGCGAAGGAGGTCACCCGGCCACCGAGCTCGACGAGGCCGAGGCCGTTGACACCGCCGTACCCCGCGTCGGCCGACTGCAGCGGGCCGATGCCGTTGCGCTGCCACACGTGGCTGTCCGCCGGGGCGCTGCCGCGGGCGGCCAGCCTGTCGCGCTGCGCGATCGCGGTCGCGGCGGCGTTCGGCGGCACCATGCCGTCCGGCGCGGTGCGGACCGCCGCCAGCTGGTGCTCGGCGGCCTGACGGTCGACCGACTCGCCGTTGACGGCGTTCAGCACCGAGTCGGGGGACTCGCAGTAGTGGCCGGGCAGCCCGTACGTGCCGGGGGCAGCGTGCTTGCACACCTGGTCAAGGCGGGCGAAGAGGTTCTTGGCCTCGATGCTGCGCTGCGTCGTCGTGCCGGCCTGCGCCGACCAGATGCCGACGCTGAGAACTGCCAGGGCTGCTCCGCCGATGATGCGGCGACGACCGAGTGACATCAACTTCCTCCTGGGTTGCAGGACTTCCCGGAGGTGTTCGCGCTCGGCCGGCGATCTCCTGCTCAGGTGGCGGGCGTCACGCGTGCCCGGGCGCGCCGGCGTGCAGCGTCGCGTGGAGGTCGGCGAGCTGCTCGTGCTCCCGCTCCTCGGGGACCGTGCCGTGCGCGAGCACGAGGTGGCCCAGGCACTTCTCGTGGTCCGCCAGGAGCTCCGCCCACCCGTCGACGATGGCGGAGGCGGCGAGCAGCGCCTCCAGCCGCACGCGCATCGGCAGCAGCAGCAGGTCGCGCTCGAGCTCGGCGACCAGGTCGTCCTCCAGGCGGGCCGTCACCGGGTCGCCGCGATGGCCGAGCAGCGAGTGCGTCGCCTCGAGGTCGAGGACGTCCAGGTCGAGCTGCCCAGGCACCTCGTCCTCCCAGTCCTCGTCGTCGTCGTACTCCTCGGCTTCGTCGTCGTCGTCCCACCCGTCCTCGAGGTCGGCGAGCGTCACGCCCGCCTCCGCGGCGTACCGCTCCTCCTCCTCCAGGTCGACCTCTGCCGGGAGGGCGGCGAAGAACGCGTCCTGCCAGCGGTCGAGCAGCGCCCCCACCGCGTCGCAGCGCTCGAGCGCGGTGCCGAGGTCGCCGTGGACCGGGACCAGCAGCGTGCGGGCCAGCGCCCCCGCGGCGGAGGCCGGGAGGTCGTCCAGCGGGTCGGCAGAGCTGACGGTGTGCACCACACCGCGGGAGTCCCGGAACACAGCGTGAGACTAGGGTTTGGCACCCCCGAGAGAGGACGCTGACGTGGGCGATTTCGTGCGGCTCGAGGTTGAGGGCGGCATCGGCACGATCCGACTGGACCGACCCAAGATGAACGCCATCAACGGGCAGCTGCGCGAGGAGCTCGTGACCACGGCGCTCGAGGCGAGGGACCGCAGCGAGGTCCGGGCCGTCGTGCTGTACGGCGGCGAGCGGGTCTTCGCGGCCGGTGCCGACATCAAGGAGATGGAGGCCCTGACCTACGCCGACATGCTGGCGTGGGGGGTCCAGCTGCAGGACGCCCTCAAGCTCGTCGCGAAGCTGCCCAAGCCGGTTGTCGCGGCGGTCACCGGTTACGCGCTCGGGGGCGGCTTCGAGCTGGCCCTGGCCGCCGACTTCCGGGTGCTGGGCGAGTCCGCCAAGGTCGGCGTCCCGGAGATCCAGCTGGGCGTGATGCCGGGCGCGGGCGGCACGCAGCGGCTCACCCGGCTGGTCGGGCCGGCGAAGGCGAAGGACCTCGTGTTCACGGGCCGGCACGTCGCGGCCGACGAGGCGCTCGCGCTCGGGATCGCCGACCGGGTGGTTCCGGACGCCGAGGTCTACGACGCCGCGGTCGCCCTGGCGTCGCAGTTCGTGGCGGGCCCCGCGGTGGCGCTGCGGGCCGCGAAGCAGGCCATTGACGAGGGCCTCGAGCTCGACCTCGACAGCGCGCTGCGGCTCGAGACCGCGCTGTTCGCCGGTCTGTTCGCCACCGAGGACCAGAAGACCGGCATGCGGAGCTTCCTCGAGAGCGGCCCGGGCAAGGCCACCTTCACCGGCCGCTGAGCGAGCGGGGCAGCCCCGCCGTACCCCACCCCCTCCCCACCCGCCTCGCGATCATGGACTTGTGGTCCGCCCCCTGAGCGTGGCGAGCGGACCAGAACTCCATGATCGGCGGGGTCGGCGGCGTGGTGGAGGTCACGTCACATCGCCGTTGCTCCTTGGCTACTCGCCGGTAACAATCGTCCACGCAGAGGGTGCCCGACGGCGGATGAACGGCCGCGGCTACCGTGTCGGGGACCCACGCACTCACGCCCGCGCGCGAAGTCCGCGCGTCATGAAGCCGGAGGACGGCACCCGAGCATGAACATCGTCGTACTGGTGAAGCAGGTGCCCGACACCTGGGCCGAGCGCAAGCTCAACGACAGCGACAAGACCCTCGACCGCGCGTCCGTCGACGTCGTCATGAACGAGATCGACGAGTACGCCGTCGAGGAGGCCCTGCGCATCAAGGAGGCCCAGGGCGGCGAGGTGACGATCCTGACCATGGGTCCGGACCGCGCCACCGAGACCATCCGCAAGGCCCTGTCGATGGGTGCGGACAAGGCGGTGCACCTGGTCGACGACGCCCTCGCCGGCTCCGACGCCGTGCAGACCTCCGCCGCGCTGGCCAAGGTGCTCGAGGGTCTCGAGTACGACCTCGTCATCGCCGGCTCCGAGGCCACCGACTCCCGGATGGCGGTCATGGGCGCGCTCCTCGCCGAGCGTCTCGGCCAGCCGCAGCTGACCGGCGCGCGCAAGCTCACCGTCGAGGGCGGCAAGGCCACCATCGAGCGCCTCACGGACAACGGCTACGCGGTCGTCGAGGCCGCCACCCCCGCGATCGTCAGCGTGGTCGAGAAGATCAACGAGCCGCGCTACCCCTCGTTCAAGGGGATCATGGCGGCCAAGAGCAAGCCGCTCGAGACCAAGAGCATCGGCGACCTCGGCCTCGACAGCGCCGCCGTGGGCCTCGCGAGCGCCCCGACCCAGGTCGTGTCGTTCGCCAACAAGCCGCCGCGCCAGGCGGGTCAGATCGTCAAGGACGAGGGTGACGGCGGCGCCAAGGTCGCCGAGTTCCTCGCGTCGCAGAAGTTCGTCTGAGAGGGCTGGAGCACAACACATGTCTGAGGTCCTGGTCCTCGTCGACCACGTCGACGGCACCCCGAAGAAGGCGACGCTCGAGCTGCTCGCGCTCGCCAAGACGCTCGGCTCGCCCGCGGCCGTCGCCACCGGCGCCGGCGCTGCCAAGACGGTCGACACACTGAAGCAGTACGGCGCGGACAAGGTCTACGTGGACGAGTCCGCCGACCACGACGACTTCCTGGCCGGCCCGAAGGCCGCGCTGCTCGCCCAGCTGGTCGGCAGCGCGAGCCCGGCCGCCGTTCTCGTCCCCGCCACCGCGGAGGGCAAGGAGGTCGGCGCCCGCCTCGCGGTCAAGACCGGCGGCGGCCTGCTCACCGACGCGACGGCCTTGTCGGCCGACCTCGTCGCCGAGCAGCCGATCTTCGGCGGCTCCGTCGTGGTGTCGTCCAAGGTCGCGACCGGCACCCCGATCGTCGCCGTCCGGGCGAACTCGGTCGCCCCGGTCGAGGGCGCCGGCGCGGGCGCGGTCGAGAACGTCTCGGTGCAGGCGAGCGACGCCGACAAGGCCGCGCGCGTCACCGAGCGAGTCGTCGAGGCCAAGGGCGGTCGCCCCGACCTCGGTGAGGCGTCGATCGTCGTCTCCGGCGGTCGTGGTGTCGGCTCGGCCGAGAACTTCTCGATCATCGAGGCGCTCGCCGACTCGCTCGGCGCGGCCGTCGGCGCCTCCCGCGCCGCGACCGACGCCGGGTGGTACCCGCACCAGAACCAGGTCGGCCAGACCGGTCGCACCGTATCGCCGCAGCTCTACATCGCGGCCGGCATCTCCGGCGCCATCCAGCACCGGGCCGGCATGCAGACCTCGAAGACCATCGTGGCCATCAACAAGGACCCCGAGGCCCCGATCTTCGAGCTCGCCGACTTCGGCCTGGTGGGCGACCTCAACACGGTCGTCCCGGCGCTGACCGAGGAGATCAACAAGCGCAAGGGCTGAGCCCGTGACGGAAGAAGGCCGGGTCCCCGCGCGGGGGCCCGGCCTTCGCCGTCTGACGGGAGGTTGTGGTGCCGGCCCACGACCCCCGCAAGGCGACCGAGGCGTCAGACGCCCACGGTCACGCCGGTGAGCTCCTCGGACAGCTCCCACAGCCGGGCGGCGACCACCGGGTCCTTGGCCGCGGCGCTGCGGCCGACCTTGACCGGGGCGCCGCGCATCTCGAGCAGCCCCGGGCCGAAGAAGTCGTTGCCCTTCGCGGTCGGGTCGGTCGCCGCGCGTAGCGAGGGCAGCGCGCCGCTGTCACCGCTCTGGGCGAACACGCCGTTGCCGACCTTCATGAGCAGCTCGAAGAACGGCTGCCCCTGGCCCTCCTGCAGGTGGGTGGCGGCGTAGCCGGGGTGTGCCGCGACAGCCGTGAGCTCGTCGCCGAGCCGCCGGTCGAGCTCGGCGGTGAAGAGCAGGTTGGCGAGCTTGCTCTGGGCGTAGGCGCGCCAGCGGCCGTACCGCCGGTCGCCCATGAGGTCGTCGAAGTCGATGCGCCCGATCAGGTGCGCCAGGCTTGAGACCGTGACGACCCGCGGTGCGTCGGCTCGCCGCAGCAGCGGCAGCAGCCGGCCCGTGAGGGCGAAGTGCCCCAGGTGGTTCGTGCCGATCTGCACCTCGAAGCCGTCGGCCGTGGTGCCCTTGCCGACGGCCATGACGCCGGCGTTGTTGACGAGCAGGTCGAGGGCGTCGACACGCCCGGCGACGTCCTCGGCCGCCGCGTCGACCGAGGCGAGCGACGACAGGTCCAGCGGCACGACCTCGGCCTGGATGCCGGGCACCTCGGCGCGCAGGTCGGCGAGCGCCTGCTCCGCCTTGCTCGCGTTGCGGCAGGCCATGAGCACGCGGCCGCCACGTCGGCCGAGCTCACGCGCGGTGGCGAGCCCGAGGCCGGAGTTGGCCCCGGTGACCAGCGCGGTACGGCCGGTCTGGTCCGGGATGTCGTCGAGCGTCCAGCGCGTCATGCGCGAACCCTATTGCCCGGCCTGGCCCGGTCCTTCGAGGGTGTTCTCCCTAGACTCCCGCGCATGCCTCCGTGGGACCGCCGCACACCCCAGCAGCAGCAGGCCGTGCAGGCCCAGGCCTTGAAGGCGCAGCTGGTGCACGCGGTGGGTCCCTTCTCGCCGTACTGGCGGGAGCGCTTCTCCGCCCTCGGTACGACGGCAGCCGCGGCCGCGACGCCCGCGGGTCTCGCCGGGCTGCCCTGCGTGGGCGAGCGGGACGTGTGCCCCGACGGCGACCCGGCCGGAGCCGCGGCACTGGTGCTGCAGGCGAACGAGACCGGCTGGGCGCTGCACGCGGAAGGCCCGCGGCTGCGTCAGGGCCTGGCCCGGCGACTGGTGCGCCCCGGCCGCTACCGGGCCGTGGTCGAGGCCGACACCCGGCCGACGTCGTTCGTGACGGCGGGGCACGGGGTGCGCTTCCCGGTGGCCAGCACCCGGAGCGACCTGGACGTGGTGACCCGTGCCGGTGCGCGGCTGTGGCAGGTGCTGGGCCTGGGTCGGGACGACGTCCTCGTCGCGAACCTGCCCCACGAGCGTACGGCGGCGCGGCAGGCGCTGGAGCTCGCCGCGCTCGGCAGCGGTGCGCCGGCGCTGTTCCCCGGCGACGACGCCGACGAGGTGGCCGCGGCCCTCCACCTCGTCCCGGCCACCGTGCTGGCTGTGCCGGCGGCGCACGCTGGCCGCAGCCTCGACGACCTCGACGAGGCGGGCGCGCCGCTGGGGTCGGTCCGCACCCTGCTGCTGGTCGGGGCGCCTCGTCCCGACGAGCGCGCGGAGGCGGAGGAGGCGCTCGCACGCGCCGGCGTCCAGGCGAGGCTGCTGACGGTGCACGTGCCGGAGGGCCATCGGCTCGCCTGGGGGGAGTGCCGGCCGGGCGGCGGGCTGCACACGTACCCCGACCTCGAGGTACTCCAGCTCGTCGACCCGGAGACCGGCGAGCCCGCGGCGCAGGACGGCGAGGTCGTCCTGACCCAGCTCGGTCTGAAGGGCAGCGCGCTGCTGCGCTGGCGCACCGGGGACCTCGCGCACCGGCTGGAGACCGGGCCCTGCTCGGGGTGCGGCCGGACGGTTCCGCGGGTGGTCGACGTCGCGCCCGCCGCGCTGGTGCCGACACTGGCGCTGCGCTCCGGGACGCGCGTGGTCGACCTGCGCGGGCTGGCCGGCGCGCTCGTGGGCCGAGCGGACCTGGCCGACTGGCGCGTGGTCGTCGGCCACAGCCTGCGGGACGGCGCCGACGAGGTCGTGGTGCACGTCGTGCCACGCGCCGACGCGGAGCCCAGCGACGTGGCGGTGGCGGTCGCCCGGGACGTCCGCGCTGCCGCCGGCCTCCTCCCGACGCAGATCGTGGTAGCCGACGAGCTGCCGCAGGGAACGCCTGTGACACGGCGGGTGCTCGCCCGCGCCTGAGGGCCGTCGTGGGCGCCGCTTCGGCCCACCTCCCTCGGACGGACCCTGGGTAGGCTCGGCGCGTGGCCTATCTCGACCATGCGGCCTCGACGCCGATGCTTCCCGAGGCGGTTGAGGCCGTCGTCGCGGAGATGACGCGCACCGGCAACCCGTCCTCGCTGCACGCCTCCGGGCGGCGTGCCCGGCGCAGCGTCGAGGAGTCGCGGGAGGCGGTCGCGGCGGCGCTCGGCGCGCGGCCGTCGGAGGTCGTCTTCACAGCCGGCGGCACCGAGAGCGACAACCTCGCAGTGAAGGGGCTGTTCTGGGCGCGGCGGGCGGCGGACCCCCGTCGTACGCGCCTCCTCGCGAGCGCGGTGGAGCACCATGCGGTGCTGGACGTCGTGGAGTGGCTGGCCGCCCACGAGGGCGCCACCGTGACCTGGGTCCCGGTCGACCCGCTCGGCCGGGTGCACCCCGCGGCGCTGGAGGAGGCGCTCGGTCCCGACCCGAGCGACGTCGCGCTGGTCACAGTGATGTGGGCCAACAACGAGGTGGGCACCGTGCAGCCCGTCGCCGAGCTCGCCGAGGTCGCGCACGCGCACGGGGCGCTGTTCCACACCGACGCGGTGCAGGCCGTCGGCCAGCTCCCGGTGGACTTCGGAGCCAGCGGCGCCGACGCGCTGAGCCTCACCGGTCACAAGTACGGCGGGCCGCCCGGCGCCGGGGCGCTGCTGCTCGGCCGCGACGTGTCGCTCACGCCGCTGCTGCACGGCGGCGGGCAGGAGCGCGACATCCGGTCCGGGACCTTGGACGCGCCGGCCCTCGCAGGTCTCGCCGTCGCGACGACGCTGGCCACGGCGCGCCAGGCCACGACGGCCCAGCGGCTGGCCGCATTGCGGGACGAGCTGGTCGCGCGGTTGCGGGCCGCCGTACCGGAGGCCGTGCTCAACGGCGACCCGGTGCACCGGCTGCCCGGCAACGCGCACTTCTCCTTCCCCGGCTGCGAGGGCGACTCCCTGCTCATGCTGCTCGACGCCCGCGGCGTCGAGGTGTCCACCGGCTCGGCCTGCTCCGCAGGGGTCGCCCGGCCCTCACACGTGCTGCTGGCGCTGGGCCAGGACGACGTGACGGCCCGGTCGTCGCTGCGCTTCTCGCTCGGCCACACCTCGACGGACCAGGATGTCGACGCGTTGCTCGACGCCCTGCCTGCGGCGGTGGAGCGCGCCCGGCGGGTGCCGGTCCGGTGAGGCTGCTCGCTGCGCTGTCCGGCGGCGTCGACTCGGCGGTTGCGGCGGCGCTGGCGGTGGACGCCGGTCACGACGTCACCGGCGTGCACCTCGCGCTGTCGCAGACACCCGCAACCCTGCGCACCGGCTCGCGCGGATGCTGCTCGCGCGAGGACGCGCGCGACGCGGGCCGGGTGGCCGACGTGCTCGGCATCCCCTTCTACGTCTGGGATCTCGCGGCGCAGTTCCGTGCCGACGTGGTCGACGACTTCGTCGCGGAGTACGCCGCGGGCCGCACCCCCAACCCGTGCCTGCGCTGCAACGAGAAGGTGAAGTTCTCCGCGGTGCTCGACCGGGCGCTGGCCCTCGGCTTCGACGGCGTCGTCACCGGCCACCACGCGCGCCTCGCCGACGGCGTGCTGCGCCGCTCGGTCGACCTCGCCAAGGACCAGAGCTACGTGCTCGCGGTGCTCACGCCGGCGCAGCTGGCCGGCACCGTGCTGCCCCTGGGCGCCATCACCAAGGACGACGTGCGCGCGATCGCCCGCGACCGCGGCCTCGGCGTGGCCGACAAGGCCGACAGCCATGACATCTGCTTCATCGCCGACGGGGACACGGCCGGGTTCCTGCGCGACCGGCTCGGGTCGCAGCCCGGACCCGTCGTCGACGCGCTGACCGGAGCGGTTGTCGGGCGGCACGACGGCGCCTACGCCTACACGGTCGGGCAGCGTCGCGGGCTCGACCTGCGGGTGCCTGCGCCCGACGGGCGGCCGCGGTACGTGCTGTCGGTCGAGCCCGTCTCCCGGACCGTCACGGTCGGGCCGGCGGAGGCCCTCGACATCACCACGATCCGCACCGGCGTGCCCGTGTGGTCGGCGCCGCGCTCGCTGCCCCTGGCCTGCGAGGTGCAGCTGCGGGCCCACGGCATGGTCCACGCGTGCACGGTGAGCCCCGACGGCGACGGGTGGGCGCTGTCCCTGGGCAGCCCGGCGCGCGGTGTCGCGGCCGGCCAGGCCGCGGTCCTGTACGACGGCGACACCGTTCTCGGCTCAGCGACCGTCCTCGCCACTGCCGCCTGACCCTTCCCCGCAGCGGCGATCTTCGTCAGCTAGGGCCTCCGGCAGCCCTGAGAACCCCGAGACGGCGAAGCTCGTCGGCCAGGCCGGGGGGAGCGCGGGCGGGAGCCCGGGACAGCGCGGCTAGGGTGATCGGTATGGGTGACGAGGTGCAGCTGACCGACCTCCAGGTGATCCAGCAGTTCAGCCTCGCGGTGCGCGGAGCCACCGCTGACCGGGACGAGGTCGTGGCCGCGCTGCAGGCCGACCTGGCGTACCTCACCGGCGGCCAGCGTCCCCGCAAGACGACCCGCACCCGCGCCACGAAGGCGTGAGCCGATCCGCGCGGGCTGAGCGCGGGGAAACGATCTGGCGGTCGGGCACCGCCACCGGGATCGGCTCGCTCCCCGGCGACGACCCGGCCGAGGCCGCCCGGCTCGTGCTCGGCGAGCTGCCGGTCCCGCACCTCCCGGAGCTGCCGAACCGGGGGCCTCACGCCGACCTGGCCGGTCGTGGCGCCGCGCTGCTCGTCGGCATGGACGTCGACCTGCAGCCGTCCGGCTGGCGGCTGGTCCCGCGGCCGAGCCGGGACGGCGGGCGCGCGAAGGACCTGGTCGCCCGCGATCTCGACGCCTTCGAGGAGGCCGCCGCCGGCGGCCCGCCCGAGGTGCTGAAGGTCCAGGCCACCGGGCCCTGGACGCTCGCCTCGGTGCTCGAGCTCCACCGCGGCGACCGGGTGCTGGCCGACCACGGCGCCGTGCGCGACCTCGCCGCGTCGCTCGCCGAAGGTGTTCGCGAGCACGTGGCCGACCTGCAGCGGCGCTTCCCCCGGACCACCGTTGCGGTGCAGCTCGACGAGCCCGCCCTGCCCGCGGTGCTCGCCGGCAGGGTGCCGACCGCCAGCGGCTTCGGCACGCTGCGTGCCCCTGACGAGCCCACCGCGCGCGAGCAGCTGCGGACCGTCCTCGCCGCCGCGGAGCACACGGTCGTCCACTGCTGCGCCCCCAACCCGCCGCTGCCGCTGATGGCCGAGGCCGGGGCGGTGAGCTTCGACGCGTCGCTGCCGTACGACGAGGACGCCCTGGGGCGGGCCGTCGAGCAGGGCACCGGTCTCCTGCTGGGGGTGCTGCCCTCCGTACCCGGCAGGCTGCCCGCGGTGAAGGAGGTCCTCGAAACCGTCGTACGTCTGCGAGATCGTGTCGGCGTGACAGACCTGACCCTGACCCCCGCCTGCGGCCTTGCCGGTGCCACGCCGGAGCAGGCGCGGGCCGTGCTCGCGCGGCTCGTCGAGGCCGCTCGGGAGGTGACGGCATGACGGAGACCCAGGCCCAGGCCCGCCACGTCGAGCTCGCGCAGCGGCTCGAGGAGCTGGCGTTCCAGTACTACGTGCTGGCGCAGCCGACCGTCACCGACGCCGAGTACGACGCGATGATGCGGGAGCTGCAGGAGATCGAGGAGCAGCACCCGGACCTGCGCACGCCGGACAGCCCGACGCAGAAGGTGATGGAGCGGTTCTCCACCGACTTCGCTCCCGTCGAGCACCTGCAGCGGATGATGAGCCTCGACAACGCCTTCACCGAGGAGGAGCTGCTGACCTGGGCCGCCCGGCAGGCTCGCGAGGTGGGCAGCGCGGCGCGGTACCTCTGCGAGCTCAAGATCGACGGCCTGGCGGTCGCGCTCGTCTACCGCAAGGGGGCGCTGGTGCGCGCCGCCACCCGCGGCGACGGGCGCACCGGCGAGGACATCACCCCGAACGTCCGCACGCTGCGCTCGGTCCCCAAGCGCCTCAGCGGCGAGGACGTGCCGCCGCTGCTCGAGGTGCGTGGCGAGGTCTTCCTCGCCACCGCCGACTTCGCCGCCGTCAACGAGCGGCTCGTCGCCGAGGGCAAGCCGCCGTTCGCCAACCCCCGCAACGCCGCCGCCGGAAGCCTGCGGCAGAAGGACCCGCGGGTCACGGCGACCCGGCCGCTGTCGCTCACCCTGCACGGTGTCGGCGCCACCGAGGGCTGGCAGCCGGAGAGCCAGTCCGACGCCTACAGGCACCTGGCCGCGTGGGGCCTGCCGGTGTCGGCGCGCTACGAGGTCTTCGACGACCTCGACGGCGTGCTCGGCTACGTCAAGAACTGGGGCGAGCACCGGCACGACGTCGAGCACGACATCGACGGCGTGGTCGTCAAGGTCGACCAGATC
>JBKOVB010000151.1:0-5178 GCA_046723735.1 Actinomycetota bacterium | reverse complement strand
GTGCTGGCGGGGGCGCCGGGCGTCCATGCCGCGCTGCACGACCTGCTGGTCGGCTACGACGCCGACCGCGACCCGCTCGCCTAAGGGGCGAGCTGCAGGTGCACCTGGATGTTCCCGCGGGTGGCGCGGGAGTAGGGGCACACCTGGTGCGCCTTGCCCATGAGCTCCTCGGCGGTCTGCTCGTCGAGCGCGGGAAGCAGCCCGATGAGGGTCACCTCGAGGCCGAACGCGTGCCCCTCGACGCCCAGCGAGACCCGTGCGGTGATCGAGGAGCCCGTGACGTCGAGCTTCTCCTTGCCGGCCACCCGCTTCAGCGCGGAGTGGAAGCACGCGGCGTACCCCGCTGCGAACAGCTGCTCCGGGTTCGTGGTGTCGCCGCCCGGGCCACCCAGCTCCTTGGGGTGGGCCAGCATCAGGTCGAGCACGCCGTCGTCGGAGACGACCTCGCCCTCCCGGCCGCCGCGCGCGGTCGCCACAGCGGTGTAGAGCAGGTCCATGCCGGCCTCCGGGGGTGGGGAGCGGGTCAGCAGTCGACGCGACAGGGTGGCACGGTTCCCTGCCGCGCGTGCTCCGCCGCGACGGCCCGCGCAGGGGACAGGGTGCCGCCGGCCCGCCAGCTGTCGAGATACCGCCAGGGGTAGACCTCCCCGCGCCGCACCCACCAGACGCCCGGTCGGGTCGGCCACGACAGCCCGAAGTGCAGGTGGGTGGCGATGCCCCGCGCGCTGCCGGTGTTGCCGACCCGGCCCACCAGCGTGCCAGCGGTCACGTGCTGGCCAGGTCGCACGTACACCGAAGAGAGGTGGGAGCCGTAGTAGCGCACTCCGTCCGTGCCCACCACCGAGAAGGACAGCCCGCCACGGTCCGCACCGCGGTTCGTCGAGGAGCTCCAGCGGTCCACCGTCGACACCTCGTCGACCGTGCCCGTCACGGGCGACACCACGGTGCACCCGCGCGCGGCGAAGATGTCGGTCGCGGGGTAGTCGTGGTGGCTGTGCCCGTAGCTGACCGAGCACCCTGTGATCGGGAAGGCGTAGCGGGCGGCGGTTCTCGTCCGCGTGCGGGTCGCGGTCGGCCGTGCGGCGGGTGACGAGGTACGGCGGGGCGTGGCCGCCACGGTGGCGGACGGCGCGGGGTCCGGCGTCACGACCGGCACGGGCGACGGTGAGGGCACGGACGGGCTCCTCGACGGGGAGGGAGCGGCGGCACGACCGGGGCTGCCCGCGGCACAGCCCGTGAGGGCGGCGAGGCAGAGGCCGGCGGCGAGGAGGCGTCCAGGCACCGGCCCAGGCTAGGAGTGCGCGGCGGTGTGACGCCCGCCGCACCGCCGTACGGGCTCTTGACACAGGGCGGCGGACGGGCGACTGTTACCGGCGGTAACACCTATCCCCCTGGAGAACGCACATGGCCGGCTTCACCCTCGAGCTCACCGAGGACCAGCGCACCCTGCAGAAGTGGCTGCACGAGTTCGCGGAGACCGTCATCCGTCCCGCAGCGCACGAGTGGGACGAGCGGGAGGAGACCCCCTGGCCGGTCATCCAGGAGGCGGCCAAGGCGGGCATCTACTCCCTCGACTTCTTCGCCAGCATCTGGGGCGACGAGACCGGCATCAACCTGCCCGTCGCCATGGAGGAGCTCTTCTGGGGCGACGCCGGGATCGGGCTCTCGATCGTCGGCAGCACGCTGGGCGTGGCCGGCATCCTCGCGAACGGCACGCCCGAGCAGCTGGGCGAGTGGGCCCCGCAGTGCTTCGGTACCCCGGACGACGTCAAGCTCTGCGCCCTCGCGGTGTCGGAGCCCAACGCCGGCTCGGACGTCTCCAGCATGAAGACCCGGGCGGTGTACGACGAGAAGACCGACGAGTGGGTCCTCAACGGCGTCAAGACCTGGATCACGAACGGCGGGATCGCGGACGTCCACGTGGTGGTGGCCTCGGTCGACCCCGAGCTGAAGGCCCGCGGGCAGGCGTCCTTCGTGGTCGGCCCTGACTTCAAGGGCAAGGGCCTGCGGATGGGCCAGAAGTTCCAGAAGCACGGCATCCGCGCCTCGCACACCTCCGAGGTGATCCTCGAGGACCTGCGCATCCCGGGCAGCTGCCTGCTGGGCGGCAAGGACCGGCTGGACGCGCGGCTGGCCAAGGCCCGGGAGCGGCAGGCGGCCCTGGAGCGGGGCGAGAGCATCGCCAGCGTCCGGGAGAAGGGCGGCCAGGCCGCGATGGCCACCTTCGAGGCGTCCCGCCCGTCGGTGGGCGCCCAGGCCGTCGGCATCGCGCGCGCGGCCTACGAGTACGCCCTCGACTACGCGAAGACGCGTGAGCAGTTCGGTCGCCCCATCGTGCAGAACCAGGGCATCGCCTTCATGCTCGCCGACATGAAGACCAAGATCGACGCGGCCCGCCTGCTGGTCTGGCGGGCCGCCTGGATGGGGCGCAACGGCGTGCCCTTCGAGGCCGGTGAGGGCTCGATGAGCAAGCTGTTCGCCGGCGAGACGGCCGTCGACGTGACCGAGAAGGCGATCCAGATCCTGGGTGGGAACGGCTACACGCGGGAGTACCCCGTGGAGCGCTGGCACCGCGATGCCAAGATCTACACGATCTTCGAGGGCACCAGCGAGATCCAGCGGCTGATCATCAGCCGGGCGATCTCCGGGCACCAGATCCCGTAGCGACCCCCCTCGTTGCGTCCTACGAATCGCTCTCGATCGCCCGCCTGAGCGGTAGGACGCAAGAGGAAGGAAGGCGAAGGCATGACCCTGGTGCACGACCGCGACGCACGCCGCGAGAGCCTGCTCGCCGCGGCCGACGCGGTCGTGCAGCGGGACGGGGCCTCGGCCTCGATGGCGACCATCGCCGCCGAGGCAGGCATCACCAAGCCGATCCTCTACCGTCACTTCGGCGACAAGGGCGGCCTGTACGCCGCGCTGGCCGAGCGACACACCGACCGGCTGCTCGACGCCCTCGTGGACGCGCTCACCGAGGGCGGCACCGCCCGCGAGCGAGTGGAGCGCACGATCGGCACGTATCTCGCCGTGATCGAGCAGGAGCCGCAGGTCTACCGGTTCCTGGTGGAGTCGGAGGAGGCGGTGCAGGCGCACGGCCCGGTCCGAGGTTTCGTCCGGCGGCTCCAGGAGCTCCTCGCGGCCGGGATCGCCCACGAGCTCCGCCTTGGGGAGGACGACCCGCGCGCGGGCGTATGGGCGGCCGGGATCGTGGGCATGGTGCAGGCGGCGGGTGACCGCTGGCTGGCCGCGAAGGACCTGGGGAGGGAGGAGCTGGCCCGTCAGCTCACCGACCTGCTCTGGGGGGCCTACGCCGAAGCGGCGCGCCGAGACTGAGCTCCGCTACCCTCTGCGGCTCCGCAGCACATCGACAACCCTTGTCCACCTGTGCAGCAGGTCACGAAAACTCGTGGCTGCTGCCGGGCACAGAACGACCCCGTCGTGCGTTGACCCCCGCGCCGGATGCGAACCGAGGAGACCTGACCCATGGCGACCGACTACGACACCCCACGCCGCTCCGAGGTGGACGACCTCGGGGAGGACAGCCTCGAGGAGCTGAAGGCTCGGCGCGCCGAGGCGCAGTCGGCGAGCGTCGACGTCGACGAGGCGGAGCTGGCTGAGGGCCTCGAGCTGCCCGGTGCCGACCTGTCAGGGGAGGAGCTGACCGTCAAGGTGCTCCCCAAGCAGAGCGACGAGTTCACCTGCTCCTCCTGCTTCCTCGTCCACCACCGCAGCCAGCTCGCGTCGGAGAAGGACGGCAAGCTCATCTGCCGCGAGTGCGCGGCCTGACCGGACCGCAGCACCTGGGCGAGGTCGTGGGGCGGCTGACCGCCCCCGACCTCGACCGTCGTGAGCGCGCGCGTCTCCTGGCGGAGGCTGCCGGCCGGCTGGGACGCCAGGTCGGCGCTCGCGGCCTCTCTTCGGCCCGGCACCTGACCGACCTGCTCGTCGACGAGGTTGTCGAGCACCTGCCCGTGCGTGACCTGCTGACGCTGCGCCAGCACCACCACGGCCTGTCGGGCGACGAGCTGGCCCAGGCCCTGGTCCGCAACGCGTCCCGCACCACCGCGGCCATCGGCGCCGCGGCCGGCGCGCTCGCCTCGCTGGAGGTGGCCGCTCCGCCTGCGTTGCTGGCGGCGCCCGTGGTCCTGGGTGCCGAGACGCTGGCTGTCGTGGCGGTCGAGGTCAAGCTGGTGGCCGAGCTGCACGTCGTCTACGGCCGTGCCCCGCTCGGCACCAGGACCCAGGTCGGGCTCGCCTACCTGAGGTCGTGGTCGTCGCGCCGCGCGGTGGGTGTCTCCGTGGAGGGCGACAACCCCCTCGCAGGGATCCTGTCCGCCCGCGCCCGACGCGAGCTGCGCGCCCAGGTGGTTCGCCGCCTTCGGCGCAACGTGGTGTCGCTCGTGCCCTTCCTCGCGGGGGCCCTCGCGGCCGCAGAACTGAACGGCCGAGAGACGGCCACGCTCGCACGGGGCCTGTTGCCCGATCTCCGGCCGTCGCGCTAGCCCGCCCGTGCCAGCTCCCGTAGTCATGACTCGTCATCGTCAGTCCTGGCAAGTCGGACATACCGTCGGCGCCATGCAAGCGAGCTGGCGCCGCCTCGTGGCCCGCCTGACCGAGGCGCTGCCGGAGGCGCGGTACGAAGCGCTGCTCGCGCTGCTGCGCACGACGTTCCTGCTCGTGGGTGGGCTGACGATCCTGCTGTCCTCCAGCAGCAGCCCCGAGACCCTCGTCGTGCCGGCGGTGGTCAACGTCGTCCTCGCCGTGGCCTCGCTCGTCGCGGCCCTCCTGCTGACGAAGGTGCGGTCGCCCGAACGGGCGCGCAGCTGGGGGCGGCTGTCGACCGCGGCGGACGTGGTCGTCTACGCCGCCTACTCGCTCGCCTTCCACGACGTGCCCGGCGGGGGCGGCGCGTACGGCGTGTTCGTGCTCGTCGCGGGGCCGCTGCGCTACAGCACGTCGGGCCTGCTCGCGACAGTCCTCCCGGTAGCGCTGGTCGCCTGGATCTGGCCGCAGCAAGACGTCTCCGGGCACACGGTGTCCGGAGTGACGGTCGCCGTCCTGTGCCTGCTCCTCAGCCTGCCGGTCGTCATGATCCGTGCTCTGGTCATGCGCAGCGGGGCGCGGCTCAAGCAGGCCGAGCAGCAGTTCGCGACGGCGTTTGACCACGCGTCGATCGGC
>JBKOVB010000070.1:0-7671 GCA_046723735.1 Actinomycetota bacterium | reverse complement strand
GACCATCGAGGCGTACGACGGGACCGCGCTGGTCGGGGAGCGGTGCGTCATCACGATCTTGGAGCCGGGGAAGGTGTCGAGCATGGTGTCCGCAGCGGTGAGGTGGTGCGGCGACTTGAGCACCCACTGCTTGCCCGCGCGGCTGGGGTCCTGGTGCTGCAGGGCCTGGAGCCACTCGCGGAGCTCGCTGTACGCCTTGGACTGGTCGTAGGAGCGCAGCCACACGCCGTACGTCGGGAGCCAGTAGAACGAGTCCCAGCTCATGGCGGTGAAGGTGCGGTCGAGCAGGAGCACGTCCTCCTCGGGCCCGTCCCAGACCACGGTGTGGATGTCGCCGAAGTCGGGGGAGAGCTCGAGGAACATCTCCATCATCTTCTTGGCCTTGCCCTTGCGGATCTCGGCATCCGGGCCCTCGCCCGGGAACGGCAGCGGGTAGGAGCACTCCCACGACAGCGTGCTCGTCAGCTGCGGCGACGCGGCGAGCAGGCGGTGCAGCAGTGTCGAGCCCGTGCGCGGCAGGCCGCAGATCTCCGCGGCGACGCGGACTTCCTCCTCCAGGACGGCGGGGTTGGCGGCCTGGTACTGCCGCAGCCGCAGCCGGTCGACGAGCAGCGCGGTGAGCCGGCGCTGCGTCATCTGGAAGCCGAGCTCCGACAGCTTGGCCTCGGTGTTGAGCCCCTCGACCAGCACCCCGAGCGGCTCGAGGAACCACAGGTCGCCGAACTCGTCGTACCCGGCCTTGGCCTTGGCTGCGTCGAGCAGCGCGTCGACCTCGAGCTTCACAGCTGAACCACCTTGCACGTCGGGAGAGGATGGTGGTCGGTGCCGACCCAGCGGATCAGGGCGGTGCCGTTGGTGTGGCCGGTCGTGTCGATCCAGTTGCCCCAGCCGGGGTCCTTGTCGGCCACGACGAGGACGAGCCGGCCGTCGTCCTCGAGCTTCGCGGTGTGCTTGTTGACCGTGATCCGCTTGTCCCAGTCGAGGCTCTCCATCCACCAGTTGGAGAGCTGGAAGTTCCAGTACGGCGCGTCCGGCACCTCGGTCTCGATGACCCAGGCCTGACCGGGCTCGAGCTCCCAGTAGCCGTGCAGGTAGAAGATCTCGGGGTCGCCGCCCGCGCGCTGGAAGAAGTCCTGGCCCCAGTCGACGAGCTCGTTCGGGCGCTGCATGAACATCTCGGTCCAGGCGGCGAAGGTGGCGGCCGTCCCCATGACGCCCAGGGCGGTGCGCTGAAGCGACCGGACGACGTGCTCGGCGGACAGCGGCGCGGTGGGAGGCGTCTGCTCGAGCCGCTCGATCGCCCACGTCCCGGGCACTTCCGTCGTGCGGTCGAGGTACGACTCCCGCAGCACGATCATCGTGGAGTCCTGCGCCAGCGGTAGCCAGTTCTTCGCGCCCGCGGGGCGCTCCACGCCCACGTGGATCTCGACGGAGCCGTCCGGCTCGACGACCAGGTCGTCGTTGCGCAGCTCGCCGGTGGACGCCATGGTGCCGTCCTTGGCGTACCGGTTCGCCTTGCTGCCGAAGGAGACGTAGGCGATCGTGCCCCGCTGCCCGGTGATGCGGTAGGTGTTCGCGCCCTTGACGGGGGCCGAGTGGTAGACGTTGTCCGGGTTGTCGGCGCCGATCTTGACGAGGTCGAGGCCCTGCCAGCGCGGCCGGTCGGTGTCGGAGTTCTCGAGCGTCGCGTAGAGCGAGTTGCGCAGCAGCCGTGTGAGGTAGCGGTAGCCCTCCGCCTGGTCGAGCACGGTCTTGGGGCCGCGCAGCACCTGCTGCCCGGCCTGCTCGAGGGCGCGGCAGAAGTCGGTCCAGGCCTGGCCGGACAGGATCTGCTCGTCGGCGGTGCTCATTCATCCTCCAGGGTGGTCATGCGGCACCCGGCAGGAGGCGGGCGGCGGCGGCGAGCCGGTCGGCGACCTGGCGCACCTCGTGCGCTGTCATGGACCGGGCCGGGTGCGCGTTGAGCGTGTGGGTGACGACCTCGCCGGCGCCGAAGACCGGCACCGAGACGGTGGACACCTGCGTGGTCCCACTGGCACCGGTGCCTTCATCGGCGACGGCGATCTCGCGCATCACCGTGGTGGCCAGCGGAACGAGCACGTCGGCCGCCAGGTCGGCGTCGAGGTCTTGCAGCAGGGCCACGAGGCGCATGGCCGCGGAGCCGTGGCGCTCGGCCATGTACCCGTCCCGGCGCAGGCGGTCCAGGCGCTTCGTCAGCTGGTCGCGGTGCTCGGCCAGCGTGGACAGCCAGGCCTCCCTGTCGGCCTCGCCGAGGTGGGCCGCGAACAGCGCCCCGAGCGGGGCCAGGAAGGGCGCGCTCTGGCCGACGGTCGGGCCCTCGACGCCGTGCGGCGAGACGGCCTCGTCCACGACCAACCGGGTGCCGACCCGGCTCGTGAGCGAGGCCGGGACGCCGAGGTCGGCGACGACCGAGCCCAGCACCGAGCGCACCTCGAGCTGCCGGGTCGTGACGGTGCGGGCGAGGTCGTGGAAGTGGGGGCCCAGGGTGAACCGCCGGGACGCCTCGTCGCGCGAAGCCCAGCCTGTGGCGACCAGCTCCCGGAGGATGGCGTGCGCCGTCGCCGAGCTGATCCCGAGCGTCCGGCTCACCTCGGCGTGGGTGAGCGGCCGCTCCACGAGCAGCTCCATCACCGCGGTGACCCGGCGCGTGGGAGGAGACGCCTGTCCCGCCACGAGCACCTGGTCCCCGGCCGCCTCCATAGTTCGAAGGACTCTATCGACTATTCGAAGCCTGTCAACCCAGCGCAGCGGGCATCGCCGGTGCTGCCCAGGGCACCCGATCCGTCCTGCTAGCCCTTTTGGGCCATCTTCGAGATGGGCCCTCCAGGCACTGATGGAGCACCCCGTCGCCTTCCGACAGTTCAAGGGTGTCTGATCCGCGTACCCGTGCCGCCCACCAGGCGTCACTGCTGTTCGCGGTGGCGACGGTGCGCTCGGTCATCGCGGTGCTGGTCACCGACCAGCCCACGCCGCAGCTGCTCGGGCTTGCAGGCGTCGAGCTGACCCTCGTCGCCCTCGGGCTCTGGGGCCCGTGGCGGCGGCTGCCGCGCGGGGGCACGATGCTGCTCCTGCTGCCCGGCTTCGCGGTGGTGGCCGTCCACGAGGGGTTGGGCCTCACCGCCGTGGCCGCGCAGGGCGTGCCCTTCATGATCGCCTTCGCCTGGCTGGGCGCTAACCATCGCCGCTGGTCGTCGCTGCGCTTCGTGCCGTTGGCCGCCGCGGCCTACGCCCTGCCGACCGCCGTCACGGGCGACGGTGTCGACGCGCGCGCGATGCTCCTCACGCTGTGCGGGTCAGTCATCGTGGCGGAGACCATCGCCTACGCGATGGACACCGCGGTGCGCGAGCACAGCCGCGCGGAGCAGGCCGCCCGCGCCTTCGGCGTGGTGGCGCGGGCCAGTGCCGGCTTGCAGCAGCTCGAGCCCGGACGGGTGCTGACGGCCGTGTCCGAGGCCGTCCTCGAGCTCGGGTACGACGGAGCCGAGCTCGTTCCGGCCGAGCGGGCCCGCACCATGGCCGGTGTCGTGGGCGCGGCGTGGCGCAGCGCTGCGCCGGTGGTCGACGACGGGACGGAGGCGTCGACCGGGGGCGGTGGCGTCGCCGTACCGGTGTTCCGCCGTCGGGAGGTCGTCGGGGTGCTGCACGCGACGACGTCACGGCCGCGCGCCGTGCACCCCGAGGAGGTGGAGGCGGTGCGGGTGCTCGCCGCCACGGCAGGGGCGGCGCTGGACAACGCGGAGCAGTTCGTCGCCGAGCGGACGTCCGTCGAGCGGCTCGCCGCGGCGGCGCTCACCGACCCGCTCACCGGCGTGGGCAACCGTCGGCAGGCGCACGAGCTGCTCGCCGAGCTCAAGAGCGGCGACAGCGTGGTCATGGTCGACCTCGACCACTTCAAGGACGTGAACGACGGGCTGGGGCACGCTGCCGGGGACGTCGTGCTGCGGGAGCTGGCGGCGCACCTGCTCGCCGGCCTGCGCGAGCACGACCGGGTGGCACGGTTCGGCGGCGAGGAGTTCCTCATCGTGCTGCCCGCTGTCGACGCCCTGCGCGCCGAGCGCACGGTGGAGCGGCTGCAGGAGACGTGGCGGGCGACCGGCCCCGCGAGCACGTTCAGCGCGGGCATCGCGGAGCACATGGGTGGACCGCCTGACCAGACGTTGGAGCGCGCCGACCAGGCGCTCTACGCCGCCAAGGCGGCGGGCCGGGACACCTTGCGGTTGCAGGGCGTGCTCGGGCTGCCCGACCCGCGGCTCGAGGTGGGCTCAGAGGCGGGCGGGCGCCTGGTGCAGTGAGGCCTCGGCCTCGTCCACCACGCGCAACCCCTCGCCCTCGATGTCGACCCGCGGCAGCACGCGGTCCAGCCGTCGCGGCAGCCACCAGGCTCGCCGGCCGAGCACCACCATGACGGCAGGCACCACGGTCATCCGGATGAGGAAGGCGTCCACCGCGATGCCGAACGAGAAGGCGAACCCGAGCGACTTGGTGCTCGCGTCCGGGCTCAGCATGAAGGCGGCGAACACGCTGATCATGATGAGCGCCGCCGCGGACACCACGCGTGCGCCGTGCCGGAAGCCGTCGACCACCGCGGGTGTGGCCTCGGCGCCGTGCACGTGCTCCTCGCGCATCCGGCTGACCAGGAACACCTGGTAGTCCATGGCGAGGCCGAAGATGACGCCGATCATGAAGATCGGCAGCGAGGCGATGATCGGGCCGGTCGACGTGATGCCGAGGGCATCCGCGAACCAGCCCCACTGGAAGATCGCGACGATGGCGCCGAAGGTCGAGGCCATCGTCAGCAGGAACCCGAGCGCGGCCATGGCTGGGATGACCACCGACCGGAAGACGACGGTGAGCAGCACCAGTGCCAGCCCCACCACGACCAGCAGGTAGACCGGGAGCGCGGCGCGGAGCTTGCCGCTCACGTCGATCATGATCGCGGTCTGGCCGGTGACGGCCACCGTCGCGCCGGTGCGCTGGTGCCAGCCGTGGGCGTCGTGCCGGATCCGGCCGACCAGGTCCTTGGTCTGCTCGCTCGCGGGACCACCCGTCGGCAGGACGGTGACGAGGAAGGTGTCGTGCGCCTGGTTGGCGACCGGGGAGAGCACGACCGCGACGCCGGGGAGCCGCTCCAGACCCTCCCGAACCGCGCTGACCGCCTCGGTGCCCCTGGCAGCAGTGCTCTCCACCACCACGACCAGCGGGCCGTTGACGCCCTTGCCGAACGAGGTGGAGAGCAGGTCGTACGCACGCCGGTTGGAGGTGCTTGCGGAGAGCGATCCCTCGTCGGGCAGCGCAGTCTTGAGGGACAGAGCAGGTACGGCGAGCAGCCCGAGCGCGAGGACTACCGCGGTGAGCACCGGCACGGGGTGCCGGGACACGAACAGCCCCCAGCGGTGCCCGAGCGTGCGGCGCGGGGCCTCCTCGTCGGATGCCGGAACGCCGCGCCGGCCCAGCACCCGGCAGCCGGAGAAGCCCAGCAGCGCCGGCAGCAACGTGAGCGCGACGAGGACCGCGACCGCGACGGTGCCCGCGGCGGCGAGGCCCATGCTCGAGATGAACGGCATCTGCACCGTCAGGAGCCCGACGAGCGCGATGACCACGGTCAGCCCGGCGAACACGACGGCGCTGCCCGCGGTGGCGACGGCCCGGCCGGCAGCGTCCTCGCCGGTACGGCCGTGGATGAGCTCGTCGCGGAACCTGCTCATGATGAACAGCGCGTAGTCGATGCCGACGGCCAGGCCGAGCATGAGGCCGAGCACCGGCGTGAGCGAGCTCAGCGACAGGATCCCGGTCAGCCCGGTGATGACCGTGAGGCCGGTGCCGACGCCGACGAAGGCCGTCAGCAGCGGCAGACCGGCGGCGACGACCGAGCCGAACATCGCCAGCAGCACGACGGCAGCGACGGCGACGCCGAGCAGCTCGCCCAGGCCGCCCTTCTCCAGGTGCTGGGCGGCGGGTCCGGAGAACTCCACCTGCAGGCCGGCGGCGCGGCCCGGGGTCGCGGCGGCGAAGAGCTCCTCCTGGACCTGGGTGCCGACGTCGATGCCGACGATGTCGTAGGTGACGTGCGCGAGAGCCACGCGGCCGTCGCGCGAGACCGAGCGGGTGGCGAAGGGGTCGGTCACCGACGCCACGTGAGCGTTGTCCCGCACCTTCGAGAGCACCGCCTCGACCCCCGCCCGGTGGGCCGGGCTGTCCAGGCGCTCGCCCGCAGGGGCGGCCAGCACGACGTTGGCGCTCGCCAGGTCCACCCCGGAGGTCGGGAACCGGGTGGCCAGCGCGTCGAGGGCGCGTTGCGACTCGGTGCCCGGGATCGTGAACTGCGACGAGTACGTGCCCTTGAGGGCACCTGCCGCCGTACCGAGTGCGACGAGCAGCAGCAGCCACAGCACCGCCACGAGGCGGCGACGGCGGTAGGAGAACGAGCCGAGCCGGTAGAGGCGCGCAGCCATGTCTGTGCCTTCCTGGTCAGAACGCGGAGGAGAGCTGCGCGACGGCGTCGTCGAAGAGCTCGCGGAGGGTACGGACCTGGTCGTCCTCGATCCAGGTGGTGACGGCCGCGCGCATCGCGGCCACGGCGGTGCCGGCGAGCAGCCGGGCCTGCATGCGGTTGCCGGTACGGCGGGACAGCTCCTCCACCAGGTCCGCCTCGAGCACGGCGAACTCGAGGTGCTGGTGCGCGAGCACGGCAGGGTCGGTGCGCAGGGCGTAGTGCGCGCGGACGGCCTCGCGGTTCGCCGTACCGGTGTCGAGGTGCTCGCCGAGCGCGCGGGTCAGCAGCGGCCAGACGGGCCGGTCGAGGGGCTCGTCGCGCAGCCTCGCCAGGAGCGCCCTGCCGCGCTCGA
The DNA here is from genome assembly GCA_046723735.1 of Actinomycetota bacterium. Taxonomy (GTDB): domain Bacteria; phylum Actinomycetota; class Actinomycetes; order Mycobacteriales; family SCTD01; genus RYN-111. The sequence continues at coordinate 805 of JBKOVB010000070.1, read as the reverse complement.
TGTCGTGCGCGACGAAGGCCTCTTCCTTCGTGGCGAAGTGGTTGAAGAAGGTGCGTGGCGAGACGCCTGCGGCCTCTGCGATGTCGTCGACGGTGACGTGCGCGTAGCCGCGTTCGGCGCCCAGTCGCACGGCGGCCGAAGCGAGGGCGGCACGGGTCTCGCTCTTCTTGCGCTCGCGCAGACCGGTGGACATGGATCCACCATCGGCGTCTTGTTGCAGTGACTGCAATGTTTCACTGTGTGCAATGGATCACGCGCGGGGCACTCATCTTCGGTTGACCAGCTTGCGCGCATCATTGTTCTGGCTGTTGGCCCGCGTTGGTGCGGGTACCTCGCGGGTCCGACAGCCTCGGACCGCTGTCCACAGCAACTTCGCCTGCAAACAAAGGAAAAGCACGCGTCCGTTCTGTCGGACCCGCCCCGTATCGTGACGCACATGACCACCCCGGCTGCCGCTCTGGACGAGGCCGTCGACGCGGTGTGCGCGACGGACCTTGCGGGGCTGTCGGCGCGGGAGCTGCAGGAGCTGACCAGCCAGGTGAACGTGGCGGTGGGGCGGCTGACCGGGGTGCGCGACGTGGCCCTGGGCCGGTTGCAGGCGACCAGCGGTGGGCTGCTGCCGGTGAACCCGGACCGCGACCCGGATCTCGCCGGGATGCCGGAGCTGACCGATGTGCGGTCCTGGTGGCGTGACACCGCGGTGCTCACCGGGCAGCAGGCCGGCTCGGACGTGCGCCGCAGCAGTGCGTTGCACGACCTGCCGCTGCTGGCGGCGGCGGTCACCGACGGGCGGCTGACCCCGGCG
>JBKOVB010000039.1:0-13591 GCA_046723735.1 Actinomycetota bacterium | reverse complement strand
GGCCTGGAACGCGCGCCACGCCGCGTGCGGCCGCACCGCCCGCGTACCCGGCGCGGCGGCCGGGGTGCTCGCCCTCACCGGCGCCGGGCTGCTCGCCGTGCGCCGCAGGAGGCGGTGACGCTCAGCCCTCGTCCTCGGCGGCGAGCAGGCCCTGGGCGCTCGTGTAGGTCGCCATCACCAGGCCCTCGTGGCCGGGGAGCTGCACGCCGGCGAACCGCTCGAGGGCCAGCAGCGCGTCGCTGGTGAGGAAGAGGGCGCCACCTGCCGCCGTACGTGCCTCACCGCTGTCGAGGGCGGTGAGCGCGGTCCCGAGCAGCGCTGTGGAGTACAGCAGGACGGGCAGGCGGTCCTTGCCGGTGCGCGGCCACAGGTAGGCGTTGAGGCCGACGAACGCGGCAACGTACGGCGCCGCCGCCCACGGGCGCTCCCGCAGCCACCCGCCGCCGACCCGCTGGCGCAGCGCCGCCATCCAGGCGAGGTGCCCCGCGAGGAAGCTCCCCAGCCCCGCCGTGAAGGCCGCCCCGCCTTCGCCCAGCAAGGCCACGTCGCCGAGGCCGCCGAGCACGAGCGCGCGCTGCGTCGGCCGGCTCCGGCCGAGGGCCAGGGTCGGCATCAGCAGCGGCTTGGTGACGCGGCGGGCCTTCTCCTTGCCCGCCGCGGCGAGCACGGTGTCGGCGGCGGCGAGGGCTACGAAGGCGAGGGTGTTGCGCTTGGCCATGGAGCGCTCCTGGTCGGGGCAGACTCTTCGACGGTCGACGATCACGTTAGGGGACGACGATGACTCCGGTAGAGGTCGAGGCGGCGGTTGCGGCTGCGGACGCCGTACGGCGAGAGCTGGCCGCCACCCCGGCGCACGTGCGCGCGGCGGCCCTCGACCACGTGTCACGGCGCCTCGCCGAGCGGGAGCCCGAAGTGAGGGCCCTCATCACCGAGGAGACCGGCAAACCCGACCGGTGGGCGGCCGTCGAGGTGACCCGGGCGGTGAGCACCTTCCGCTTCGGGGCCGAGGAGGCGCGGCGCTGGTCGGGGGAGCTCCAGCGGCTCGACACCGACCCGGCCGCGGCAGGGCGCCTCGCCTTGGTCAGCCGGGTGCCGCGCGGCCCGGTGCTCGGGATCTCACCGTTCAACTTCCCGCTCAACCTCGTGGCCCACAAGGTGGCCCCCGCGCTCGCGGTCGGCGCACCGATCCTGGTGAAGCCGGCGCCGGCCGCCCCACGCACCGCCCTGCTGCTGGCTGAGCTGCTCGCGGAGACCGACCTGCCCGCCGGGTCGTGGGCGGTGCTGCCCGTCGACAACGAGACGACGCAGCAGCTCGTGCGCGACCCACGGCTGCCCGTGGTGTCGTTCACCGGCTCCGTCCCCGTGGGCTGGGGCATCCGCGACGCGGTGCCGCGCAAGCACGTGGTGCTCGAGCTCGGTGGCAACGCGGCCGTGGTGGTGTGCGACGACGTGCCGGACCTCGCCTGGGCGGCGCAGCGGACCGCGACGTTCGGGATGTACCAAGGCGGCCAGTCCTGCATCTCGGTCCAGCGGGTGTACGTCGACCGGTCGGTGCACTCAGCCTTCCGCGACGCGCTCCTCTCGCAGGTCCAGGCGCTCTCGGTCGCAGACGACGTCGGCCCGCTGGTCAACGACGAGGCCGCTGTCCGCGTCGCCTCCTGGGTGGACGAGGCGGTCGCTGGTGGCGCGAAGGCGCTCTGCGGCGGGGAGCGCGACGGCCGCACCTACCTCCCGACGGTGCTCGAGGACGTGCCCGCCGGGGCCAAGGTGCTCGACGAGGAGGTGTTCGGGCCGGTGCTCGTGCTGCAGCCGGTCGACGGCGTCGACGAAGCCTTCCGGCTCGTCAACGACAGTCGCTTCGGGCTGCAGGCCGGCGTGTTCACCCGCAGCCTCGAGACGGCCTTCCGGGCCGCGCGCGAGCTCGAGGTCGGCGGAGTCGTCGTCAACGACGTGCCCAGCTACCGGGCCGACCAGATGCCGTACGGCGGCACGAAGGCGTCCGGGACGGGTCGCGAGGGCGTGCGCTCGGCGATGCACGACCTCACCGAGGAGAAGGTCCTGGTGCTCACCGGGGTCGCCGTGCCCTGACGCGGCTCACGGCCGCAACGGGAGTCGCACGACGCCCCGTCGGGGCTCGGCCTCTCGCGGCCTACCGCGACTCCCGTGCCGCAGGGAGGAGGTCGGCGTAGAGCGCCGTCTGCAGGTAGTCGTTCTCCAGCGCGTCCCCGGAGCCGGGCGCGAGCTTCGCGCTGGTCGCCTCGAGACCGGCGCGCGGCCCGTCCGGCACGACCCAGGGGACGAGCCGGAGGAACTCCGGCTTGGGCCCCGACTCCAGACGCTCGGGAAGGGAGTTGCCCACGTAGGTCGTGGGTCGTGCGCGGGCGCCCCGGGCGAGGATCGCGGTCTGGCCGTCGAAGGGCATGTCGAGCAGGTTGCCGACCATGAAGGGGTTGACGGCGTACCGGATCCGTAGGGTCGGGTCGGCCACCGACCGCCACGCCGACTGCATCCACTCCAGCGGCTGCCAGTAGCCGTTGCCGCCGTTGCCGGCCCAACGGCCGTTGTTGGCCTCGGCCTGGACCAGGACGTCCACGCCCTGGGCGTCCATGCACGAGGCGTAGGTGACGCGCAGGTCCCCGTCGCAGGGCCGGAACCCCTTGGGGCGCTTGCCGAACGGGTAGCCCCACGCGAACGCCGGCAGGCTGGTTCCGAAGCCGAGGCGGTGCCCCGCGACGACCCAGCCGCGGGCGTTCGCGACCCCGGCCGGGCCGCTCGCCGGCCCCTCGTCGAGGGCCAGCAGGGTCTTCTCCGACTCGGTGAGCGGCACCTTCTCGTTGCGGAACAGCAGGTTGGTCGTGCCGGCGGGGGTGCTGCGGTGCACGTCCTTCGGGCCCCAGAGGTACGTCGCGTTCACGACCCGCCCGCTCGTGGCGACGAAGGCGCGGCCGTCGCGCACCTCGGGGTCGCCGAACAGCGCCACCTCCGCGGGATCGTGGCTCTCCCGGTAGGTGGCCATGTTGTTGCTCGCGACCACGTACACGCCGTACCGCTTCGCGAGGTCGCTGAAGGTCATCATGAACGTGCGGACGAACGTGTCCGTGGCCCCGAGCAGCACCTGCTTGCGAGGGTCGACGGGGCCGAACAACGCCTGGTACGCCGCGACCTGCGGGGCGTAGGCCGCGTTCAGCGTCCCGAGCGCCGCCAGGGCGCCCGCCGGCACCTGGTCGCCCACCGGGGCGCGCAGCGGGGTGGCGGCCTGCTGCCGGACGGCGGCACCCCGCGCGCCGGTGGCCAGCGTCATCAGCCCGATGTCCTCGTTGAAGACGACGAGCGTGGGCCGGTTCGGCACGCGGTGCGGCAGGACGAAGTCACGCACCAGGCAGTCCATCGCCGTCCGGAACGACTGGTAGGTCTCGACGTTGCGGACGTCCTGCTTGTACTGGATGGCAAAGACCCGCAGGTCGCCGCGCGGGTTGGTGACGCCGGAGGCAGGCGCCCAGCGGTGCGGCCGCAGCGCCGCGCACCCCGGCGCGGTCGTGACGGCCGCTCGACCCGGTACCGCAGAGAGCAGAAGCAAGGCGACCACGGCGAGACGGAGCTTGGGCACCTGGCCTGGTTCGACGTCGGCGGCCCGGCACCTGCACGGACGGTGACGAGTCGGCGCACAGGGTCACCAATCCTTCCGGGCCATTGATCACCCGCACGACGGGGCAGACGGTCGGGGCATGTCGCGCCTGCCCACCCGTTTCGTCCTCCGTGCCGCCGTCGTGCTGGCCGTTGCCCTGCCGCTGGCCGCGCCGTCGGCCGCGTCGGCCGAGCCGGCGCCCGCCCGGCACGTCCCGCTGACCGTGATGACGCGCAACCTCTACCTCGGCGCCGACCTCAAGCCGGCACTGGCGGCGACGACCCCGACGGAGGTGCTCGTCGCTGTGGCGCGGATCTACGGTACGTCCCTGTTCACAAGCTTCCCGACGCGCAGCGCAGCGCTGGCCGACGAGGTGGCGGCGCAGGAGCCCGACCTGGTCGGGCTGCAGGAGGTGTCGCGGTGGACGACCACGGGGCCGGGGACCGGCCCCAGCCTCGACTACCTCGTGATCCTTCAGGCGCAGCTGGCCGCGCGCGGGCTGCACTACGCAGTCGCCTCGGTGTCGGACAACGCCGACATCGGCCCGGTGCCCCTGGTGGCACCGTGCGCCGGCCCGGTGGGCGCCTGCACGGTGCGCTTCGAGGACCGCGACGTCATCCTCGTGAACACCGCCCGGGCGGGGCTGCAGGTGGGCAGCCCGCGGCACGGGACGTACGTCGCCCAAGTGGTCGTCGCGACCCCGATCGGCCCGCTGTCGTTCTCCCGCGGCTGGGCGACGGTCGACGGCACGCTGGGCGGGCGGCACTTCCGGTTCGCCGACACCCACCTGGAGACGGAGGACTTCCCGGCCGTCCAAGAGGCCCAGGCCCTGGAGTTCCTCGCCGCCGTACAGGCTCCGGGGGCAGTGGTGGCAGTGGGCGACTTCAACAGCGCCGCCGACGGCAGCCAGACCCGCAGCTACGCCGAGCTGACCGCGGACTACTTCCGCGACGCGTGGGCCGCGACGGAGAGCACCGCCGGCCTGACGTGCTGCCAGAACGAGACGCTGACGAACCCGGTCTCGCGGCTGCGCACCCGTATCGACCTGGTGCTGACGCACGGCGTCCGCCCGTTGGACGCGACGGTCGTGGGAGCGACGCCGTTCGAGGCCGTGCCGCCGCTGTGGGCGTCCGACCACGCCGGTCTCGTGGCCGAGGTGAAGCTGCGCTGATCCCGCGTGCGCAGGCTCAGCGCGGCGGGCCGATCCACGGGCCGTCGTCGTTGCGCGCGAACGAGAACTCCGCATCGGCGAGCAGGTGCACGCAGGCGTCCACGACGTCCGGGTCGAACAGCGTGCCGGAGCCTGACCGCACCGTGTCCAGCGCCTGATCCAGACCGAGGCTCGGCCGGTAGGGGCGGTGGTTGGTCATGGCCTCGACCGTGTCGGCCACCGCGATGACGCGGGCACCCAGCACGATCTGCTCGCCCTCGAGGCCGTCCGGGTAGCCGCTGCCGTCCAGTCGCTCGTGGTGCTGCACGACCATGGTCGCTACGGGCCACGGGAAGTCGATGCCCGCCAGCACGTCATAGCCGGCCCGCGAGTGCAGCCGCACCAGGGCGAGCTCCTCCGGCGAGAGGGCCGTCGGCCGCGTGAGGATCTCGCCGGGCACCACGATCTTGCCGACGTCGTGCACGTCGGCGGCGATCCGGATGCCGCGTCGCTCCTCGGGCCCGACCCCGAGCTCGGCGGCGAGGGCGCTGGCGAGCGTGCCCACCCGGAACATGTGCCCGGCGGTGTAGGCGTCGCGCTTCTCCGTGAGCGCGGCGAGGGCCTCGAGGGTCGCGTCCAGGCTCCGGTCGAGCCGCCGTGCGTCCCGGAGCCGCTCGATGCCGTACGACAAGGCGCTGGCGAGCTTCTCCAACAGCTCGACGGCCTCCGGGTTGAACGCCCCGGGCTCGCCTGCGTAGATGTTGAGCACGCCGATGACCTCGCCGTGGCTGCGCAGCGGGAGCACGCATGACGTGCGCAGACCGCGCTGGAGCGCCTGCTCGCGCCAGGGTCGGAAGGCCACGTCGCGACGGAGGTCGTCGACGACCTGGATCTCGCCGCTGCGGATCGCCCGCCCCGACGGCCCCTGACCCGTGGGTCCCTCGGCCCAGGAGACCTGGACGTGGTCCAGGTAGTCGACGGCACCGGCGCTGGCGACCGGACGTACGGTGCGTGCCTCGTCGTGCTGGCGGATACCCACCCAGGCCAGGAGGTAGTCCCCGGTCCCGGCGATGGCGTCGCACATCCGCTGCAGCAGTGCCGGCTCGTCACGGGCGCTGACGAGGACCAGGGTCACGTCGCCCAGGGTGCGCAGCGCCCGTTCGAGGGGTGCGCGCTCGGGGAGGGGGCGCAGGGTGACGAACAGCCCTTCGACGCGCGGGTCGTCGAGCAGGTTCACCGCCTGCACCTCGATCGAGCGCCAGTCGTCCTCCTGGCCGCGCAGTCGCAGGTCCATCTGCGGATGGGCGTCGGGGCGCGCTACCAGCTGGCGAAAGGCGTTTCGCAGCCGCCACCGGTCGTCGGGGTGCACGAGCTCCAGCACGGGCTCACGGTCGGGGTCGGGCTCGCCCAGCAGGTCACGTGCGGCCGGGTTGGCGAAGCGCAGACGGCCCCCGACGTCGACCACCGCGATCCCGTTCACGCAGGCCTGCACGAGCGCCTCGAACAAGCCAGGCACGTGCACGGGTCGTCCTCTCCGCAGCACCGTCCAGCAAAGGCTATTGCGAGCGGCGGCGGAGCGTGGCGGAACCCAGTACCAGAGCGACGGCCGACGCGCCCGCCACGATCGCCAGGTCCTTGAAGAACCCGCGGTCGGGGTCGCCGGCCGTGAGTCGCTGCATGCCGTCGACGGCGTAGGTGAGCGGGAAGACGTTCGACGCCCAGCGCAGCGGCGTGGCCATCGTGTCGCGCGCTGCGAACAGCCCGCACAGCAGCAGCTGCGGGAAGACGAACGCCGGCAGGAACTGGACCGCCTGGAACTCCGAGCGCGCGAAGGCCGAGGTGAACAGCCCCAGTGCCATGCCGAGCAGGGCGTCGCACACCGCGAGGACGACCACGTACGGCGGGGCTGCTGCCACGTCAAGCCCCAGCGGCCCCAGCACGAGCCAGGAGGCCAACGAGGTCTGCACCACGGCGACCGCGCCGAACGCGAGGGCGTAGCCGAGGAGCAGGTCGCTCTTGGCCACCGGCATGGTGAGGAGCCGCTCGAGGGTGCCGCTGGTGCGTTCCCGCAGCATCGCCACCGACGTGACCAGGAACATCGTGGTGAAGGGGAACAGCGCCAGCAGGGGGCCGCCGATGCGGTCGAACAGCAGGGGCTGCTGCTCGAACACGTACTTGAGCAGCGTGAGCAGCAGGCAGGGCACGAGCAGCAGCAGCGCCATGGTCCGGTGGTCGCGGGTGAGCTGGCGCAGCACCCTTCTCGCAGTGGCCAGCGCCCTCACGCCGTCGCCTCCAGGTCGCGCTCGGCCAGGGCCAGGAAGGCCGACTCCACGTCCGGCCTGCCGGTGCGCTCGAGCAGCCCCTCGGGGGAGTCGTCGGCGACGAGCACCCCGTCGCGGAGCAGGAGCAGCCGCTCGCACCGGGATGCCTCGTCCATCACGTGGCTGCTGACGAGGACCGTGGTGCCGGCGGCGGCCAGGTCGTGGAACAGCCGCCACAGGTCGCGGCGCAGCACCGGGTCGAGCCCGACGGTCGGCTCGTCGAGCACCAGCAGCTCGGGGGAGCCCAGCAGCGCGGTGGCCAGGGACACCCGCGCGCGCTGACCGCCGGAGAGGCTGCCCACCAGCTGGTCGTGCTGGGGCCGCAGGTCGACCTGGTCCACGACCTCCTCGACCCGTTCGCGGGTGACCCGCAGCAGCGCCCCGAAGTAGCGCAGGTTCTCCGCGACGGTGAGGTCGCCGTACACCGCCGGGGCCTGGGTCAGGTAACCCACCCGGGACCGCAGCGGCGGGGAGCCGGCCGGCAGGCCGAGCACGTCCACGGTGCCGGTCACGCCGCGCTGCACGCCCACGAGGGTGCGCATCAGCGTTGTCTTGCCGCCCCCGCTCGGGCCCAGCAGGCCCGTCACGATCCCGGCAGAGAGGTCGAAGGTCAGGCCGTGAAGCACCTCGTGGTGGCCGCGCACCACGCGCAGGTCCCGCACCGTGACTGACATCGCGACTGTCGCCATGGCGCTGATTCTCCCGGACGGCTGCTTCACACGGCCGCTGGAACGTGTTCTACTCGATGCCATGACGAGCTACGAGGTCCTGGGCCAGCAGGTGACGATCCCGGTCGAGGTGCGCGACGCCTCCTCGGCCACGGTGATCTTCGACGTCGACCACGCCGCCGCGCAGGCGCTGTCGCCGTTCCCGGTGGTCGAGAGCTCGCCCGGACGCGCGCAGCTGGCGCTCGCGCTCGTGGACTACCGCGACAACGACCTCGGCTCCTACTTCGAGGTGGGCGTGATCTTCTTCGTCCGGCCCGAGGGGCGCGAGGAGGGCAACTACATCCGCCACCTCCCGGTGGACCAGGAGTTCACGAACGCCGCCGGCAACCTGATCTGGGGCTTTCCCAAGACGGTGCAGCGCATCGAGGTCACCAACACCGAGGACACCTCGCGGTGGGTCCTCACGATGGACGGCGAGCTGGTGCTCGACGTCACGGTGCCGCGGGGCGGTGAGGACGAGATGCCCCGCATGGAGCTCACGTCGTACACGATCAAGAACGGCGCGCCGCACGCCACGGCCTTCAGCCAGGGAGGGACCGGGTCCGGGATGTTCTTCGGCGACGACCGGTTCGCGCTGGCGCTGGGCAGCCACCCGGTCGCCAAGGAGCTGGAGTCGCTGGGCCTGCCCGACGCGCCCGTCGTCATGACCGCCTGGACCGAGCGGATGTCGGCGACGTTCGGCGACGCCCTCCCGCTGTAGGCTCTCAGCACTAGAACACGTTCTCGTCAGGAGCGGTGATGCACCTCGCCTACACCGACGAGCAGGAGCGGCTCCGCAGCACGCTTCGGGCGTACTACGCGGAGCTCATCGACCCGGAGACCCGGGCGCTGCTCGACGACCACACCACCCAGGACGCGACCATGCGTCGGGTCGTCAAGCAGATGGCGGCCGACGGCTGGCTCGGCATCGGCTGGCCGACCGAGTGGGGCGGCCAGGGGCGCGGCCACATCGACCAGTGGATCTTCTTCGACGAGTCGCTGCGCGCCGGCGCCCCGGTGCCGATGCTCACCATCAACACCGTCGGGCCGACGCTCATGCAGCACGGCACGCAGGAGCAGAAGGAGCGGTTCCTGCCCGCCATCCTGCGCGGCGAGATCCACTTCTGCGTCGGCTACTCCGAGCCCGACGCCGGCACCGACCTCGCCTCGCTGAAGACGCGTGCCGTGGTCGAGGGCGACGAGCTGGTCATCAACGGCACCAAGCTCTGGACCAGCTACGGCGACACCGCCGACTACTGCTGGCTCGCCGTCCGCACCGACCCCGACGCGAAGAAGCACCGCGGCCTGTCCATCGTGGTCGTGCCGATGAACACCCCGGGCATCACGCCCCGCCCGCTGGAGCTCATCGGCGAGCACCCGATCTGCGAGGTGCACTACGAGGACGTCCGGGTCCCGCTCGCCAACGTCATCGGCGGTCTCAACAACGGCTGGTCGCTCATCACCGGGCAGCTCAACCACGAGCGGGTCACGCTGTGCGCGCCCGGCATGGTCGACCGGTGCCTGACGGACGTGCGGCGCTGGGCCCAGCAGACCAAGCTCCCCGACGGCCGTCGCGTCATCGACCAGGAGTGGGTGCGGCTCAACCTGGCGCGGGTCCACGCCGGCTTCGAGTTCCTGCGGCTGCAGAACTGGAAGGTCGCATGGGACGCCGAGCGGGGCGTGCTCGCGGTCGAGGACGCCAGCACCACCAAGGTCTTCGGCACCGAGCTCTACCTCGACGCGACCCGCCTGCTCATGGAGGTGGTCGGGTCCTCTGCGTACCTCAAGAAGGGCTCGCCCGGGGCCGTGCTGGCCTCGCGCCTGGAGCACATGTACCGCTCGCTGGTGATCCTGACCTTCGGCGGCGGCGTCAACGAGGTCCAGCGCGACCTCATCACGGTCTTCGGGCTCGGCATGCCCATGGTGAAGAGGTAGGACGATGGACTTCACTCCCACCGAGGGCCAGCTGACCATCAAGGAGCTGGCCTCGACGGTCTTCGCGGACCGCTGCACGCCTGAGCACCTGCGTGCTGTCGAGGACTCCGACAGCTCCGGCTTCGACCGCGGGCTGTGGGCCACCCTCGCGAACGCCGGGCTGCTCGGCGTCGTCGTCCCCGAGGAGCACGGCGGTCTCGGCCTCGGCCTCGTCGAGCTCGCCTCCCTGCTGGAGGAGGCCGGTCGCGCCGCCGCCCCGGTGCCGCTGCTGGCCGGCCTGGCGCTCGGGGCGCTGACCGTCGTACGTCACGGGACTCCTGCCCAGCAGGCGGCGATCCTGCCCGGCGTGGCGGCGGGGGAGACCCTGCTGACTGCGGCCCTCACCGAGCCGCTCGGCGACGAGCTGGAGCCCGCCACGAGGGCCACCCCGGACGGGGACGGCTGGGTGCTCACGGGGACCAAGACGTGCGTGCCGGCAGGCGTGTACGCCGACCTCGTACTGGTCTCGGCGAGCACTCCCGACGGGCCGCGGGTCTTCCTCGTCGACCCGAAGGCCGACGGCGTCACGGTCGAACGGCAGCAGACCATCACCTACACGCCCGAGGCGCTGCTGCTGCTCGACGGCGTCCGCGCGAAGGACGTCGTCGGCGACGCGAGCACCCTCGTGGACGTCCTCGAGGTCGGGCAGGTCGCGGCTTGCGCGCAGCTCGTGGGCGTGGCGTCGCAGGCGCTGCGGCTCACGGCCGACTACACGATGACCCGCGAGCAGTTCGGGCACCCGATCGCGCACTTCCAGGCAGTCGGCCAGCGCGCGGCCGACGGCTTCATCGACACGACGGCGATGCGACTCACGACGTTGCAGGCGGTGTGGCGCGTCGACCAGCGGCTGGAGGCATCGAAGGAGGTCGCGGTGGCGAAGTTCTTCGCCTCCGACGGCGGCCAGCGCGTGGTCCGCTCCGCGGCCCACCTGCACGGCGGCATGGGCGTGTCGCGCGAGTACCCGCTGCACCGCTACTACCTCGCCGCCAAGCAGCTCGAGCTGACCCTCGGCGGCGGCACCCGGCAGCTGGTCCGGCTCGGTCGGCTGCTGGCCGACGAGCCGGTCTGAGGAGCGTCTGACCCCGGTCTTTCGATCAACCGTGAACGGTTGGGGGTGATTGGACGGCTTGTCTGAGGAGCCGGTGCCCCGGTCAGGGGTCCTTGGCTCTCCCCGACGCGTGGTGACGCGTACCGTGGTTGCAGGTATCGCCGCGTGCGCTGCCCGGGATCTGGGGGGACCCATGTTTCCACCATGCTGTCGTTCTCTGCCCTTGGTCACCGCCGCCGTGGTAGGCGCAGCGACCGCACTCGTGGTGGGGCCGACGGCCTCGTACGCGATGGGCCCTCCGGCATCTCCGGCGCTGTCCATGTTCACGACACCGCTGCCGATACCGCCGGAGATCGACATACGCGGCGGGGGCGACTTCGGCATCGACGAGGTCGTGGGGACTCATCGCTTCGGCACGCTGTCGGGTACGACGACGCCGCTTGGGCCGACGCCGTCGTTCGGCTACTGGCCCTCGTCGATCCCGGTCAGCGCGGCCTACGACCTGATCAACGGGCCTTACCTCGGCGCGACGATCCAGGCGATGCGAGGCGTCCCGATCCGGATGACCGTGACGAACAAGCTCGTCGAGCGCGGCGTCGATCCGACGGCACCGTCGATCTGCCGATCCCTCGGGCTGAAGGTGGTCCACCCGATGGCCGCCTACTTCGACCCGACCGTCGAAGGCAGCAGTCCCTTGGACGCCTGCACCCCGGGCACCGCGGTCCATCTGCACGGCGGGCACACCGCGAGTGCCTCCGACGGCGGACCGTTCGACACGTTCCGGCCCGCGGGGATCGGCCCCACCGACTTCTCCCACGGCACCGGGTCCGTGACCTACGAGTACGGCCACGACCAGGAGGCGGCGGGGCTGTGGATCCACGACCACGCGCTGGGCAGCACCCGGTTCAACCCGCTGTCCGGCCTGGCTGCGGCCTACCTGCTTCGGGACCGGTGGGACACCGGCGATCCGAACAATCCGCTCGGGCTGCCGGCGAACGGTCGCTACGAGACCCTCGGCACCGACGGCGCCGGCGTCGTCCGGCAGGCCGTGAACCCGCACGAGATCCCGCTGGTGTTGCAGGACCGACAGTTCAACGCGGACGGAAGCATCGCCTACCCGACAGTCAATACGTGCCCGCCCGGAGTGACGCCGCCGCCCGACTGGTGCCATCCGTTGTGGTCGCCGGAGTCGTTCGGTGACGTCGCTCTCGTCAACGGCACCGCCTGGCCCAACCTGTCGGTCGACCGCGGCGTCTACCGCTTCCGGCTCATCGACGGGTCCAACGCGCGGTTCTATCAGCTGCAAGTGATCAACGCGGCAACGGACAAGCCCGCGGCGGTCCCCGTCTACGAGATCGGTGGCGAAGGTGGCTTGCTCAACGCCCCGGTCCCGGTGTCGTCGTTGCCCCAGGGCAAGCTGCTGATCGCTCCGGGGGAACGCGCCGACGTGCTGGTCGACTTCCGGTCGGTCGCACCCGGTCGTTACCAGCTGCTCAACACCGCGTCGGCGCCCTACCCCAACGGCAGGAACGATCTGCACAAGATCATGCAGTTCACCGTGACGAACACGCCCGGAAGCGGCAGCATCCCCGCGACGCTGCGTGGCGGCGAGAACCAACCGCTGCAGGTGCCGACGGCGCAGCCGCTCGCCGGCGGATCGTGCTGGACCAGCGCGGCGCCCTGCCGGCGCACCATGTTCCTGAACGAGGTTCTGACGACCTCCGGCGAGCCCACCGAGGTACTGCTCAACAACCTCGACTTCACCACCGAGTCCGACGAGAACACGCTGGTGATGAACCTCGGCCCCGGAGCGGCGAAGGTGAAGCTCAACAGCGTCGAGGAGTGGGACCTCGTCAACACCACAGCGGACGCGCACCCGATCCACCTGCACGGCACGCAGTTCCGTGTCCTCAACCGGCAGACTGTCTCCAGCGCCGGCTATCTCGGGGCGGTCAACCCGCTTCTGCCGGACACGCCGTCGATCGGTGGGTCCGGAGTCCAGAACTCGTTCGGCGTCATCCCGCCGCCGGATCCCACACCGTTCCTGAAACACCATGTGCTGGCCCCGTCCGCCGACGAGCGCGGCTGGACGGACACCGCGATGTCGTTTCCCGGCCAGGTGCTGCGAATCCTCGTGCCGTTCGGCGGCACGGCCGTCGGCGTCACATCGGCGTTTACGGGGGACGCACAGCACCAGTACACCGGCGCGTTCGTCTGGCACTGCCACATCCTCGAGCACGAGGAGAACGACATGATGCAGGGCTATGTCGTCACGCCCTGACGTCACCACGTCCTGACGCGCGGCTGCCGGTCGCCTCCCAGCCTGTTTCCAATGACCGCCTAAGAACTGCCACGCAGGGCGAGCCCCGCCGCCGCGGACAGCAGGCACTGCGCGGCGACGTCGACGGTGACGCCCGTCGGGTCGGCGGCGGCGTCCACCTCGGTGACGTCCACGGCCCGCACCGCCGGGTGCCGCCCGGCCTCCACCGCAGCCTCCAGCAGCTCCCACGGCGCGAGGCCGCCGGGCCGCGCCCCCGGGCAGCCCGGCGCGTAGGCCCGGTCGAGCACGTCGACGTCGAGGTCGACGTAGAGGTGCTCGCAGGTCTCGGCCAGCCGGTCGAGCTCCGCACGCACCAGGGTGCCCACCCGCCCACGGCAGGCATCGACGCCGACCAGCCGGATGCCGCGGTCCTCGCACCAGTCGCGGTAGGCCCGGCTGTTCGTCAGCGTCCCGATGCCGACCTGCACGACGTGGTCGCCGCGCAG
>JBKOVB010000160.1:0-4253 GCA_046723735.1 Actinomycetota bacterium | reverse complement strand
GAACGGCACCACCCGCCCCGGACTTGCTGCCGCAGCCAGAGACGAACTCCGCCGCGCTGGCTTCGCCCTTCAGCGCATGGGCACGACTGCCGCGACGCCCCGCACAACGGTCTTCCACGCGCCGAACGACGCGCGGTCCGCCGTGCTCGTCGCCTCGCGCCTCGGTCATCCCCGACTCGCCGTCGACGCATCGCTGCCGACCGGCTCCGTGCGTATCACACTCGGGGACGACTTCCACGACGTGGTCCGCAGCACCACACCGGATAAGACCAGGCCGGTCAAGATCACAACCGCAGCTGACGACGGCTGCATCGCCTAGTCCGCAAGGTCATCGAGCTCGACGCCAAGCTCAACGCGATGGCCAAGCGCACCAGGCCGAGCTGGCCGAACACCCGTCCGCGGTCACCGACATCCGCGTGCTCGGTCGTTGCCCTAGGCGCTGCTCCAGAGGGACCCAGGCGGGGATGAGATGTAGGCGACGCCCGTCAGCGAGTGGGGTCGACAGGCACAGCACAGCTGGAGGATCCGGCGTACCCGGGTGTCTGCGGAACCGGGCTGGATCGAGATCTGCCCGCTGCGCTCCGGTACCAGGCGACTCACGCGATCATGGGAGGGTTGTGGTCGTCCCAGGGGTCGTGGCTGAGCTCGGGACTCCCGTCGAGCTCGAGCCATGGCAGGTGCAGGTCGTGCCAGGTGATGCTGCCGCGATGCCACAGGACGTGGTGCCGGCGGCACAGCAGAGCAAGGTTCGACACGACGGTCTTCCCGCCGTTCCCGCGGTGGGTGAGGTGGTGCACGTCGCAGAAGGCGGGGGGTCGGGTGCAGCCCTTGGCGACGCACTGCCGGTCGCGGATGCTCACCGCCTTGCGCTGCGCGGGAGTGATCTGGTCGGTGAGGCTCTCCAACGACAGGACGGTGCCGTGCGGGTCGAGCAGCAGCCGGCTGACGCGCGCGTCGCAGAGCACTGCCTCGATCCGGGCTCGCGTCTGCGGCCCGGTCCACGCCCCGTCGGGTGCGTAGCGGGCGAGCGCGAGCGGGTGCAGCCCGGCGGAGGCGGCTGCGCCAGCCGGGTTGGCGGCGGCCGTGCAGGCGCCGGTGAGCTGCTCCTCGAGACTTCGCGGTGCGCGGCCCGCGCACCAGTCGGCAGTGATCACGTAGGACAGCTGAGCTCGTTGGCCCCCGGCTGTGGGAAGGTGCATCCACGCCGCGGCGCCGGCGAAGACGTCGACGAGCGCGTCGGCTCGGCGCTGTCCGGCACTGCGCGTGTCCTCGCTGCCCTGCCGCCGGGAGAGCGGCTCGAGCACGGTGAGCACCGCCTCGGCGTCCTCGGCGGGGAGCACGAACCGGCCTCGCACGGTGCCGTCGTGCGCGTTGCGCAGCTGCAGGTACCGGCGATCGTGGGCGGCCTCCTGCTCGGCCTCGAGCGCGGGTTCGCAGTGCGTCGCGATCAGGTGCGCCACGAGCTTGCCGAGCGCGTCGGTGTTCAAGGACCGGGCCACCGTGATCAGGTGGGCCTGCGACGCGAGCAGGTGGTCCAGCGGGATCCGGCCGTGCAACCGGCCCAGGACCGCCGCCTGCTCCTGCGAGAGCACGCCGTCGGTGACGGCCTGGCCTATCGCGGGGAGCTCGCGCATCACCGCCGCGCGGCGCAGGTCCGCCCCGGCGGCCTGCCCTGTCCGCACTGCCGCGTCGCGCCACCAGCCCTGCGTCGACTGGAACAACGCCGGCCCGTCGCTGCCCGGGTTGGCCACCACGTTGCCCTGGGAGCGCGTGTCTAGCTCACCCAGGACCTGGTCGAGCCGGCCCTGCAGCCGGCCGATGAGCCCCCGCAGCTGGGTGGCGGAGGCCTGCAGCCCGACCTGGTCGAGGGCCGTCAAGTCGGACGCGCACAGCGCGTCGACCGCCTCGACCAGCTCGCCTCCCATGAAGTGGACAGTACGGGAGAGGTCCGACAAGACCTCAATGTTTGCAGGCACTTTCCACACCCTCAAGGAGACGCGAGGGGGAGATCTGTTGTCGCCGCCGGACCGCCGTGCAGACGTGCCCCGCGGGCGTCGCAACTGCCACCTAGACTGCCGCTCGTGGCAGGCCGGATCCGGGACGAGAGCATCCAGCTCGTCCGCGAGCGCGCCGCCCTCGATCAGGTGATCATGGAAGCCGGGGTGCAGCTCCGAAGCGCGGGCGGCGGGCGGCTGAAGGGCCTGTGCCCCTTCCACGACGAGAAGACGCCCTCCTTCAACGTCAACCCGGCCAACGGCTACTACATGTGCTTCGGCTGTGGCGAGTCGGGCAACGTCATCAGCTTCGTCACCAAGCACGACCACATGAGCTTCCCGGAGGCGGTCGAGCACCTCGCCCGCCGGTACGGCGTGGACCTCCAGTACGAGGAGGGCGGCGCCGCCGCGCGCTCGACGACAAGCCAGCGCACCCGGCTCATCGAGGCGCACAAGGCGGCGGCCGACTTCTACGTCGAGCAGCTCGGAAGCCCTGAGGCCGAGGCCGGCCGGCGGTTCCTCGCCGAGCGCGGCTTCGACCAGGCCGCCGCCCAGACGTACGGCGTGGGCTACGCCCCCAAGGGCTGGGACTCCCTCGTCACGCACCTCCGGGGCAGGGGGTTCTCGCCCCAGGAGCTCATGACCGCGGGCCTCGCGGGGCAGAGCAGCCGCGGCTCGCTCATCGACAAGTTCCGCGGCCGGCTGCTGTGGCCGATCCACGACATCGGCGGCGAGGTGATCGGCTTCGGCGCACGCAAGCTGTACGACGACGACCAGGGCCCCAAGTACCTGAACACCGCCGAGACCCCGATCTACAAGAAGTCGAGCGTGCTCTACGGCATCGACCTCGCCAAGAAGGAGATCGCCCGGCGCCGGCAGGCGGTCGTCGTCGAGGGCTACACCGACGTGATGGCCTGCCACCTGGCGGGCGTGCCGACGGCGATCGCGACGTGCGGCACCGCCTTCGGCGCCGACCACATCGCGGTGATCCGCCGGCTGCTGATGGACCAGGAGGAGCTGCGCGGCGAGATCATCTTCACCTTTGACGGTGACGCCGCGGGGCAGAAGGCCGCGCTCAAGGCCTTCGGCGACGAGCAGCGGTTCGTCACCCAGACCTTCATCGCCGTCAGCCCGGGCGGCATGGACCCGTGCGAGCTGCGGTTGGCGAAGGGCGACGCCGCCGTCAGCGACATGGTGGCGAGCAGGACTCCGCTGGTGGAGTTCGCCATCCGCTCCGGGCTGGCGAACTTCGACCTGGAGACCGCCGAGGGCCGCGTGCAGGCGCTCAAGCACGCCGCGCCGCTCGTGGCCAAGATCAAGGACCGGGCCCTGCGCCCGGAGTACGCCCGCCGCCTCGCGGGCTGGCTCGGCATGGAGGTCGAGGCCGTGACGACCGCGGTCGCGGAGGCGGGGGGCCAGCCCGCTCCGGAGCGCCGGCAGCCCGCCGAACCTCAGCCTGTCGACGCCGCCGTCGTGCGGCTGGAGCGTGAGGCGCTGAAGCTCGCCGTACAGGTTCCCTTCGCCGTGTCGCCGATCTTCGACGAGCTGCACGAGGACGTGTTCACCGACGAGCGCGGCAAGCAGGTGCACGAGACGATCCGCAAGGCCGGCGGAGTCAGCACCAGCCCCGGTGGTGAGGCGTGGGTCGAGCGGCTGCTCGAACACGCGCCCGACGACACGGTCCGTACGGCGATCACCGCCCTCGCGGTCGAGGCGCCGCTGACGGACTGGGAGCTGGCGCGCTACGGGCAGGCGACCCTCAGCCAGCTGCAGATGCAGGCGGCCACGCGGCGCGTCGCGGAGCTGAAGGGACGGCTGCAGCGCATCAACCCGGTGGAGCAGGAGGACCTCTACCACCGCACGTTCGCGGAGCTGATCGCGCTGGAGAAGACGGTCCGGGCGTACCGCGAGGCCGGGATCAGCGAGCTGTGAAGCTGTTCCGGCGCACGCCTGAGGCGGTGCGGGCGCTGAAGCTCCTCGAACGCCGGCTCGCCTGGGGGCTCACCCCGGACGGCACGCCGGTGGTCGCGACCGCGTCCGCCCTGCACGTCGGGGCGGAGGAGCTGCTCTGGGTGCAGGTGGAGAAGGCCGTCTGGTCGCCGCCGGTGCTGACCGTCATCGAGGTCGCCGAGGTCGAGGGCACCGGCCGGCGGCTCGCGCTGCAGCTGGAGGAGCAGGACCGGCTGGCAGAGGTCGTGCGGGCTCGCGTCACGAGCTCGGTCGGGTGGACCGACCGGCGGCGGCTGGTGCCCCGCGGCA
>JBKOVB010000103.1:0-9827 GCA_046723735.1 Actinomycetota bacterium | reverse complement strand
GGGCTCGATCGCGCTGGCGCTCTGCTCGGGCCTGGCTCGGTACGACACGACCCTGTTCGGCGTGCACATGGTCCAGCACATGCTCCTGGCGATGGTGGCCCCGGTGTTCCTGGCGCTCGGGGCGCCGATCACGCTGGCGCTGCGGACCCTGCCGCTGCCGCCCCGCCGTACGCTCCTGTCCGTCCTGCACTCGCGCGCCGCGAAGGTGCTGACCTTCCCGCCGCTCGTGTGGGTGCTCTTCATCGGGTCGCCGTTCTGGCTGTACTTCTCCGGGGCGTACGCGAAGAGCCTCGAGTCGCCGCTCGTGCACGACTGGGTGCACCTGCACTTCCTCATCACCGGGTGCTTGTTCTTCTGGCCGATCGTCGGGGTCGATCCGGTGCCCGGGCGGATGGCCTACCCGTTCCGGATCCTGGCGCTGTTCGCGACGATGCCGTTCCACGCGTTCCTGGGCGTGTCGGTGATGACCGTCGCCGCCAGCGGCAAGGGGCTCATCGCTCCCGAGCACTACCTGCCCCTCGTGGGCCGGGCCGAGGCGGTGTTCCAGCAGCAGGTCGGGGGAGGGCTGCTCTGGGCCTCGGGGGACCTCGTCGGGCTGCTGTTCATCTTCATCGCGGCGGCGCAATGGATGCAGGCCAGCGAGCGTGAGGCGGCGCGCGAGGACCGCCGTCTGGACCGGCTCGAGGCTCGGTAGGGTTCGCGCATGGCCACGTCTGACGCCCGCGTGCACACCGTGCTCGTCTACAGCAGCTACGCGTCGTTCCGCGACGCCATCCGTACGGCGGTGGGCCGGCGTCCCGCGCCCGACCTGGGCCAGGTCGAGCTCGTCGAGGCCACCACGGTGGACGAGCTGCTCGGCGCCCTCGACGAGGGCGGCATCGACGTGCTCGTCCTCGACGGCGAGGCCCGTCCCGCCGGCGGCCTCGGGCTCGCCAAGCAGGTCAAGGACGAGCTCGAGGACTGCCCCCCGACGCTGGTCATGGTGGCGCGCCGCGACGACACGTGGCTCGCGTCGTGGTCGCTCGCCGACAAGGTGCTCCCGCTGCCCGTCGACCCGCCGGCCGTCGCCGAGGGCGTCGCCGAGCTGATCCGGCACCGCGAGGCCCGCCTTCCGGTGCGCCGCGCCGCCGCCGTCTGACGCCGCCGGTGACCCTGACATGGGGCTCCCTGCTCACCACCCTGCTCGCCGGCCGGTCGCTCACCCGTGAGGAGTCCGGCTGGGTGATGCGGGAGGTGATGGCCGGCGACGCCACCCCCGCCCAGACGGCCGGCTTCCTGATGGCGCTGCGCGCCAAGGGCGAGACGCCGGAGGAGGTCGTCGGCCTGGCGCAGGTCATGCTCGACGTCGCCCCGGCCGTGCCGGTGGACCGGCGGGTCGTCGACACGTGCGGCACCGGCGGCGACCGGGCCCACACCGTGAACATCTCCACCATGGCCGCGCTCGTGGTGGCCGGCGCCGGCATCCCGGTGGCCAAGCACGGCAACCGCGCCGCCTCGTCGGCGTGCGGCACCGCGGACGTGCTCGAGGAGCTCGGCGTCGTCATCGACCTGGGCCCCGAGCAGGTCGGCCGCTGCCTGGCGGAGGCGGGCATCGCGTTCTGCTTCGCGCCGGTGTTCCACGCCGGCATGCGGCACGCCGGGGTGGCCCGCAAGGAGCTCGGCGTCCCGACCGTGTTCAACATCCTCGGGCCGCTCACCAACCCCACGCGGCCGCTCGCGCAGGCGGTGGGGGTCTCCGACGCCCGGCTGGCGCCGGTGGTCGCGGACGTGCTCGCGGCCCGCGGGGCCGACGCCCTGGTGTTCCGGGGCGACGACGGGCTCGACGAGCTCACCACGTCCGGCCCGTCGCACGTGTGGGTCGCCCAGGGCGGCACCGTCACCGAGACGAGCCTGGACCCGCTGTCGCTGGGCATCGCCCGGTCCGGCGCGGAGGACCTGCGCGGTGGGGACGCGGCCGTGAACGCTGCGGTCGTGCACGCGGTGCTCGCGGGGCAGCGGAGCCCGGTGCGCGACGCGGTGGTGCTGAACGCGGCCGCCGCGATCGCCGCCTACCGCGCCGAGCAGGGTCCGCTCGAGGACCGGCTGCGCAGCGCGCTGGTGGAGGCGCAGGCGTCGCTCGACAGCGGCGCGGCCGCCACCGCCCTGACGCGCTGGGTCGAGGTGTCCCAGCGCCTTCGCGGCTAGCTCAGCCGCCCTCGAAGCCGATCGAGAAGGTGGCCTCGAGGTCGTGCCGCGAGAAGGCCTGGAACGCGATGTGCGTGCGGGTGTCGAGCACGCCGGGCACCTTGTTGAGGCGGCCGGCGATGACCTCCGCGAGCTCGTCGTGCCGCCGTACGCGGACCATCGCCACCAGGTCGACGTCGCCGGCGACCGAGTAGACCTCGGAGACGCCGGGCAGGTCGGCGATGGCCTGTGCCACCTCGGGGATGCGGTCGGTGGCGGCGGAGATCATGACGATGGCGGTGATCACCCGAGCAGCTCCTTGAGGTCGGCGCACACCTGCAGCGCGGCCGCACGCGAGGCGTCGTGCACCGCTCCCAGGCCGAAGAAGCCATGGACCAGGCCGGGGAAGCGACGCTGCACGACGCGCACGCCCGCCTTCTCGAGCGCGGCGGCGTACGCCTCGCCCTCGTCGCGCAGCGGGTCGTGCTCCGCGGTGGCCACCACGGCTGGTGCGACGCCGGTGAGGTCGGGGTGCTGCAGCACGCTGGCGCGGTGGTCGGCCCCGTCGGGCCGGTACATCTCGCGGAACCAGACCATGTCCTCGAGCGTGAGGAAGAAGCCCTCGGCGTGCTCGGTGCGGCTCGGGTGGTCGCCTGCGGTGAAGTCGGTGCTGGGGTACATCAGCAGCTGGGCCGCGAGCGGCAACCCCTCGTCGCGCGCCGCGATCGCCGCGCCGGCGCTGAGGTTCCCGCCGGCGCTGTCGCCCGCGACCGCCACCCGCGACGGGTCACCACCGAGGTCGGCGACCGTCGCCACCACGTGCCGCAGCGCGCACACCACGTCGAGGTGCCCTGCAGGGAAGGGGTGCTCCGGGGCGAGCCGGTAGTCGATGCTCATCACCACGGCGCCGACCTCCCGGCACAGGGTGCGGGCCTGCTCGTCATGGGTGTCGACGTCGCCCATGACGTAGCCGCCGCCGTGCACGAACAGCACCGTCGGCGCGGTGCCCTCGACGTCGGGCCGGTAGACGCGGGCGCGCTGCGGGCCGGTCGCCGCGGGGTACGTCGTGTCCTCCACCGACTGCACGGGCGTCGTGCGTGCCGGGTCCGCCAGGTCGACGGTGAGGAACCGGAGCCCGGCCCTGGCCTGCTCCGGGCCGCCCTCGGACAGCGGCGGCGCTCCCTCCAGGAGCTTGAGCACGCCGGCGAGCTGCGCGTCCACGGTCAAGGGCCACCTCCGGGAGAGCGGTTGCCTCCGACCCTAGGTGATCACGCCGTCGCGCGGGCCGGGCGCGCGAGGGTCCGCAGCCCGCGGCGGTCGTCGAAGGGCCGGGCGCTCTCGCGCACCAGCTCGAGGTCGCCGAGCCACTGCGTGTGCCGCCCGGCGCCCCGGACCGGCCAGGCCAGCGTCCCCTCCAGACGCACCAGCCGCACGCCCTCCGTCTCCAACCAGCGCAGCAGGCAGGCCACCTCCTCGCGGGAGGCGGCGGGGAGCGGACCGGGACCAGGCAGCACCGTCTCCGCCGTCGCGACGAGCGCGTCGACGAACGGCGCGGCCGGCCGCCCGCGCTCCAGCACGCCGGCCGCGGCCAGCCTTCCGTGCCGGATCACGGTCACCTCCCAGCCGAGGTCCGGCGTGGGGCGTGCCGCCACCAGCTCCGGTACGCCGGTCAGCGCCGCCATCCGCTGCAGCCCCGCCACGGAGCGGACCAGAGCCGCGAGCCGGTCGCGGTGCAGCGCCGCCTCCTCGAAGCGCTCTGCGGCGGCCAGCGCCGTGAGCCGTCGCATCAGCGCTTCCACCGCCGGTGACGGGTCGGCACGGACCAGCGCGTGGAACGCCTGCACGTGCAGGGCGTACTGCTCGACCGACTCGCCGGCCTGCGGGCCCAGGCAGGGGGCGCCGCACCGTGCCATCTCGGCCAGCACGCAGGCGCTCGTCGCTCTTGTGGGGGAGAGCCGCTTCGTGCACTGGCGCAGCGGGATCGCGTCGTGCGCCGCAGCCATGACCAGCTCAGCGGTGCGACGGGAGGAGAACGGGCCGAGGTAGACCGCCTCGTCGTCGAGGACCTTGGCGACCAGGGACAGCCGTGGGAACGGCTCGACGGTGAGCTTCAGCCAGGAGGCCTTCTCGGGGAACTTCGAACGGCGGTTGTAGCGCGGCCGGTGCTCCGCGATCAGGCGCAGCTCCCGCACCTCGGCCTCGAGGTCGGTGGCGCAGACGACCGGGTCGACCCGCTCCGCGAGCCCGATCATCTCGGCCATCCGCGTCCGGGTCTCGGAGGCCGTGAAGTAGGTGCGCACCCGCGACCGCAGGTCGCGGGACTTCCCGACGTACAGGACCCGGTCCTGGGCGTCGCGGAACAGGTACACGCCGGGTGCGTG
Organism: Actinomycetota bacterium; assembly: GCA_046723735.1. Classification (GTDB taxonomy): domain Bacteria; phylum Actinomycetota; class Actinomycetes; order Mycobacteriales; family SCTD01; genus RYN-111. The sequence continues at coordinate 5,283 of JBKOVB010000103.1, read as the reverse complement.
GGGAAGGGCGTCGGCGAGGTGGCGCTTGCGGCGCTGCTGCGGGCTCACCAGCGCGCTGAAGGTGCGCAGCTCCTCCAGGGAGTTCACACCGAGGTTGCCGAGCCGGCCGATGAGCCCGTGCAGCACGTCGACCGTCGCGCGGGCGTCGTGCAGCGCGCGGTGGTCCGGAGTCACCTCGGCGCGGAACACCCGGGCCAAGGTGGCGAGCTTGCAGTTGGGAGCTTCGTCCCTGGTGACCACTCGTTGGGCGACCCGGGCGGTGTCGAGCACCTCGAAGCCGGGCCACTCCAGACCGAGCTGGGCGCAGCCGGCCTTGAGGAAGCCGACGTCGAAGGGTGCGTTGTGCGCCACAAGCACGGCGCCGCGCGCGAACTCCAGGAACGACGGCAGCACGTCCGCGAGGCGTGGTGCGCCCGCCACCATCGCGTCCGTGATGCCGGTGAGCACGGCGATGAAGGGCGGGATGGCCTGGGCCGGGTTGACGAGCGTCTGGAACTCGCCGAGCACCTCGCCGCCCCGCACCTTGACGGCGCCGACCTCGGTGATGGCGCAGTCGCGGTGCGAGCCGCCGGTGGTCTCCAGGTCGACGACGACGAACGTGGTGTCCCGCAGGGGCGTCCCCAGCTCGTCGAGCGTCATCTGCACGCGCGCACCGTAGGAGCCGGCTCCGACACGGCGGCGGTGCCGCGCCGCGGTTAGGTTCGGGTGGTGCGTGACGCCCGCTGGACGACGGTGCTGATCGGCGCCCTCGCGTTCGCCGTCCTCGTCACCGGCGTCGTCCGCGTCAGCCGCGCGGACGCCCCCGCGGTACGCACGGTTGACCAGGTCGTCGTGGTGCCGGGCGGCCCGACGTACGACGGGCAGGTGCGCCTCCCGACCACGTTGTTCCTTCCGGCCCGGACCCCTGCCCCAGCGGTGGTGCTGTCGCCCGGCTTCGGGCAGACCAAGGACGACGTGGCCGCCGACGCGCGTGCCCTCGCCGAGCACGGCTACGTCGTGCTGACCTGGACCATGCGGGGCTTCAGCCGCTTCGGGGGCGCGGGCCGGATCGCGCTGGACGCCCCCGACGCCGAGGTGCGCGACCTGCGGGCGCTGCTGGACCGGCTGTCGCACCGCCGCGACGTGGTGCAGGACGGGCCGGGTGACCCGCGCGTCGGGCTGGTCGGTGCGTCGTACGGCGGCGGCATCAGCCTCCAGGGCGCTGCCTACGACCGGCGCGTGGACGCCGTCGTCCCGGTGATCACCTGGCACAGCCTCGTGTCGTCGTTCCTGCCCGGCGGGGTGTTCAAGGCGCAGTACGCGTCGGTGTTCTTCGGCGGTGGCGCTGCCGTGGGGTGCCTGCGCTTCGCCGCCCGCGTGTGCTCGGTGTACGAGCGCGTGGCGCAGACCGGGGTCGCGATGCCGCGGGACCTTGCCCTGCTGCGGCTGTCGGACCCTCCGGTGTCGCGCATCACCGCGCCCACGCTGCTCGTGCAGGGGCAGGACGACACCCTGTTCCCACTGTCGGAGTCCCTCGCGACGGCCCGTGCGCTGCAGGCGCGCGGGACGCCGGTGCACCTGGCCTGGTTCGACGGCGGCCACGACCGGCCCTTCACGCGGGCGACCGACCGCGAGATCCGCGCCCTCACCGAACGGTGGCTCGACCGCTGGCTGCGCCGTGACCCGCGGGTGGGCACGGGCCCTGTCTTCCAGTGGGACCGCTCCACCGGCGGCGAGGGCACCGCCGGCGTGCTGCCCCCGCTCGGGCGCATGACCGTCCTGCCCTTCGGTGGCGTCCGCGCCGTCAACAACCCGCCCGGCGGGCGCCCCGCCTCGATCACGAGCGTGCCCGGGCTGTCGTCCTCGCTCGCCGGCGTCACCACCGACCTGGGCGTGGACGTGCCGGGCCAGACGGCCCACTGGGACAGCCGTGCGCTGCCCGCGACCCGCGAGCTGGTCGGCGGCGGAACAGTGCGGGCCCACGTCCGCTCCAGCACGGGCGAGGCGGTGCTGTTCGTCTCGGTCCGCGACCTGGGGGACGGCCGGCGCGGGACGCTCCCGCACGGGCAGGTGCAGCCGGTCCGGCTCACCGGTGTCGGAGGCGCGGGCCGTGACGTCGAGCTCGCGCTCCCCGCGCTGACGCACGTCTTCCCGGCCGGGCACCGGGTCCGGGTCACGGTCGCGACCACCGATCTCGCGTACGCCGGTCCAGCGGCGCCTGCCGCCTACGCGGTGACGGTGCACGGCGTGGCCCTGCCGCTGGTCCCGATCGCGCAGGGCCACGGGTACGGCGACCTGGCGCGCGTCGCGGGGCTGCTCCTGCTGGCCCTGCTCGCCGTGGTGGGCGTCCTCGTCGTACGGCGCCGCAGGCACCCGCTCGACCTGGGCGACGACCACGTGCCGCCGGTGGTGCTGCGCGGGCTGTCGAAGACCTATGCGGACGGGTTGCGGGCGGTCGACGGCATCGACCTGGTCGTCGAGCGCGGACAGGTGCTCGGCCTGCTCGGGCCCAACGGGTCCGGCAAGACGACCACGCTGCGCATGCTGGCGGGGCTCATCACACCGACCGAGGGGGAGGTGCGGCTGTTCGGGCGACCGGTCACGGGTGGGGCGGACGCGCTCCACAGGGTCGGGTTCCTGATCGAAGGGCCCGGGCTGCTGCCGCACCTCACCGGCCTGCAGAACCTCGAGCTCTACTGGACCTCGGTCGCCGACGACATGAGCGGCGCGTACGTCGACGAGGCTCTCGCGATCGCCGGCCTGGGCGACGCCGTCCACCGCAAGGTCCGCACGTACAGCCACGGGATGAAGCAGCGGCTCGCGATCGCCCAAGCGGTGCTCGGCAGGCCCGACCTGCTCGTGCTGGACGAGCCCACCGACGGCCTGGATCCGCCTCAGATCAAGGAGGTCCGCGAGGTGCTGAAGCGCGTCGCGGCAGCGGGCCGCACCGTCCTGGTGAGCAGCCACCTGCTCGCCGAGGTCGAGCAGACCTGCACGCACGTCGCCGTGATGAGCCGTGGCCGGATGGTCGCGACCGGGCCCGTGGACGAGCTGCTCCGCGGGCACCGGCGCCTCGAGGACGTCTTTCTCGAGCTGGTCGGGAGCGCGCGGTGATCCGCGTCGAGCTGGTGCGTCAGGCCCTTCGTCGCCGTACGGCGTGGTCCTACCTCGCGCTGGTGGCGATCCCGTTGGTCGTGATGACCGCGCTGCTCGTCAACGGCGCACCGTCCCGGGCGGGCCGACCCCCTGAGCTCGTCGACGTCGCGTCGGCGAGCGGACTGAACTTCGCGCTGTTCCTGCTGCTCTCGACGTCGCAGTTCCTGCTCGTGGTCGTCGTGGCGCTGTTCGCCGGGGACGCGGTGGCGAGCGAGGCGCAGTGGGGTTCGCTGCGGTACCTGCTCACCCGACCCCTCAGCCGCGGCCGGCTGCTGCGGACCAAGCTCGTGGTGGCGTCGCTGTACTCCGCGGGCGCGGTGGTGCTCGTTCCGCTGGTCTCGCTGGGCATCGGCACGGCGGCGTTCGGGTGGTCGGCGGTGCAGACGCCGCTTGCGGGAGCGCTGGGCGTGAACACGGGCCTGTCGCGGCTGGTGCTGGCGACGGCGTACGTGCTGGCCTGCATGGCCGTCGTGGTGGCCCTGGCCTTCTGGTTCTCGACGGTGACCGACGCGCCGCTGTCGGCGGTCGGCGGGGTCGTCGTGCTCGTGGTGGTCAGCGAGATCCTCGACGCGGTCACCGCGCTCGGCCGGCTGCGGGCCGTGCTGCCGACGCACTACTGGCTCGCGTGGCTCGACCTGCTCGTCGACCCGGTGAGCACGTCCGCGATGACGCGCGGCCTGCTGCAGATGACCCCGTGGGTGGTGGTGCCGCTCGTGCTGGCGTTCGTGGGCTTCGGTCGCAAGGACATCCTGAGCTGAGGCCGACCGGGTCCCGCCCGGGAGGAGGCGGGACCCGGCCACCGGGCTACTGGCTGCTGCTGACGCAGACGACGTGCGCGGTGAAGTGCGTGCTCGTCCCAGCTCCGCTGGTGGTGATCGCAGTAGCCGCCCAACCAGTGCCTTCGTCGTCGAGGTCGGATTCCGCGATATAGGCGATGGTCGCGTTTCCGAGGCCCCCGTAGGCGTTGCCGACGTGGGCACCACCGGCGATGGGAACCGTTCCATCCGGACACTGTGGGTCCAGCACCGTGAACGAGTTGGTACCGAGGTCAGCGGAGGCGGTGATCACCACGCGGCCGAGGACGCCCGCGGGGCCCTGGGGACCGGGGTCGCCCTGCGGCCCGGCTGGCCCCTCAGGACCCTGCGCCCCGTCAGCCCCGTCAACACCTGGAAGGCCCTGCGCGCCCGCTGCGCCGCGCGCGCCCGTCGCGCCGGTCGTGCCCCTGGCGGCGAGCAGGCTCCAGGCGCCGGGGGTCGCGGCGGGCTGCTTGCCGAGCGAGGCGGACTTGGCGACGTAGGAGCTGCCCTGGTAGGTCACGACGTCCAGCACGCTGTACGACGTCCCTGACGACCAGGCGCCCCGGTAGTGCAGGCCCTTCGACCAGCTGAGCGTCGTCTCCCGTGACGTGCAGCGCTTGCCGGCCTGGAAGTCGATGATGCGCACCGCCCCGGATGTGCGGTTGACGCACCCGGTGATCGAGCCGGTGACCGTGGACGGGATGGCGGCCAGCGCCACCCCTCCGCCGAGCACGGCGGTCGCGGCGACACCGCCGAGGAAGGCCGCAGGCGTGCGGTGCCGGACGAGCAGCGTGCGAAGTGCCATGGAGCAGCCTCCTGGAGGTCCTGGATGATCGTTGGTGCTGGTCCTCGACGTGACCCACATCACGGCTGTTCAGGCAAATGGCGCATTTCCTCGCTGGCCGAGTGGCGTACCGCCGGCATGCGTCCCGAGGCCGTGGCGGCGGTTAGGGTGCGGTCGTGCCCGTCCCCCTGCCCGGCCCCGACACCCGCTGGCGCTGCCGCCAGTGCGGGAACCTCACGCGCTTCGACGTGACCCGGCGTACCCGGGCCCGGGAGTACGTGCACGTCGACCTCTCCGGCGAGGCGCTGGTCGAGGAGCGCGAGGTGGCCGAGGACGTGGTGGAGCACGTGACCTGCCGCTGGTGCTCCGCCGTCGACGCCGTCGAGGTCGTCCCCCGACCCGCGCCGTCCGTCCCGTAGGGCCGAGGGTGACCGGCCCGGCGGCCGACCTGCCGGAGCCTGTGAGGCTCCGGCTGGCCCAGCTGGCCGCGGGGGCGCTCGCGGCGCTCCCGGACGGCACGGTGCCCCCCGGCCTGCGGCGGGTGGCCCGCTTCACGCCGGCCAAGCG
>JBKOVB010000080.1:0-20746 GCA_046723735.1 Actinomycetota bacterium | reverse complement strand
CGCACTACCAGCAACTCGGCAACAAGGGCTTTGCTCCCCTTAGCAGTTTATCGATAAGCCGTGAAAGCGATTGCTGGCTGTACTGCCTTCAACCTAGATAGGCAACGCAACAAGACCGCCCAGGGAGCCGGCCGACGAGGGGCGCCAAGTCCTCGCAGCCAACGCAGCTGCGGGGGCGAGCGAGCGCTGGTGCGGGGGCGCAGCGCTGGTGCGGGGGCGAGCCAGCGCTGGTGCGGGGGCGAGCCAGCGCTGGTGCGGGGGCGAGCCAGCGCCGGTGCGGCTACGCGGCGGAGCCGCCGTGGTCGACCCGTCCCCGCGGGATCAGGTCATGCGCCTGTCCGGGTCGGCTCAGAGGTCGACCGCCGCGTACAGCGACGCGACCTCTTGGCTGCTCAGCGGGCGCAGCTTGCCCGGCCTCTGCCCGCCCAGCTGGATCGGCCCCACGGCCGTACGGACCAGGGACTGCACGGGGTGACCGACCTCGGCCAGCAGCCGACGGACCACGTGCTTGCGTCCCTCGTGCAGGATCACCTCGACCAGGACCTTGTTGCCGGCGGAGTCCACCAGCCTGAAGCTGTCGACCCTGACCGGCCCGTCGTCCAGGAGCACCCCGGCGCGCAGCCGCTTGCCGACGTCGCGCCCGATGGGACCGACCACCTCAGCGAGGTAGGTCTTGGCCACGCCGTAGGACGGGTGCGCCAGCCGATGGGCCAGCTCGCCGTCGTTGGTCAGCAGCAGGAGGCCCTCGGTGTCCGCGTCGAGCCGGCCGATGTGGAACAGCCGCTCCTTGCGTCCCGCCACTAGGTCCCCCACGGAGGGGCGGCCGTCGGGGTCCGACATCGCGGACACCATGCCCTTGGGCTTGTTGAGGGCCAGGTACACCCGGTCACTGGCGGTCGTGACGCGCATGTCGTCGACGCGGATGACGGCGGTCTCGGGGTCGACCCGGCGTCCCTGCTCGGTGACGCGCTCACCGTCGACCGTGACACGGCCGGCGTCGATCAGCTCCTCACAGGCGCGCCGTGAGCCGACCCCCGCCGCCGCGAGCACCTTCTGGAGCCGTATCCCTTGGCCTGTCATGTGTGCACCTCAAGAAGAGATCGAGTCGAGCTGGACGTCGTCGAGCTCAGGCAGCAGCGGAGCCAGAGAAGGCAGCTCGTCGAGGGACTGCAGACCCAGCCTCTCGAGGAAGTACGCGGTGGTTCGGTAGCGGGTGGCGCCGGTCTCCTCGTCGCTGCCGGCCTCCGTGATCAGGCCCCGCGCGAGCAGGGAGCGCACGACCCCGTCGACGTTCACGCCGCGCACCGCGCTCACCCGCTGTCGGGTTACCGGCTGCCGGTAAGCGATCACCGCAAGCGTCTCGAGCGCCGCCTGCGTCAGGCGGGCCTGCTGGCCGTCGAGCACGAAAGCCTCGACGAACGGGGCGCAGTTCTCACGGGTGTAGAGGCGCCATCCCCCGGCGACCTGGCGCAGCGTGAAGCCGCGGCCCTGCTCGTCGTACTCCTGGGCCAGGCCCTGCAGCGCGCTCTCCACCTCGGGCGTGGGCGTGTTCACGACCTGCGCGAGCGTGAGCGCCGGTACCGGCTCGTCGGTCACGAGCAGGATCGCCTCCAGGACCGCACGCAGCGGCGGGCCCTCGACGGTCGAGCCGGGAACGGTGCGCTCGTCCGGCGACACGTCCAGCGTTGCGGGGTGCGTCCCGTCCTCGGTGCCGCTGCCGTCGGTCACACTGCCTCCTCGTTGCCCTCGCCACCGGGTGCAGGCAGCGAGCTCGGCTCGTCCCACTCGGCACCGGCGGCCTGCACCGCCTGGCTGGCGTCGTCGCCCTCGTGGTCGTCCGTCGAGGGTCCCGTCCAGCGTACGAACAGCTCCCCCAGCGCCTCGGCCTGCTCGAACGCGACCAGGCTCTCGCGGTAGAGCTCGAGGAGCCCGAGGAACCGGGCCACGACCTCGATCGTGCTCGCGCAGTCGGCGGTGAGGCTGCGAAAGGTCGCGCCCGCGCCACGACGCAGCCGCTCGTGCAGCAGTGCGGTCTGCTCACGCACGCTCACCGTGCCACCGTGGACGTGGTCGACCGCGACGAGCTCCTGCGGCTTCGGGGTCAGCGCACGCGCGGCGAGCCCGGCCAGCTCCGCCGGGCCCAGCCCGAGCAGGACCTCTGGGAGCAAGCCTGCGTACCGCGGCTCGAGCGAGACCTGACGGGGAAAGCGCCGCGTCTCGGCGTGCCAGAGCGCCTCGAGGTGGGCCGCAGCCTGCTTGTACGCGCGGTACTGCAGCAGCCGTGCGAACAGCAGGTCGCGAGCCTCCAGCAGGGCGAGGTCCTCCTCGTCCTCGACCTCCGCCCCGGGGAGCAGCCGGGCGGCCTTGAGGTCCAGCAGCGTGGCGGCGACCACGAGGAACTCGGTGGCCTGGCCGAGGTCCCAGGCGGCGCCGAGCGCGCGGATGTGGGCGATGAAGTCGTCGGTGACCTTCGAGAGCGCCACCTCGGTGACGTCTAGCTGGTGCTTGCTGATCAGGCCGAGCAACAGGTCGAACGGGCCCTCGAAGACGTCCAGGCGCACCTGGAACCCACCGGGCGCGCCGTCAGGCGAAGGTGCGTCCTCCGCCCGTACGACGGCCTCGTGCGCCTCGTCCACCAGTGCCGCCACGGGATCAGCCTCCCAGCAGCACGGTCAGCAGCGGGTTCAGGAGCACGTCGAGCAGCTGCGGCAGGATCGGGACCGGTCCGCCGAGCGGGATCACCAGCAGCGCGAGCAGCACCACGACGCCGATGTTGCGCTCCACGAGCTCGTGCTCGGCCCGCAGCCAGCCGTGCGTCTTGGGGGCCAGGGCGAACATCAGCCGGCCGCCGTCCAGCGGCGGCAGCGGCACGAGGCTGAGCACGCCGAGGTAGAGCTGCGAGGCGCCCGCCAGCGCCAGCAGGGCACCCGGGAACAGGCCTGCGCTCAGCCCGTGCTGCAGGAAGTACGCAGCCCCGCCCTCAAGCTCGCCAAAGTAGTTCCCGGGCCCGTAGGCGATGCGCCAAGCCAGCAGGAGCGCCACGCCGGCGACGATGTTGGTGGCCGGACCGCTCAGCGTCACCCACAGAGCCGCACTGCGGCGGCAACGAAAGGGGAGCTCGACCGGCTTCACCCATCCCACGCCGCTCAGCAGGGCACCGACGCACCCGAATGGATCGAGGTGACGTCGAGGGTCAGCCTTAGTCCGGCCTTCCAGAACAGCTCTCCGGTCCCCCGTCCGGGCTGCGACCCAGGCCTGGACCACCCCGTGCGCGGTGAGGCCGAGCACGAAGGAGGCGAGCAGGACGACGAGCGAGACGGGGTGCTCGAGGGCGTACAGCACCTCAACGACCGCGCAGGCGGCGCACCAGGATGCTGGCGTCGCCCTTGGCCTCGAGATCGGCGAGCACGACGGCGAGGGCCTCGCGCACGACCCGCCCCCGGTCCACGGACAGCCCGAAGTCGCCTCGCAGCGTCAGGCGTGCGTGCTCGAGGTCCATGAGCTCGTCCGCGGAGACGTAGACGGTGATCTTCTCGTCGTGGCGCTCACGGCCGCTGGGGCGGCGCTCCGCGACGGCACGGGGACGGCGGCGCGGGGCCGTCCGTACAGCCGCGGCAGCCTCCTGCAGGTCGTCCGCGTCCCCGGTGGCGCCCTCGACGCCGTCTGCGGCCGCGTGGAGGCCTGCGGGGCGGCCCGCGGTCGGTGCGGGCTCCGGTGCCGTCGCCGGCGCAGGCACCGGTGCGGTCGTCGGAGCCGGGGCGACGGGTGCGAGGGTCACTGTGCTCGACGGGCCGGCAGCCGCCGCGTCGTCGGTGCCTGAGCCGCGGGCGGCGTCGCCGGTGGAGCGGAACAGTTCGTCGGCGCCGGGCAGGGCGATGCGTCGACTCATCGGGCGAGGACCTCCTTGGCGAGCTGGCGATAGGCCGCGGCTCCGGAGGAGCTGGAGGCGTAGGTGGTGATGGGCTCCCCGGCCACCGTGGTCTCGGGGAAGCGGACGGTGCGGTTGATGACGGTGTGGAACACCCGGTCGCCGAAGGCCTCCACGACCCGCGCGAGGACCTCGCGGCCGTGAACCGTGCGCGAGTCGTACATCGTGGCGAGAATCCCCTCAAGCTCAAGTTGAGGGTTGAGCCGTTCCTGGATCTTCTCAATGGTCTGGATGAGGAGAGCTACACCGCGCAGCGCGAAGAACTCGCACTCGAGCGGGATGATCACCCCGTGTGCCGCGGTCAGCGCGTTCACGGTGAGCAGGCCCAGCGACGGCTGGCAGTCCATGAGCACGATGTCGTAGTCGTCCAGGACAGGCTGCAGGACGCGGACCAGCGTCTGCTCCCGGGCGACCTCGTTGACGAGCTGCACCTCCGCGGCGGACAGGTCGATGTTGCTCGGGAGCAGGTCCATGCCGGCGACGTTCGTCTTGAGCATGACGTCGTCGACGGAGACGTCCCGCTCCATGAGCAGGTTGTAGACGGTGCGGTCCAGCTGCAGCGGGTTGACACCGAGCCCGACCGACAGCGCGCCTTGCGGGTCCAGGTCGACCAGGAGCACCCGACGGCCCTGCTCGGCCAGCGCTGCGCCCAGGTTGATGGTCGAGGTCGTCTTGCCGACCCCGCCCTTCTGGTTGCACATGGCGATGATCCGCGCGGGTCCGTGCCGGTCGAGCGGCGGCGGCTCAGGGAGATGTGGCCTCGGGCGCCCGGTCGGGCCGAGCGCTTCCGCGTGCTCGTCGCTGTCGGCGCTGACGTCCGTGGCCGCCTTTGTCGACATGGCCATATGTCTGGAAGCCTCTCTGGGGACTGAGTGCCGTTGCGACTTCTCGTCGAAGTGCCAAGGCGATGCGCCGGGACTCTAGGGCCTGCGGACCGAGCCGGACAACGCCTGATCAAGATCTGGGGACAACATCACCAGAGCTGTGGACAAGATCCCGCAGAGGTGTGCACATCGCTGGGGACAGCCTGTGGGTGACGGCTCCGCAACGCCAACCGAGGAGACCGGGCGAACGACCGCACGGGCTGGCACGCGACGAGATCGGGGCGGCTGAAGCCGCGCCCCAGCTCGGCCCGAGTGGGGTCAGCCCAGCGCGCGCGGATGGGCCCCGGCGTACACCTCGCGCAGCCGCTCGACCGTGACCAGCGTGTAGATCTGCGTCGTCGTCACGGAGGCGTGGCCGAGCAGCTCCTGCACGACGCGCACGTCGGCGCCGCCATCGAGCAGGTGCGTGGCGAAGGAGTGCCGCAGCGTGTGGGGCGAGACCTCCACGGCGAGCCCGGCGCGGTCGGCGCAGGCCCGCAGCACTGCCCAGGCGCTCTGCCGTGACAGCGGTCCCCCACGCGCGTTCAGGAACAGCCGCGGGGTGCCGCGTCCGGCGGCGGCGAGCACCGGACGGGCACGGACGAGGTAGGCCTGCACCGCGGCAAGGGCGTACGAGCCGATCGGGACGACACGCTGCTTGCCGCCCTTGCCGGCCAGCCGCACCACGCCCTCGTCCCTGTCGAGGTCGTCGACGGCCAGCCCGACCGCCTCTGAGATGCGCGCGCCCGTGCCGTACAGCACTTCGAGCAGCGCCTGGTCCCGCAGCGCCAACGGGGTCTGCGCAGCACCTGCTGCGACCAGCAGGCGCTCGACCTCGTCGAGGGAGATGGCCTTCGGCAGCCGCCGTACGACGGTGGGCGGGCGCACCCGAGCAGCCGGGTCCGTCTCCGTCCACCCCTCGCGCACCGCGAAGCGGTGCCACCCGCGGACAGCCACGACGGCGCGACCGGCCGAGGTCGCCGACAGCGGCGGCCGGCCGTCGCTGCCGGAGCGGAGGACAGCGAGGAACTCCGTGACGTCGCGCTCCCCGACCGTGGCCAAGCCATCGTGCCCGGCCGCGGCGAGGTGGTCGACGTACCGGCTGAGGTCTCGCCGGTAGGCGGCCAGCGTGTTGGCGGCGAGGCCGCGCTCGACGGCGAGGTGGTCGAGGTAGGCCGTGAGCCCGCGCGTCAGACCCGTCGTCAGGCGAGAACCTCCGCCAGGTCCGCCACCGGCAGCCCGTGGGCCTCGGCCACCGGTCCGTTGGTGAGGTGGCCGCCGACGGTGTTGACACCCAGGCGCAGCGCGGGGTCTGTCGCGACGGCAGCCGTGATCCCGCGGTTGGCAATCTCGAGGGCATACGGGAGCGTCACGTTCGTGAGCGCATAGGTCGAGGTGTGCGGGACGGCACCCGGCATGTTCGCGACGCAGTAGAAGACGCTGTCGTGGACCCGGTACGTCGGGGCGTCGTGCGTCGTGGGATGTGTGTCCTCGAAGCAGCCGCCCTGGTCCACGGAGATGTCGACCAGCACCGAGCCGGGCTTCATGCGGCTGACGAGCTCGTTGCTGACGAGCATCGGGGCCTTGGCCCCCGGCACGAGGACAGCCCCGATGACCAGGTCGGCGTCGAGCACCGCGCCTTCGACCTGGTAGGCGTTGCTGGCCACGGTCTGCATGTGGCCCTGGTAGATGCGGTCCACGTCACGCAGCCGCTGGATGTTCCGGTCCAGCAGCAGCACTTCGGCCTGCATGCCCAGCGCGATCGCGGCTGCGTTCAGGCCGGACACGCCCGCGCCGAGCACTACCACTTTGGCTGCGTGGACGCCTGAGACGCCCCCCATGAGGACGCCGCGCCCACCGTTCGCCCGCTCGAGGCAGTGCGCGCCGACCTGGGGCGCCATCCGCCCGGCGACCTCGGACATCGGCGCGAGCAGCGGCAGCGACCCGTCCGGGAGCTGGACGGTCTCGTAGGCGACGCCCGTGATGCCGGAGGCGAGCAGCGCGTCGGTGCACTCCCGGGATGCGGCGAGGTGCAGGTAGGTGAAGAGCACCTGGTCCTTGCGCATCCGGTGGTACTCCGCCGCCACCGGCTCCTTGACCTTCAGGACGAGCTCGGCCTCGGCCCACACGTCGTCCGCCGTGCCGAGGATCGTGGCGCCGGCCGCGGCGAACTCGTCGTCGGTGATGGACGAACCCACGCCCGCTTGGGTCTCCACGACCACGTCGTGGCCGTTCCGGACCAGCTCATGCACGCCCGCCGGCGTGATGGCCACGCGGTACTCGTGGCTCTTGATCTCGCGAGGGATGCCAACCTTCACCAGGAAACTCCTCATACCGCAGGCCAGAGGCATGTGACGCCGCGCTGGACGTGTCGCGGTGCTCGACGGTGCCGGGGGTCTCCCGGCGCCAGCAGGCTACTGCAGGACCCCGCCCGCCGCAGACGACCGTGGCACCGCGTCAGGACCCCGGTACGGCGGACGGGCGGGCCGTCCACGGCGCGGACGGCGGCCGGAGCGAGGCGAAACCTTCGCGCTGCGCCTGCGCGGCGGCGAGCACCCCGACAGCACAGGCGGCGTTCTCCACGGTGCCGGCCAGCACGGCCCGCACCGCATCGGCCAGCCGTACCCACTGCGAGGTCAGCTCGACCTCCTCGTGCTCCTGGACGGACCGGGCGCAGGGCCGCAGGTCCCGTGCGAGGTAGACCCGGATGGCCTCGTCGGTCATGCCCGGGCTGGTGAGGAGGTCGGCGAGCACGTGCCAGGTGGCTGCCTCGACACCCCCTTCCTCCGCGAGCTCCCGCCGGGCCGCCTGGAGAGCGGGTTCCGACGCGACGTCGAGCAGCCCGGCCGGCAGCTCGTCCAACCGCCGCCCCACGGGGTGCCGGTACTGGTTGACGAGCAGCACCTCGGCCGCGTCGCCCTCGCCGCGCAGGGCCACGACGGCCACCGCGCCGGGGTGCTCGACGACGTCGCGCTGGCTCGTTCCGCCTCCAGGCATGGCGACCTGGTCACGGCGCACCGACACGACCCGGCCCGTGAAGGGACGGTCCGACTTGACGACGTCGTACCGGTGCATCTACAGCGGCAGCATCCGCTCGTCGGCCCGCCGTACGGCAGCCGCGACGAGCCCCGCGAACAACGGGTGCGCCCGGGTGGGGCGGGACCGGAACTCGGGGTGCGCCTGCGTCCCGACGTAGTACGGGTGCACCTCGGCGGGCAGCTCGACGATTTCCACCAGGCCGCCGTCAGGCGAGGTGCCCGAGAACACCAGTCCCGCGGCCTCGAGCGCGGGCCGGTAGCTGTTGTTGACCTCGTACCGGTGGCGGTGCCGCTCGGTGGCCGGGTCGTCGCCGTACGCCTGCGCGGCCACGGAGCCGGGCAGCAGCTTCGTCGGCCACAACCCCAGGCGCATCGTGCCGCCCATGTCGCGATCGCCCGCGACGACATCCTCCTGGTCGGCCATGGTCGCGACGACGGGGTCAGGCGTCGTCGGGTCGAACTCCGCGCTGCTGGCCTTCTCGATGCCCGCGAGCGATCGGGCCGCCTCGATGACCATGCACTGCAGGCCCAGGCAGATGCCCAGCGTGGGGATCTGCTGCGTGCGCGCGTAGGTCAGCGCGCCGACCTTGCCCTCGATGCCGCGCACCCCGAAGCCGCCGGGGACCAGCACGCCGTCCACGTCGCCGAGCGCCTTGGAAGCGCCCTCGAGCGTCTCGCACTCGTCCGACGTGACCCAGCGGATCTGCACCTTCGCGTCGTGGGCGAAGCCGCCCGCCCGCAGGGCCTCGGTGACGGACAGGTAGGCGTCCGGCAGGTCGACGTACTTGCCGACGAGCGCGATGGTGACCTCGCGCGCCGGGTGGTGGACGCGCTGCAGGAGGTGGTCCCACTCGGTCCAGTCGACGTCACGGAAGGGCAGCCCCAGCCGCCGTACGACGTAGGCGTCCAGGCCCTCGGCGTGCAGCACCTTCGGGATGTCGTAGATCGAGGGCGCGTCCACCGCGCTGACCACGGCGTCCTGGTCGACGTCGCACATGTTGGCGATCTTGCGCTTGATCCCGTCGGAGATCGGCCGGTCGGAGCGGCACACGATCGCGTCGGGCGTGATGCCGATCGTGCGCAACGCCTGGACGCTGTGCTGGGTGGGCTTGGTCTTGAGCTCACCGCTGGGCCCGATGTACGGGATCAGGCTGACGTGCAGGAAGAAGCAGCGCTCCCGGCCGAGCTGTTGACGCACCTGGCGAGCCGACTCCAGGAACGGCAACGACTCGATGTCGCCGACGGTGCCGCCGATCTCGGTGATCACGACGTCCCAGTCGGGCCCGTCGAGGGCCAGCATGCGCGCCTTGATCTCGTCGGTGATGTGCGGGATGACCTGCACCGTGTCGCCGAGGTACTCCCCGCGCCGCTCCTTGGCGATCACCGCGCTGTAGACCTGGCCGGTCGTGACGTTCGCGCTGCCGTGCAGGTCCTCGTCGAGGAAGCGCTCGTAGTGGCCGACGTCGAGGTCGGTCTCGGCCCCGTCGTCCGTGACGAACACCTCGCCGTGCTGAAACGGGTTCATCGTCCCCGGGTCGACGTTGAGGTACGGGTCGAGCTTCTGCATCGTGACGCGCAGCCCGCGGGCCTTGAGGAGCCGGCCGAGCGAGGAGGCGGTCAGTCCCTTGCCGAGCGAGCTGGCGACACCGCCCGTGACGAACAGGTGGCAGGTCTGGCTGGCTCGAGTCAAGAGCACTCCCGTGCGGTCGTCCGGCACTCGGCCGGGTGGGCGGATGACATCCGCTGCACGGAAGACCAGCCTAACAGCAAGCGGCCCGGACGCGACCCGACGCGCGGGTCAGCCGATCCACTGCTGCCACAGGTCCCAGAGCTCCGCGTGGCCGACGGCGACGCTGCCCGCGAGGGCGGCCGCGAGCAGCAGGCACAGCGCCGGGACGCCCCAGCTCCGCCGCGGCACGAGCGCGTCGGCGGCACCAGCCGGTACGACGAGGCCTGCCACCGCGACCCTGGCGGTCAGCGACGAGGCCCCTGCGGCCCGCCCGCGGTCCAACAGCTCCTCCAGCGAGCGCGGCAGCCCGGCGGTGACGACCAGCGCCGCGTCGGCGTGCCGCGCCAGCAGGAGCGCGAGGTCCTCGGACGCGGCCCGGGAGGCGACGAGGTGATGCGGCACGGCGAGCTCCTGGACGCGCTCCACCCCGTCCGCGCCGGCACGCAGCACGACCTCGGCGGCCGCGCGGAGCGCGGCGTCGCTCATGGTCGCGGGGTCACCGACCAGGAGGTCGGGCGTGAGCCCGGCGGCGACCAGCACGTCGGCGCCGCCGTCGACACCGACGAGCCGCGGGTGGTGCCGGCGTCGGTAGCTGCGCAGCCGCCGGAGGTCGGCCGCCGCGTCGTACGCCGGCCCCACCACCAGCACGTGCCGCCCCGTGAGGAAGGACAGCTCGGGGAGCCCCTCCCCCTCGAGGAGCAGGTGGCGTTCGTCGACCACGAAGGCGGCGGCGTTCGCGGCCAGGTCGGCGAGCTGGGCGCTGACGCCTCCGCGGGCCTGTTCCGCCGCGTCGGCCAGGGCCTCGCCGTCGAGCCGCGTCCCGCGGGCGATCACCTCTCCGTCGACCAGCAGCACGTCGTCGTCCAGGCACGCCGTCCGGCCCTCCCGCAGCGTGGTGAGGACCTCGTGCCCCACGTCCACGAGCACCGGAACGCCGGCGTCGAGGAGCAGCGCCGGCCCGAGGTTGGGGTAGCGACCGCTGCCGGCCGGGCCGGCGTTCACGACCGCGGCGACCCCGCGGGCCACCAGCACCTGCGCCGTCGGGGCGTCCAGGTCGAGCTCGTCCACCACGGCGATGTCGCCGGGCTGCAGCCGGGCCACGACCCGTGCGGCCCGCGCGTCGACGCGCAGGACCCCCGCCGTACCGGAGGGTCGTCGTCTGCGCCGCACCCCTCGAGGAAACCCCGGATGCTCGTGCCGAGGGTGCTCCACGGCGCTGTACGGCGTGTCGCGGGGTCAGCGGGAGGCGCGGGCCTGCGCGAGCAGCTCCTCGGCGTGCGCCCTGGCGAGCCCGCTGTCGAGCCCGGCCAGCATGCGGGACAGCTCGGCCACCCGCGCCTCGCCCTCAAGCACGGTGACCCCGCCCCGTGTGAGCGTCGCCCCGTCGGTGTCCTTGACGACGTGCAGGTGCCGGTCCGCGAACGCGGCGACCTGCGGCAGGTGCGTCACGACGACGACCTGGTGCTTCTCCGAGAGCCGGGCGAGGCGACGCCCGATCTCCACGGCGGCCGCGCCTCCCACCCCGGCGTCGACCTCGTCGAACACCATGAGCGGCACGGGGTCGGCGCCCGCGAAGACCACCTCGACCGCCAGCATGACCCGGCTCAGCTCACCGCCGGACGCGCCCTTGGCCAGCGGCCGCTCCGGCGCACCGGGGTGGGCGGCCAGCAGAAGCTCGACGTCGTCCACGCCCTCGGGACCGGCGCGGAGCACCGCGTCCCCCACGGGCAGACCGCCCTCGTCGGGACGTTGGCTGACCCGGGCGACGACCCGGGCGTGGGGCATGGCGAGGTCCTGCAGCTCGGCGGTCACCCTCTCGCCGAAACGTGTCGCGGCCGCCTCGCGCGCGGCCGTCAGCGCAGCCGCCAGCTCGCCGAGCTCCTTGGTGAGCTGGTCGCGCTCCGTGGCCAGCGCGGCGAGGTCGTCGTCGGTGCGGTCCAGCCCAAGCAGCCGGTCGCTCGCCTCAGACGCCCAGGCCCGCAGCCCATCGGCACCCTCCACGTCGTGCCGGCGCGCCAGCCCGGTGAGGGCGGCCAGCCGGTCCTGGCCGGCCGCGAGGCGCATCGGGTCGGCCTCGACGGTGGCGGCGTACGACGCGAGGTCCTGCGCCAGGTCGGCCGCCAGCACGCCGATCTCGCGGGCCCTGCCGGCCAGCGAGGCCAGCTCGGCGTCGTGCTCCGCGACGACCTCGAGCTGCCGCCTCGCATGGCTGAGCAGCTGCAGGGCGTCGAGCCCCTCGCCCGCCTCGTCGCCGGTGAGGTCCTGCTGGGCCGTGCTCGCCGCCGTACGCAGCGCGTCGGCATGACCCAGGCGTGCCAGCTCCGCGACCAGAGCCACGTCCTCGCCCGCGAGCGGCGCGAGCTCCTCCACCGCTGACAGGCCCGCCCGGAGCTGCTCCGCCTCGCGTGTTCTGTCCGCCGCCTGTTGCTGGAGCGCGGCGAGCTCGCCCCGCACGCTGCGCAGGCGCGCCCACGCCGTGCCGAAGCGCTCTTTCAGGGCCAGCAGCTCGGGGCCGGCGAACCTGTCCAGCGCCTCCCGCTGTCGGGTGGGCTGCAGCAGGCGCTGCTGGTCGCTCTGCCCGTGCAGCGCGAGGACCTCCTCCCCCAGCTCGGCGAGCACCCCGACCGGGACGGCCCGACCCCCCAGATGCGCTCGGGAGCGCCCGTCGGCGCCCACGGACCGGGCGACGAGGAGCACCCCGTCATCGAGCTCGGCGCCTGCCTCCTCGCTGCGCACGAGGGCTGGGTGGTCGACGGGGAGTACCAGGCGCCCCTCCACCACGGCGCGCTCTGCGCCGGGACGGACCCGACCCGCGTCCGCACGTCCCCCGAACAGCAACGACAGTCCTTGCACCACCATCGTCTTGCCGGCACCGGTCTCGCCCGTGAGCACCGTGAGTCCGGGTCCGAGCGGCAGGACCGCGTCCTCGATGACGCCGAGACCGCGCAGCCGTACCTCCTCCAGGCCCGCGGCCGTCGTCGTGGGCTCAGCGCTCGTCATGACCGCGCCAGCCGTCGATGGGCAGGTCGAACTTCTCGACCAGGGTGTCGGTGAAGGTGCGGTACGTCGTGCGGGCCAGCAGGACCGGGAGCTCGCCACGTCGCACCTCGACCCGGCTGCCGTGAGGCAAATGCATCGTCCGTCGGCCGTCGCAGGCGAGCCGCGCATCCGTGCCGCTGGCGAGCACCTCCATGGCCAGCATCGAGGAGGGCGACACGACCATCGGCCGCGCGAACAGCGCGTGCGCGCTCACAGGGACGACGAGCACCGCCTCCACGGTCGGCCACACGATCGGCCCCCCGGCGCTGAACGCGTAGGCGGTGGAGCCGGTCGGCGTGGAGGCGAGCACTCCGTCGCAGCCCCAACGCGACAGCGGCCGGCCGTCGACCTCCACGACCACGTCCAGCACGCGTTCGCTCGCGCCCTTCTCCACCGAAACCTCGTTGAGCGCCCAACCGGTCCCCAGGGGGGTGCCGTCGAGCGTGGCCAGGACGTCGACCGTCAGCCGCTCCTCGACGGCGTAGTCGCGCGCGAGGACGCCGTCGAGCGTCTCGTCGAGGGAGCCGGCCTCCACCTCGGCGAGGAAGCCCACGCGGCCCAGGTTGACGCCGAGCAGTGGGACGCGGGCCCCTCTCGCCAGCTCCGCCGCCCGCAGGATCGTGCCGTCCCCGCCGAGGACCAGGACCAGCTCCGTGCCGGCTGCGGCGTGCGGCCCGGCCGAGCAGATGGTGGCGCCCTCGACCGCCACGTCGCCCGCCTCCTCGGCGAGCAGCCGCACCTGGACGCCGGCCGCGAGCAGCCGCGTCGCTGCCTCCCGAGCCATCTCGGTCGTGCGCGGCCGTCCCGTGTGGGCGAGCAGCAGCACGGAGCGGGTCACGGGCATCACCCTGCCATGCCGGGCCGACGCCGCCGTATCACTGCGGGCCTTCTTCCACAGCGCGCCGCAGCACGTCCTCGTCCAGCGGCGGAGCGCCCTGCCGCAGCCACAGGAAGTACTCCACGTTCCCGCTCGGCCCCGGCAGGGGGCTCGCCACGACACCGAGCACGCCGAGGCCCAGCGCCGCGGCCTGCTCAGCCACCCGTCGTACGGCGGAGGCCCGCGCTCCAGGGTCGCGCACCACTCCCCCGGACGGGAGGTTCTCCCGACCGACCTCGAACTGCGGCTTCACCATGGGCATCAGGTCCGCCTCCGGGCGGGCGCAGGCCACCAGCGCCGGCAGCACGAGCCCCAGCGGGATGAAGGACAGGTCCGCGACCACCAGGTCGACGCGCTCCCCGACCTGCTCCGGCTGCAGCGCGCGGGCGTTGACCCGTTCCACCACGGTCACGCGCGGGTCGGTGCGCAACGACCAGGCCAGCAGGCCGTAGCCGACGTCGACCGCCACCACGTGCGCGGCACCGCGCCGCAGCAGCACGTCCGTGAAGCCCCCCGTGGAGGCCCCAGCGTCCAGGCAGCGCTTGCCCGTCGGGTCGAAGCCGAAGGCGTCCAGGGCGCCGAGCAGCTTGTGCGCTCCACGCGACACCCACTGCTCGCCGGCCTCCTCCTCCACCAGCACGGGGTCGGTGGTTCCGACAGCGGTGGCGGGCTTGGTGGCGACCTGCCCGTCGACCTTGACGCGCCCCGCGGAGATCAGCGCACTTGCGTGCTCCCTGCTGCGTGCGAGGCCGCGGCGGACGAGCTCGGCGTCGAGCCGGGTACGACGCGCCAGCTCAGGCCTCGTCCAGCCCGGCGAGCGCGTCCTGCAGCGCCCGGTGCACCGCGTCGAACACCTCGACGTGCTCGGCGACCGGCAGCTCGTCGAGCGTGCCGAGAGTGTCGAGCGCCTGCTCGACCGGCGACTCAGGCACCCTGGTCCGTGGCCTTGGTCACGGCCGGCGTCGCCGCCGTGTCCGCCGGGGCCTGCTTCGCCGGGGCCTGCTTCGCGGGCGCCTTCTTGGCCGGTGCCTTCTTGGCAGCCTTCTTCGCGGGCGCCTTCTTCGCGGCCGGCGCCTTGGGCGCGGGCTTCGCCGCGGCGCCGCTCTGCGCCTCCCGCAGTTGCTTCTCGAGGTCCTTGATACGCGCCTTCAGCGCGTCGACCTCGTCCTTGTTGGCGAGGCCGAAGCGCTCCAGGGCCCGGTCCACCTCGTAGTGCACCAGCGACGTGATGGCCTCACGGTTGTTCTTGCTCTGCGCCACGAGGTCGTCGGCGAGGGCCTGGACCTGTCCGGCGGTGGCCTCGCCCTGCGCCACGAGGGCCTTGGCGGCGGCGTTCGCACGCTGCCGGGTGACCTCGGTGAGCCCGTTGGCGAGGGCCAGGTAGCCCTTGATCGCGTCCTTCACGTGCGCCTCCTGTCACGACGTCGTCCGCGAGCACGCTACCCCTTGTCAGGTAGCGTCACCCGAGCGGCGAGGATCGCGCGAGGAGGGACACGTGGCGTCGGAGAAGCAGGTCGACGCCGCCCTGCGCACGGTCGCGCAGCGGCTCGCGGCCCTCGATGCCGAGACCCGCGCCAAGTACCTGCTCGAGCGGACCGTTTCGTGCCGCGTCCCGGACGTCCACCGCACCTGGAACGGCCGGTTGTGCGAGCAGGGTCTGGTGGACATCAGCATCGAGGACGGCCGCCGCGCGCAGGTGCGCCTGACGATCGGCTCGGACGACCTGGTCGCCCTCGTGGCGGGTCGACTCGCCGTCCCCGCCGCCGTGGCGACGGGCAAGATCCGCGTGCAGGCCAGCCCCTTCGACCTGCTCCGGCTCAGCGCGTTCCTCTGAGATCAGGCAGCGTCTGCGCGGGCCCACGCCAGCGTGCACGCCGCGCGCAGCGCCTCGTCGCGCGGGCCCTCCGCGCAGAGCTCCGCCCCGTCGTACCAGGCGCGGGCCAGACCGCATCGCGCCTGCGGCCCGTCGACCACGACGGGCGGCTGGGGTGCCAGCAGCGCCCGCAGGTCGTGCCCGACGTACGTCGGACGGCACCCGGCGGGGGCGGCGAGCACCGCCGCGCGGTCCGCAATCCCGGTCAGCACGAGCAGGCTGTCCGCTCCTGCCCGGACCGCGCCGAGGACGTCGGTGTCGAGCCTGTCGCCCACGACCAGCGGCCGTCGAGCGTCCACCCGCGCCACGCTCTCCGCGTGCAGCTGCGGCTCGGGCTTGCCGACCACGACCGGCTCCCGGCCGGTGGCGAGGCGCAACGCCGCGACCAGCGCCCCGTTGCCGGGAAGCGGCCCCCGGGGGCTCGGGTAGGTCGAGTCGACGTTCCCGGCTACCCACAGCGCACCGGCGCGCAGGGCCACGGCCGCCTCCGCGAGATCGGTCCACGCTGTGGTGGGCGACAGGCCCTGCACCACCCCGCGCGCGCCCTGCGCGGTGCGCACAGGTCGCAGGCCACGCTCGGCCACCTCGTCGGCGAGCGCGTCCGTGCCCAGCACCAGCACCGGGCTCCCGGCGGGCAGGTGGTCGCAGAGCCAGTGCGCGGCAGCCTGACCGCTCGTGACGACGTCGTGCGGCTGCGTCGGGACGCCCAAGTCGGTCAGGTGCAGCGCCACCGCATCCGGCCGACGGGAGGCGTTGTTGGTGACGAACACGGTGCGCATGCCCGCGGCCCGGGCCTCTGCCACCGCCGCCGGCGCCCGGGGCACCGGCTCGCGGCCGAGGTACATCACCCCGTCGAGGTCCAGCAGGGCTGCGTCGTAGGCCTCGCACAGGGGCCGGTCCTCCGCCCCGAGGCCGGTGCCCCGTGGTCGGTCCCACAGCTGGGTCACCGGCGGGAGGCCGCCAGCGCCGCCCGGGCCCCGCGCAGCGCCTGGCCGTAGTAGGCGATGTCGGGGCGCATCGCGGCGGCCAGCGCGAGGTGCTCGACGGCCTGGGCGAGGTCGCCCAGCTTGGTGGCCGCGAGCCCGAGCCCGAACTGGGCGTAGTCGTCCGCGGGGTTGACCGAAACGATCCAGCCGAAGTTCTCGTGGGCCTCCTGGTACATGCCCATGTCGAACTGCGCCCGTGCCAGCGCTTCGCGCGCCATCCGGGACTCCGGCTCGCTCGCCACGGTGTGGCTGAGGACCTGCACCGCCGCACCGGCGTCGCCGGACTCGAGCAGCTCGAGCCCCCGCACGTACCAGTCGTAGGCGTCGCCACGTGGCGCAACGTCCGGAGGTGGCGGCGGCAGGTCGGAGAACGGCCGCGGCGGCTGCTCCTCAGGAGCGCGGGGGTCGTACCGGGGGTCGTACCGCTCGGACACGCGCTCTCCTCCTCGTACCGCCACGCCGGGGCTGCCGGCCTGTCGTGGACGCCCGCTCCCGGACCTACAGTTCCGCCATGCCCGTCGAGCCCGGCCCTCCCGCTGCCTCGTCCGCACCCATCAACGCTCCGCCCCGTCCGGACGGGCTGGTCCTCAACCCGTTCCGCGCGGTGCGGTACGCCGCTCACGTCGCCCTCTCGAGGGTGACGGCTCCGCCGTACGACGTCATCGACGCCGCGGGCGTGACCGCGCTCGAGCAGGCGGACGACGTGAACGTCGTCCGCCTCATCCTCCCACGAGACGAGCGTTCCGAGGGTGATCGCTATGCGCGAGCCGCCGAGACGCTGGCCCGGTGGCGCGCGGAGGGCGTGCTCGTGCCCGACGACACCCCGGCGCTGTACGTCTACGAGGAGGCGTCGGACACGCACACCCAGCGCGGGTTGCTCGGCTCGGTGTCGCTGACGCCGCCCGAGGACGGCGTCGTGCTGCCGCACGAGAACACGATGGCCGGGCCGGTCGCCGACCGGCTCGCGCTGTACCAGGCCGTGGAGGCCGACCTCGAACCGGTCTTCCTCGTGCACGGCGGCGGCGGGTCGGCCAGCGAGGTGGTGCGCGGCGTCGACGCGCACCCGCCCCTGCTCGACGCACGCCTGCCCGACGGGCTGCGCCACCGTTTGTGGGCGATCACGGAGCCGGAGCAGCTGCGTGCGATCCGCGAGGACCTGCTGGGCCGGGTCGCGGTGATCGCCGACGGGCATCACCGCTGGGCCACCTATCTCGAGCGCCAGCGGCTGGCCCACGAAGCGGGCTGGGGCACCGGGCCGTGGGACCAGGGCCTGGTGTTCCTGGTCGACACCCGCGACTTCGGCCCGGAGGTGCACGCGATCCACCGGGTGCTGCCCGGTCTGGACACCGCCGAGCTCGCGCGTCGGGCGAAGCGGGGCTTCCACGTCCACGACCTGGACGGGCACGATCTCGAGGGGGCGCTGGCCGCGCTGCGGGCCGAGGCACCGCAGGGCCCCGCGTTCCTCCTGGTGAGCGGCGACGGCGCCACGCTGCGCCTCCTGACGCAACCCGACGTGGACCTGCTCGCGCGGGCCCTGCCGTCCGACCGCTCCCCCGCCTGGCGGAGCCTCGACGTGAGCGTTCTCCACCACCTGCTGGTGGGCGAGCTGTGGGGCCTTCCCGACGACGTGGAGCACGTGCGGTACGCGCACGACGCCGAGGAGGCGCTCCACGCCGCGGCCGAGACCGCCGGCACCGCCGTGCTGCTGAACCCCACACCGGTCCAGGCCGTGGCCGAGGTCGCGGCGCACGGCGAACGGATGCCCCGGAAGTCCACCCTGTTCACCCCGAAACCCCGCAGCGGGATCGCGCTCCGGACGTACGCAGACGCCTGAGCCGCGCGCGCTCAGGCGGCGCGTGCCACCCGCTTGGCGCGCTCGACATCGACCTCGTAGCGCGAGGCCACTCCGGTAGGGCCCCGCCAGAACCGGCGCCGAAGGGCACCCTCGACGGCGACCACGTCTCCGGCGACCCAGCTCGCCGCCGTACGCCGAAGGCCGGCTCGCCGGGTCACGCACTCGAGCGTGTCCACCGTCTGGGCGCGCACCCCGTCCGGCATGGGCGTCGGCGGACGGTCCACCACCACACGCCACAGGGTCAGCACCTCGCCGCTGGGCAGCGTGCGCTCCTCGACCGGCGCGGCGAGCCGACCGACGAGCCGTACCTCGTTGCAGGGCTCAGCCGTCGGTTCGGCTGCACGCGGCCTTGCTGTCTTGGCGGTCATCCGCACACTCCCTCCCTGGCGCCCACGCGCCGGTTGGGGAGGGTGCACCGTGCAGCGCGAGGTGCGAGCCACGGCTTCACGGCTGTGGACCGTGCGGGAGCGTCCACACCCGGTCAGGGTGAGGGCGACTCCTCCTCGGTGTCCTCCCCGAGGTCGATCAGCAGGAGCCCGTCGAGCTCGAGCAGGCGCTCGGCCGCGTCGGTCTCGCCTTCCTCGTCAGCATCGACGGCGCGCGCGAACCACGCCCGCGCCCGCTCCTCCTGACCAGCGGCCAGAAGTGCGTCCGCGTAGGCGTACCGCAGCCGCGCCGTCCACGGCCGTTGCGGGCCGTCCAGAGCCGACACCTCGAGCATGGCGACAGCGGCGTCGAGCTGGCCCAGGTCACGTCGGGCACCGCTGCTCACGATGAGCAGCTCCACGCGGGCCGCGGGAGGGAGCCGCTTGGCCTCCGGGTCCTCGGCCAGGAGCAAGGCCCGCTGCGGGCGGCCGAGCGCGCGCTCGCAGTCCGCCATGAGGGGCAGGTGCTCCGCGTTCCCGGTCATGCGCCGGGCGGTGCGGAGCTCGCTGAGCGCCTCCGTCCACTCGCCCGCGAGGTAGGCGGCGACCCCGTTCGCCTCCCTGACCGCGCCCACCCGACCCGCCAGGGCCCGCGCGGCCCGTGCGTGGCGCAGTGCCTCGTGCGGCTGGTCGTCGAGCAGGCGACCCGCCATGACGAGGTGACGCGCCACGAGGTCCGCCGTGTCCTTGGCCAGCGTCAGCAGCTCCTTGCGCGTCGCCGGCTCGAGGTCGCGCGCCTGCACGTCCTCAGGGAGGGGTACCTGCGCCATCGCCCGCCGCGCCGCACGCCGGGGATCGACGGGGCGGTCGGCGGAGGGCTCTCGACGCGGATCCCCGCCCGGCCGGTTCCCGCCTTGCCGCGGTCCGCCTGACGTCGGTCGGCCCGGCGCCCCGCGCTCGCCTCCCGGTCGACCCGTGCCCTCGGTACGGCGTGAAGCACCCCGTTCGTCCTGTACCCGCCCGCGGGCCTGAGCTCCTGCGCGGCCCCCTGGCGGCGTTTTCTCAGCGGGTCGGCGACCGGTGGCGCCCCCGCTTGCACCCTCCCCCGCACGAGCGCTTCCCGCACTTCCTCCGGGCCGGCCGCCTCCCTGCCGCGACGCACTTCGCGAAGGACGCCCGTCCTTGCCCTCGTTACTCACGACGCTCCCTCGACGCTGACGCACCCCGAGCCCGGGGCGTTGGTGGCACAAATGCAAGGAGGGCCAACCAGAAAATGGTTGGCCCTCCTTGAAAAAGATGTCCGGCGGCGTCCTACTCTCCCACACAGTCTCCCGTGCAGTACCATCGGCGCTGAGAGGCTTAGCTTCCGGGTTCGGAATGTGACCGGGCGTTTCCCTCTCGCCATGGCCGCCGTAACTCTATGGAGATATCCCGGAGGCCCCCCTCGTGGGAAGGCCGTCCCCGACCGTATCTCGGGAACCGCACAGTGGACGCGTAGCAAGTTTGTGGTCAAGCCCTCGGCCTATTAGTACAGGTCAGCTGCACGTGTTACCACGCTTCCACTTCCTGCCTATCAACCCGATGGTCTTGTCGGGGGCCTTACCTGGTTGACCCAGTGGGAGATCTCATCTTGAAGCGAGCTTCCCGCTTAGATGCTTTCAGCGGTTATCCCTGCCGAACGTAGCTAAACAGCAGTGCCGTTGGCACGACAACTGTCACACCAGAGGTTCGTCCGTCCCGGTCCTCTCGTACTAGGGACAGCTCTTCTCAAATCTCCTGCGCGCGCGGCGGATAGGGACCGAACTGTCTCACGACGTTCTAAACCCAGCTCGCGTGCCACTTTAATGGGCGAACAGCCCAACCCTTGGGACCTACTCCAGCCCCAGGATGTGACGAGCCGACATCGAGGTGCCAAACCTTGCCGTCGATATGGACTCTTGGGCAAGATCAGCCTGTTATCCCCGGGGTACCTTTTATCCGTTGAGCGACACCGCTTCCACAAGCCAGTGCCGGATCACTAGTCCCGACTTTCGTCCCTGCTCGAGATGTCTCTCTCACAGTCAAGCTCCCTTGTGCACTTGCACTCGACACCTGATTGCCAACCAGGCTGAGGGAACCTTTGGGCGCCTCCGTTACATTTTGGGAGGCAACCGCCCCAGTTAAACTACCCACCTGACACTGTCCCTGATCCGG
>JBKOVB010000126.1:0-1914 GCA_046723735.1 Actinomycetota bacterium | reverse complement strand
GCCGGTACCGCACCACCGGGTCGTGCCGCCTGCCGCCAAGGCTGCCCGATCGGCGCCGGCCAAGGCGAAGACCACCGTGATCCCAGCGGTCCAGAGCGTCCCGATCGGCCGGAACCCGTTCAAGGTGCTGTACGTGGCGCCGGTCGAGGGCGCCACGGGTACGCCTGCAT
The DNA here is from genome assembly GCA_046723735.1 of Actinomycetota bacterium. Classification (GTDB taxonomy): domain Bacteria; phylum Actinomycetota; class Actinomycetes; order Mycobacteriales; family SCTD01; genus RYN-111. The sequence goes on along the minus strand of JBKOVB010000126.1, from coordinate 1,744 downwards.
CCACCGGCACGATGACGCCCAGCACGACCACGACTGGCGGCACGTCGTCCACGACAGACACATCGGGCAACCAGGCCTACGCGCTGCAGCTGAAGAGCATCACCGGCGGCACGGGCGGGTCTGCGCACCTGTTCAACTTCGTCGTGGGCGGCGCGGCCAAGACCGTGGTCGCCGCCCAGCGGTTCGGCAAGTACGGCGAGCTCGTGGTCCTCACCTACACGAAGAGCGCGAGCGGCAAGGTGACGGGCGCGCTCGTCCAGGTAGGTGACGACGACCCGGTCGTCGTCGCGGTCGGGCAGAAGATCTCCGTCCAGTAGGCGCATGGGACACTGGTCCCATGCTTCGTTGGCTCACTGCTGGGGAGTCCCACGGCCCCGCCCTCGTGGCGGTGCTCGAGGGGCTCCCCAGCGGCGTCTCCGTGACCACTGACGACCTCGCCGACGAGCTGGCGCGCCGCCGCCTGGGCCATGGTCGTGGCGCACGGATGGCCTTCGAGCAGGACGAGGTGACGTTCCTCGGCGGCGTCCGGCACGGAGTCACGCAGGGCGGGCCGGTGGCGGTGACCATCGGCAACACCGAGTGGCCCAAGTGGCAGACCGTGATGTCGGCCGACCCTGTGGACCCCGAGGTGCTGGCAGGCCAGGCCCGCAACGCCCCGCTGACGCGGCCGCGGCCCGGACACGCGGACCTCGTCGGCATGCAGAAGTACGGCTTCGACGACGCCCGCCCCGTGCTCGAGCGGGCGAGCGCCCGGGAGACCGCCGCCCGCGTCGCGCTGGGGGCGGTGGCGAAGGCCTTCCTCCAGCAGGCGTACGGCGTGCAGGTGCTCAGCCACGTGGTGAGCATCGGAGGCGCCTCCGTGCCCGAGGGCACGCCGTACCCCACGCCTGAGGACCTCCCGGCTGTCGACGCGAGCCCGGTGCGCGTCTTCGACCCAGCCGCAGGCGAAAGGCTGATCGCGGAGATCGACGCGGCCCACAAGGAGGGCGACACCCTCGGCGGCGTCGTCGAGGTGCTGGCCTACGGGCTGCCGCCCGGGCTGGGCAGCCACGTGCACTGGGACCGGCGGCTCGACGCGCGCCTCGCGGCGGCGCTCATGGGGATCCAGGCCATCAAGGGCGTCGAGGTGGGTGACGGCTTCTCCGCCGCCAGGATGCGCGGCAGCCAGGTCATGGACGAGATCGTCCAGGGCGAGCAGGGCCTCACGCGCACCAAGGGGACGCTGGGTGGTACGGAGGGCGGCATGACCTCGGGCGAGGTGCTGCGGGTGCGCGCGGCGATGAAGCCGATCAGCACCATCCCTCGGGCACTCAGGACCATCGACACCACCACCGGCGAGTCCGCGGTCGCCCACCATCAGCGCAGCGACGTGTGCGCGGTCCCTGCGGCCGGTGTGGTCGCTGAGGCGATGGTGGCGCTGGTGCTCGCCGATGCTGCGCTGGAGAAGTTCGGTGGGGACTGCGTCGAGGAGACCCGGCGCAACTGCGAGAGCTACCTCAAGAGCCTCACGATCGCGTGAGCGCAGAAGTGAGCTCTCCCAGCGAGCGAGAGCCCGAGCGAAGCCTGGCGTCGAGCCCTGTCCTCGTGCTCGTCGGGCCTCCCGGTGCGGGCAAGACCACCGTAGGCACGCTGGTCGCCGAGCGTCTCGGCGTGGCGTTCCGAGACACCGACGCCGACATCGTCGAGATCGCGGGCAAGAGCGTCTCCGACATCTTCCTCGACGACGGCGAGGAGCGCTTCCGTG
>JBKOVB010000101.1:0-3362 GCA_046723735.1 Actinomycetota bacterium | reverse complement strand
GCCGACGCCCACCCGGCGCAGCGGGCCATCGAGGCCGCCGGCTCGCGCCTCGTGGACGAGATCCGGGGCTCGCTCGACTACTTCATCGCCCAGCCGGGCGCCCCCCGCGTTTCACGGCTGCTCCTGTCCGGGGGCGGTTCGCTGCTCCCGGGTATCGCCCAGCGGCTGTCCGCCTCGACTCGGCTGCCTGTGCAGCCGGCCCGTCCCATGTCCGTGCTCAAGATCGGCAAGACCGGCCTGACGCCTGACCAGCTCGCCTATGTCGAGCCGATGGTCACGGTTCCGGTGGGTCTCGCCATGGGGGTGGCGTCGTGACCGTCCTGACCTCGGAGTCGTCGGCTCTGCTGACGGGCGCGCGGCTTCCGCGCGTCAACCTTCTCCCGCCGGAGATCGCGGAGCAGAAGCGGGCCCGGAAGGTCCAGATGGGCCTCGGCGCTGCGGTCCTCGGCGCCGTGAGCGTGGTCGGCCTGCTCTTCGTCTCCGCGAGCCATTCCGTGTCGTCGGCCCAGAGCTCCCTCGACGCGGCGCAGAGCCAGCAGACCTCGCTCAACGGCCAGATCGCGAAGTACAACGACGTCACCGCGACGATGAACGCCGCGCAGGCCGCCCAGCAGCAACTGGTCCTCGCCATGGGCGACGAGGTGCGCTACTCGCGGCTGCTCACTGACGTGAGCCTCTCGGTCCCCAGCACGGTCTGGCTCAAGTCCTTGACCTACGCGGCTCCGACGGCCGTCTCGAGCCCTGCCGGGACCGCGTCGAGCGCGTCGGCAGCCGTCGGGACGCTGACTGTCACCGGGGTCGGCTACTCCCACGACGACGTGGCGCTGTGGCTCGAGTCCATCGCCGGCATCGGCCCGTCGGGCAAGAAGACCTACACCAACCCCTACTTCACCAACTCGACCGAGGCGCTCATCGGGTCGCGCACGACGGTGAACTTCAGCTCCACGGCTGAGGTCACCCCGAACGCACTGTCCCGTCGCTACCTCACTCCTGGGAGCTGACCGTGGACAAGATGAAGCAGTGGGTCGCCCTCACGGTGGTGGGCTGCCTCGCCGTCCTGGCAGCGGGGTGGTTCCTTCTTGTCTCGCCCAAGCGGGCCGACGCCTCGGACCTGCGGAACCAGGCCTCCGGAGTCGAGGCCAGCAACCAGGGCCTGCAGACCAAGCTGGCGATGCTGAAGGCCCAGGCGAAGCAGCTGCCGCAGTACCAGGCGAAGCTGGCCCAGGTCGCCGCCAAGATCCCGAACAACCCGGCGCTGCCGTCGCTCATCCGCGCCCTGTCGGCTGCCGCTGATGACGCCGGAGTCGAGCTCCTGAGCGTCGCGCCGACGCCGCCGGTCGCCTACCAGGGATCCGCTTCCGCGCCGCAGCATGCGCCCGTTTCCGCGGCACCCTCGGCTTCTTCGTCGAGCGGGGGGGCGACGCTCGCTACGGCGGGGGCCGCACCGGCCCCGACACTCGAGTCCATCGGTCTCGCGCTGAGCGTGGCCGGAGGCTACTTCGAGACCGAGCGCTTCTTCGACTCGCTCGAGAGCCTGACCCGGGCGCTGAAGGTCAACGGACTCACCATGGCTGCCGGCACCAATCCCATGAAGCAGGCCAACGCGAACACACCGAGCGCGTCTCAGCCGAACGGCGACGTCCTCCTGACGAGCATCAACGCGACGGTCTTCATGTCCCCCTCGACGACGCTCGCCGCCGCGCCGGTCAAGCCCACCGTCACGCCGGTCAAGTAGGAGCAGACACCATGACCGAGACCACCATGCTGCCCGTCGCGTCCGAGGCGGAGAGCTCGGGCAACCGTCGCAACATCCTCCTGCTCGGCGGTCTGGCTGCCGTCGTGCTCGCCGGGGGTGGGTACTTCCTGCTTGCGGGCGGTTCGTCGGACGAGTCCACCACCGCATCGCTGCCGCTTCCGCAGCATCGGATCGCGGCGCCTGCGAAGCAGGCCGCCGCCAAGGCACCGGCAAAGCTGTCGGTGGTACCGGTGACCAACAACCTTCCGATCGGCCGAAACCCCTTCAAGGTGCTGTACGTCGCCCCGGCAGCGGCCCCCGCTACAAGCACGACGACAGCCGGAACGAGCACGACGACGACCACGACCTCCGGCGGGTCGACGACCGCCGCGCCCAAGCCGACGTCGTACGCGCTCGTGCTCTCCTCGGTCTCTGGCAAGACCGCGTCTTTCAAGGTCGGTGGCCGAGTCATGGCTGCGCAGGTCGGCTCGGTGTTCGGCCCGACGGCTGAGCTGAAGCTGCTGAGCCTCACGCAGTCGTCCACCGGCAAGTGGATCGCCACCATCCAGGAGGGCGACAGCGACCCGATCGACGTCGCCCAGGGCCAGACCGTCTACGTGCGCTGACGCCTGCAGGGCACGAGCCCGCCTGACCTCACGGCAGGAATGGCCTCGTGGAACACTGATCGCATGCTTCGTTGGCTCACTGCTGGGGAGTCCCACGGCCCCGCCCTCGTGGCGGTGCTCGAGGGGCTCCCCAGCGGCGTCTCCGTGACCACTGACGACCTCGCCGACGAGCTGGCGCGCCGCCGGCTGGGTCACGGCCGTGGCGCGCGGATGGCCTTCGAGCAGGACGAGGTGACGTTCCTCGGCGGCGTCCGGCACGGAGTCACGCAGGGCGGGCCGGTGGCGGTGACCATCGGCAACACCGAGTGGCCGAAGTGGCAGACCGTGATGTCGGCCGACCCGGTGGACCCCGAGGTGCTGGCAGGCCAGGCCCGCAACGCCCCGCTGACGCGGCCGCGGCCCGGGCACGCGGACCTCGTGGGCATGCAGAAGTACGGCTTCGACGACGCCCGCCCGGTGCTCGAGCGGGCGAGCGCCCGCGAGACCGCCGCGCGCGTCGCGCTGGGCGCGGTGGCGAAGGCCTTTCTCCAGCAGGCGTACGGCGTGCAGGTGCTCAGCCACGTGGTGAGCATCGGAGGCGCCTCGGTGCCGGAGGGCACGCCGTACCCGACGCCGGAGGACCTCCCGCGGGTCGACGCGAGCCCTGTCCGCGTCTTCGACGCCGCCGCGAGCGACGAGCTCGTCGCCGAGATCGACGCCGCCCACAAGGAGGGCGACACCCTCGGGGGTGTCGTCGAGGTGCTCGTCTACGGCCTGCCCCCCGGGCTGGGCAGCCACGTGCACTGGGACCGGCGGCTCGACGCGCGCCTCGCGGCGGCGCTCATGGGGATCCAGGCCATCAAGGGCGTCGAGGTGGGTGACGGGTTCGCCGCCGCCAGGATGCGCGGCAGCCAGGTCATGGACGAGATCGTCCAGGGCGAGGAGGGCCTCACGCGCACCAAGGGGACGCTTGGAGGCACCGAGGGCGGTATGACCTCGGGCGAGGTGCTGCGGGTGCGCGC
>JBKOVB010000008.1:0-10721 GCA_046723735.1 Actinomycetota bacterium | reverse complement strand
CCTTCAGGATGGGTCCCGCGCGACGGCCACGCCTCATGAGCCGGTCGGCCCAAGGACGACACCCGTCACAGCGATGATTTACGACGTTCACGTAGAGAATACGCTTGTTTACCAGAGTGGCAAGCGTGAGATCGCGATGATGGCTCAGGGCCACGATGCCCAGGAACTCAGCCGCGGGCTGGGGGCGGCGTGACCATGCGGCGCGCATACTCCACGTGCAACTCGGCGAGGTCGGTTGCCGTGGGAGGGCGCTGGCCGTCGTACCACTCCGAGACTCGCATGCCCATGTCGCAGATCGTGACCGCCGCGACTGCCGCGGGGTCCGCGTCAGCAGCGAACGGAAGGTTCATGGAGCCGTCCCTGGCGCCCTCAGCGAGCACCTCTCGAAACACACCTCGGATCTGGCGTCGAAGACCGAGCACGTAGACACGCTGCGGCTCGGCGAGGAAGCGGAACTCCTGGTTCGCCACCCGGGCCTCACGACGGTGCTGGGTGTGGAACAGCACGAGCACCCGCACGAGGGCCGCCAGCTGCACCAGCGGGGACGAGCCGGCTGTGAGGGCGCGCGCGCGTTCGAGGCCGTCGAGCATGTACTCGTGAGCGCTGCGGACGACCTCGTCGAGGAGGTCCTCCTTCGAGGGGAAGTGCTTGTAGAGCGCCCCAGGGGTCATGCCGCACGCCTTGGTGATGTCGCGCACGCTCGTGACCTGGCTGCCGAACTCGTAGAACAGCGAGATCGCTGTCTCCTCGATGAGGCTGCGGGTGTTACCCGCCGCGAACTCGAGCGCCTCCGGTGATCCTCGGCTGGGCAATCCCGTACGTCGGGTCGCGCGCTCCTCTTGTTGCATCCACTTCTCCATGATGGTTGACGATCGTTCTCTAGCAGATTACGTTCGTTCACTCAAGCCGTCCAGTCTCCGTAAGGCTCCCATCCCTGATGGTCGTGCGGTGCAGCTGGCGCCCCCGAGATGTTGGTCGGGCACTGAAGGCCTTCGACTGCAAGAGGGGGAGTGCACGGCCTGGTCTGAACCACCAACTGCCGACACGGAGGAACGACACAACATGGGTGCACTCGACGGGCGGGTTGCCGTCATCACTGGCGCGGGGCGCGGGCTCGGCCGGGAGCACGCGCTGCTCCTGGCCGCGGAGGGAGCCCGCATTGTCGTCAACGACCTGGGCGCCGCCGCCGACGGCAGCGGCGCGGACGTGTCAGCCGCACAGCAGGTCGTTGAGGAGATCCGGGCCTTCGGCGGCGAGGCAGTCGCGAGCACCGACGACGTCTCCAGCTTCGCCGGCGCGGAGGCGCTCATCGGCACGGCCCTCGAGGCGTTCGGGGACCTGCACGTGCTCGTCAACAACGCCGGCATCCTGCGCGACCGGAGCTTGGCCAAGATGTCCGAGCCCGAGTGGGACGCGGTGCTCGGGGTCGTGCTCAAGGGCCACTTCGGGCCCTCGCACTTCGCGGCGGCGTACTGGAAGCAGGAGGCCGACGCCGGCCGGCCCAAGCAGGCGGCGATCGTCAACACCTCCTCTTGCGCGGGGCTGCTAGGGAACTTCGGGCAGACGAACTACTCCGCGGCCAAGGCCGGCATCCTCGCGATGACCCTCACCCAGGCGATCGAGCTGACCCGGATCGGGGTACGCGCGAACGCGGTGGCGCCCTTCGCCCGCACCCGGCTCACCCTGCAGACCCCTAGCACCGGCGAGCTCGTCGGCGCTCCTGTGAACGAGTCCGCCTTCGACGCCTGGCACCCCGGCAACGTCTCCCCGCTGGTGGCCTACCTCGCCACGGCCGGATGCCCCCTCAACGGCGCGGTCTTCCACGTCGGCGGCTCCGAGATCGGCCTCATGCGTGGCTGGGACCTCGAAGAGCTGCTGACCACCGAGGGCCGCTGGACGCTGCCCGACCTGGAGACGGCGATGAAGCCGATCGCAGACCGGGCCGCGGGACGCGCCGCCTCGAGCCCGCTGTCGATCGAGCAGCTGATGGAGGGCTTCCTGGCCCGGCACGGGATCGCGCCGTGAAGGGAATCCTGGCCTACGGCGCGTACCTGCCGCACCGGCGGCTGCGGCTCGACGCGACGCCGGCCGGCGGGCGCGGGAGCCGGTGCGTCGCGTCGTACGACGAGGACTCGACCACGCTCGCGGTCGAGGCGGCCCGACGCGCGCTCGCCGGTGCTACGCCCGTGCCGACCACAGTCGTCCTCGCCACGTCCACCCCGGCGTACGCAGACAAGAGCAACGCCTGCGCGGTCCACGCCGCGCTCGGCCTGCCCTCGAGCACCCTCGCGTTCGATGCAACCGGCTTGCGCTCGGGCTCGGCCGCCCTGCTCGCCGCGCTCCGTGGCCCGGGACCCACCCTCGTGGTGGGCTCCGACGTCCGGACGGGCCGGCCCGGCAGTGACGAGGAGCTGGGCGGCGGGGACGCCGCGGTGGCCGTGCTCGTGGGTGAGGTGCCGGAGCCGCTCGCGCGCCACCTGGGGAGCGCCAGCGCGACGACCGAGCTCCTCGACCGCTGGCGGCTGCCCGGCGAGCTGACGGCCCGGGTCTGGGAGGAGCGCTTCGCCGAGACGGTCTACAGCGAGCTCGCGGAGGAAGCGCTCATCGCCGCGCTGAAGGACGCTGCGCTGACGCTCGACGAGGTCGACGCCATCGCCGTCGCGGGCAGCCACGCACGGGCGGTGCGGGCGGTCGCCAAGCAGGTGGGCCGGCCCGCCGCGCCGGACGTGACCGGGGTGACCGGGCGTCCCGGCGCTGCCCACGCCGGCGTGCTCCTGGCGAGCTGGCTCGACGTCGCGGAGCCGGGACAGCGGCTGGTGCTGCTGTCGCTCGCCGACGGTGTCGACGTCGTCGTACTGGAGGCGACGCAGGCGTTGGTGGGCCCGCGCCCCTCGCCGTCCGTGCAGGACCAGCTCGCCTCGGGCGCCGACGACCTGGACTACCTGGAGTTCCTGTCGTGGCGCGGGTTCCTCGATCGGCAGCCGCCACGACGCCCTGACCCAGCGCGCCCGGCTGCCCCACCCGCGTACCGGGCTCGGGAGTGGAAGTTCGGCTTGACCGGGTCGCAGGACCGCTCCTCGGCGACGGTCCACCTGCCACCGCAGCGGGTCTCCGTCGTGGGCGGCGCCGTCGACGACATGGTCCCGGTACGGGTGGCGGACACCCGCGGACGGCTCGCGACCTACACCGTCGACAACCTCGCCTACTCCCCGAGCCCGCCGGTGATCGTCGCCGTCGTCGACGTCGACGGGGGCGGCCGGTTCGTCGGCGAGCTCACCGACGCCCGACCCGACGAGGTCGCGGTCGGACTGCGCGTCGAGATGACGTTCCGCCGCCTCTACACGGCGCAGGGCGTGCACAACTACTTCTGGAAGGCGCGGCCGGTCCGCGCGGGCGAAGGGTCCTGACGGTGGCGTCCAACGGCATCCGCGACAAGGTGGCGATCGTCGGGATGGGGTGCACCCCCTTCCGCGAGCACTGGGACAAGGGCACGGGCGACCTGCTCCTCGCCGCCAACGACGAGGCGCTGCGCAGCGCGGGCATCAGGCAGGACGACGTCGACGCCTACTGGCTCGGCACGATGGCCTCGGGCAACGGAGGTCTCACCCTGTCCGACCCGCTCAAGCTCACCGGCAAGCCGGTGTCGCGGCTGGAGAACTTCTGCGCCACAGGCTCGGAGGCGTTCCGCAACGCCTGCTACGCCGTGGCCTCCGGCGCGTACGACGTGGCCATGGCGATCGGCGTCGAGAAGCTCAAGGACAGCGGGTTCTCGGGTCTCGTCCTACCCGCTCTCGACAGCGATGGCACGGCCGCCGAGATGAGCCCGCCGGCCATGTTCAGCCTCCTCACCCCGGCGTACGCCGCGAAGTACGGCGTCACCGAGGAGGAGATGAAGGAGGTCATCACCCGCATCGCCTGGAAGAACCACCTGAACGGGGCGCGCAATCCGCGGGCGCAGTTCCGCAAGGAGGTCGACAAGGGGACGATCGCGTGCTCGCCCTCGGTGGCCGGGCAGCTCGGCGTCTTCGACTGCTCCGGCGTGGCCGACGGCTCGGCGGCCGCGATCGTCGTGCGGGCCGAGGACGCCTACCGCTACACCGACAAGCCCCTGTTCGTGAAGGCGCTGTCGTTCGTGGCCGGGTCGGGCAGCGGGCTCGTCGACCCGGCGTACGACTTCACGACCTTCCCGGAGGTGGTGATGTCGGTGACCGAGGCCTACCGCCAGGCAGGGGTCACCGACCCGCGCAACGAGCTGGCGCTGGCCGAGGTGCACGACTGCTTCACACCTACCGAGCTGGTGCTGATGGAGGACCTCGGCTTCGCCGAGCGGGGCACGGCCTGGAAGGAGGTGCTCGCAGGCACCTTCGACCTCGACGGCGACCTGCCGGTCAACCCGGACGGCGGCCTCAAGAGCTTCGGGCACCCGATCGGTGCGTCAGGCCTTCGGATGCTGTTCGAGTGCTGGCTGCAGCTGCGCGGCGAGGCCACCCCGGAGCGTCAGCTCCAGACGTCGAGGACGCTCGGGCTGACCCAGAACCTCGGTGGGCAGCCAGGTCGCTGCGTCAGCTTCGTCAGCATCGTCGGCACCGAGCGTTCGGCCTGACGTCATGGACCTGAGAGGTTCGACGGCCCTCGTCACAGGCGCCGCGTCAGGGCTTGGAGAAGCCACGGCCCGACTCCTCGTCGCAGAGGGTGCTCGGGTGGGGTTGATCGATCTGCCCTCGAGCCAGGGGGCCGCGGTGGCTGCGGAACTGGGAGATGCGGCGCTGTTCGTCCCAGCAGACGTCCAGGACTCTGATGCAGTTCAAGCGGCCGTCGCGCAGGTCATCCAGGCCTTCGAGGGGCTGCACCTGTGTGTCAACGCAGCCGGGGTCTCCGACGCCGCTCGCGTCCTCGCTCGCGACGGTGAGGAGCTGTTTCCGCTCGACACGTTTCGCAGGGTCCTCGACATCAACCTCATCGGCACCTTCGACGTGCTCCGACATGCGTGTCGCGCGATGGCGCGCAACGAGCCCAACGGCGATGGCGAGCGCGGTCTCGTGGTCAACGTCGCCTCCATCGCCGCTTTCGACGGCCAGGCCGGGCAGGCGGCGTACTCCGCGTCCAAGGGAGCCGTGGCGGCCATGACGCTGCCGCTCGCCAGGGACCTGGCCACCTGGGGCATCCGCGTCGTCACCGTCGCCCCAGGAGTCTTCGACACAGGAATGCTGGCCGGGCTCGAGGAGAACGTACGCGCACGACTGGCACTGGCGAGCGTCTTTCCCAAGCGAGCGGGGCGACCTCAGGACTTCGCACACTTCGTGAAGGCGCTGGCCGAGAACCCCATGCTGAACGGCGAGGTCGTGCGACTCGACGCCGCGGCCCGCCTCTCGCACGGCTGACCTCACCCCTGCCGCCATCGCCAGAAGGTTCATCACGACGCTCTCGGTGTGTCCGGCGCCAGACCCGTCGGCCGAGCTATGTCGCCCAACCCGCGATCACCAGGATCGCGATCGAGAGAACCACGTAGACCACGAGGACGACCACCCCCAGGACCGACAAGGGCCGATCCTCAGGTTCGGGACGCTCGTTCACCTCGAGGACGTCTCGACGAAGCGCACGGTCAGAGGCAACGGTTGCTCGGTGTTACGGAACGTGGTCCGGACCCCGCGCCTTGCACAGCCCTCGCGGTGAGGGAGACGGCTGTCCGGCGAGAATGCTTGAACGCGCGCCAGGTGCCTGCAGCTCCGGGAGATAGGCGCTGCCGGATATTGAGGGGCGCTCCCCGAACATGCGGGCTTCGGGTTCCGCAGCCCGGCACGCTGCGCGAGACCGAAGGTCTGCGCGGCTGTGTCGAACAGGTCACGTCTCAGAGGGCTTCTCTGTCCAGTGAGTTCCTGATGGCTCCGCCGCAGCAGCGATCAGGTCGGCCGAGTCCCGGGAGGCCACGCTGTACAGGACGGCACCGAGGACCAAAGCGGCGACGACCAGGCCGACGAGGGATTGCCGGTCGGAGTCGGCGCTGGAACTGGCTGCCGCAGGCGCGATCGCCTGCGCGTCAGTCCGGACCTGATCGCCCGCCGCGACCAGGGGCGCGTTGCCGGGTGATGCCATCGCGGAGGATGCCGGCGACACCCCTGGCCCGAGCAGGGGACCGGCGGCGGTCGCGTCACTCGAGGGAGACGTCGGGCTCGGGATCGGTTCCGGGGCTGGCACACGCCCCGACTGGTCCTCGGCCGGTGCTCGCGCCGAAACGAAGGAGAGCGACGAGTCGCCCGGGGCGTCCAGGGCCACCCGGGTCGTGGCGTTCCCCGGGAGGATGGCGAGCGCCAGGATGCCACCCTTGACCAGCCCTCGGATCTCGAACGTGTACGTCACGGCTCCCGCAGCGTCCGGGTGCGCCAGAGCATCCACCCTGTGCGTGCAGTCGTAGGCGGGCGCGTCGACGATCGGACCCCCCTGCTCGGCGATGAACGACGACACCGCGAGTGCACACGCCGAGAGCGTCGCCCCTGGCGTCGAAGCGGAGGACGCGGTCTGCCGTAGCGTCAGGGGCCCGACTGACGCGTCCGCCGGGAGCACGTACCTCAGTGCTGCATAAGCACCGTTGCCGCTCGACGGACTGCCGAGGCCGCCCTGAACGAGCAGTCCTGTCGCCGAGACGTCCGGGGGCGGAGGAGGTGCGACCGGCGTCGAGCCGGGGTTGCTGGAGGTCCACCAGCCCTGCTGCACCGGTGCCTGCGAGGACGCGACGGCGGGAAAGGCGATACCGAGGATCGTCCCCGCCACTGCCGCGGCGACGAGGCCCTTGAGGGCGCCCGACGTGGTCACGCATCCAGGTTTACCGATTCGCAGCCAGCCCGTCCGCAAAGCGTTCTGCGATGCGGCACGTCGCGAGCAGGAGAGCGACCCCGGCTCGGGCTCACCGGTTTCGCGAGGTGGAACACCCCGCTCCCTACGCGCCGGAGCACGTGCCACCCTCTGACCCGCGACGGGGGCAGCATGGCCGGCCATCGCAGCTCCGAGCGGCGTCAGGATCGAGCCGGCGCCGCGGGTGGCGGGGTACAGACGACACACCATGAGGTAGCCACGTGACCACTGTCGACGACACCGACCGAGTGCGCGTCCTTGCGTCTTCCGCCCCGCGGCCACAGCTCGACATCGTGGAGAACGGCGGGGTGGCGGAAGCGATCGTGTGGCCGGGTACCGGCGCTCGGTACCGCTCGCTGCACCGGATCTCGCTGTCCGAGGGCGGTCGCACGATCGTCCTCCGGCACCGTGCTGACGCCGTCTACTACGTGCGCGAGGGATACGCCCACGTCCTCGAAGACTCCGGCACGGCTCACCCGTTGCCGACAGGGTCGATGGTCCACATAGACGCCGGAGACGGTTACCGGTTCGTCGCGGTGACGGCGGTCGAGATTCTCGGCGGACCATGCCCACCGGATCCGCTCTTGTACCAGCACCTCTTGCCCAATGGCGCCGCGACAACTGAGACGAGCGCACCGTGAGCATCCGCGTCTTCCACCGCGACCGCCCCAGTCATCGACTTCCCTTGATCGCCTCCGACGCCCGCCTCGTCATCTGGCCGGGAGTCGGCGCCGAATACGCCAACCTCAACTACGTCGCCATGCAGGTCGACGAGGCCAACACCCCGCACGCGCACGCCACGTCCGAGGACACGATCTTCATCCTCGAGGGCCGTGGGTCGGTGGACGACCTGACCAACGGGGTTCGCCTGACGTTCCAGGCCGGGGACGTCGTCCACGTCCCACCGGGCGTGCGCCACGCGGTCCGCGCCGACCAGCAGGAGCCGGTCGTGAGCTGCGGCGGTCCCTGCCCACCGGACCAAGCACTGCTGCGACACGCGACCGAGTCGCGCTAACCAGTGACACCGCACGTGGCCGAGGCTTCACCCTCGGGGTCCCCCCTCCGGCTTGCCCTGTGCCAGCTCGTCGTGCCCCTCCCCACTGCGCAGGGCGACCCCAGGCAGTTGCTGCTCACAAGCGCCCGCGTGGCACTCGCCTCAGGGGCGGACGTCGTCGTCCTTCCCGAGTTGGCCGTGCCCGGTTACACCACCGTCGCCGAGCAGCTGACGCCTCTCGCGGAGACGATCCCCGGTCCTACGACCAGAGCCCTCGAGGAGCTCGCCGCCAGCACTGGCGCCGTGATCGTCGCCGGACTGGCCGAGAAGTCGGGGACGAAGCTGTACAACAGCGCCGTTGTCGTCGGGCCAGAGGGGATCCTCGCCCATTACCGGAAGCTGCACCTCTTCGGCGACGAGAAGAAGGTCTTCGCGCCGGGAAACCTCGGGTTGCCCATCGCCGAAACGGACTTCGGCCCCATCGGTGTGTGCATGTGCTACGACCTGCGGTTCCCCGAGGTCGTACGGCTGCTGGCCTTGCGGGGCGCCGAGCTCGTGTGCGCGCCGTCGGCATGGGTGCACGGGTTCGACCCCCGCCCGGGTGAGATCCCCGGCCAGGTCCAGGGCGCCCTCGTCCAGGCCAACCTCAACCAGGTCTTCATCGCCTGCGCCTCGCAGGTGGGACGCCCCGGTGAGCACACGTTCCTCGGTCACTCCGTCGTCGCGGATCCCTTCGGTGTGCCGGTGTTGGGCCCTCTCGGCGCCGAGGAGCCGCGGATCGCCGCGGTCGGGCTCGACCTGGCTGCCTGCCAGCGCGCTCGGTCTCGATCGTCGCTCGTCACCCCGCGCGAGGACCGTCGGACCGACGTCTACACGATCACGTACGACGGGCAATGCCTGTGATCGCGTTCAAGGAGGGGCCATGAAACCGGCCCCGTTCGACTACTTCCGACCCGAAACGCTCGCTGAGGCGATCGGGTTGCTCCGCGAGCTCGGGCCCGACGCGAAGGTACTCGCGGGAGGTCAGAGCCTGGTCCCGATGATGAACCTGCGCCTCGCCAAGCCGTCTGCTCTCATCGACATCGGCGCGCTGAGAGGCCACTCAGGTCAGGCGGTCGACGCCGATCACGTGCGAGTTGGGGCACTGTCACGTCACCTCGACCTCGAACGGAGCCAGCTGCCCGGACCGGTCGGCTCTCTCGTCCGCCGTACCGCGCAGCACATCGGGCACCTTCCGATCCGCACACGCGGCACGATCGGCGGAAGCGTGGCACATGCTGATCCGGCAGCCGAGTGGTGCCTGTTCGTCTGCACGCTCGACGCCGACCTCCATGTCGCCGGCGTCGAGGGCACCCGCATCGCCCGGGGCCAGGACTTCTTCACGGGCTTCTTCCAGACCACGCTCGCTCCGGAGGAGATCCTGATCGAGATCGCGTTTCCGCGACTGGCCAGCGGCACGCAGACCGGCATCGTCGAGTTCGCGCGCCGCGCCGGAGACTTCGCCATCGTCTCGGCCATGACCGTGCTGACCACGCAAGGGGGACGCATCACCGGAGCACGGATCGGTGTTGGTGGCGTCTCGGACACCCCTGTGCGAGCCCGAGAGGCGGAGGCCCTGCTCGTGGGCGAAGAGGCGGGTGACGCGGTGTTCCACGCCGCAGCCGTGCGCGCTGCGCACGAGATCGATCCACCCAGTGACCTCCAGGCCTCGGCAGAGGACCGACGCGACCTCACACGTGCCCTCGTGGCCCGAGCACTGGCAGCGGGGCGCGCGGACGCCAGCCACGAGGGAGAGGCGTCACGATGACCCACCGCTACACGCTCCACGTGAACGGGGACCGGTACGACGTGACGTCGGAACCGCGCAAGACGCTGGCCGACGTCCTACGGGAGGACTGCCGGCTCACCGGGACGCACCTCGGCTGCGAGCACGGCGTGTGCGGCGCGTGCACGGTGCTGGTCGACGGTGAACCGGTTCGCGCGTGCCTGATGTTTGCGGTGCAGTGCGAGGGCCGATCCGTCCGCACCGTCGAGGGGCTGGCTGGGGAAGACGGCGGGATGCACCCGCTGCAGCGGGCCTTCAGCACGCATCACGCGCTGCAGTGCGGCTTCTGCACGCCCGGCTTCCTGATGCTCGCCGCCGGCCTCCTCGAGGTCGACCCTTTGCCCGACGACGAAACGCTGCGGGACACGTTGTCGTCCAACCTGTGCCGCTGCACGGGCTACCACAACATCGTCGAGGCGGTTCGCGCTGCCGGCGAGGAGCTGGCTCAGTGATCGGAAAGCGGGTTGTCCGGGTCGAGGACCCCCCGCTGGTGCGGGGTCTCGGGTCGTTTGCCGCCGACGTCGACTTCCCTGGGCAGCTCCACATGCGCGTCGTGCGCTCGCCTGTCGCGCACGGGCTGCTGCGCGAGGTTGACGCCTCACAGGCGCTGCGCTCGCCCGGCGTTGTCGCGGTCTGGACGCGAGCGGACGTGGCACAGCTCCCGCCCATCGGGTTCCGCATGATGGCCTCCGAGAAGCTCGAGCCCTACCGTCAGCCGGTTCTCGCTCAGGACAGGGTGCGGTACGTGGGTGAGCCTGTCGCCGTGGTGTTCGCCGACGACGCGTACCACGCGGAGGACGCGGGGGACCTCGTGATGCTCGACATCGAGACCCTCCCGCCTGTGGTGCAGGTCGACGGGACCCTCGGTGACTTCGACGGTCGACGGGACACCGAGGCGATCGTTCTCGACGCGGGGTACGGCGACGTGGCAGGTGCCTTCCACCAGGCCCACTGCATCGTCGAGCTCGAGCTACGCGTGGGCCGGCACTCGGGGGTTCCTCTCGAATGCCGTGGCGGTGTCGCTCGCGTCAATCCCACTTCAGGCCTGCTGGA
>JBKOVB010000158.1:0-4492 GCA_046723735.1 Actinomycetota bacterium | reverse complement strand
CGCCGGCTGCGCTTTCATGGAGGTGTGAGCAGTCGTCCCGCCGGCGTCCCGGCCGACCCGCCCGACGCCGCCGTCGCGGGTCACTACGGCGACCCCTACCGTGAGCAGCGCACGCTGTCCGAGGGACGCGGAGCCGTCGACCTGTCGCACCGGGGCGTGCTGCGGGTGTCAGGGCCGGACCGGTTGAGCTGGCTGCACTCGCTGCTCTCCCAGCACGTCGAGCACCTGGAGCCGGGCGAGTCCCGCGAGGCGCTGGTGCTCTCCCCGCACGGCCACGTCGAGCACCACCTCCACCTCGTGGAGACGGGCGACGCCGTGCTGGTCCACGTCGAGCCCGGTACGGCGGAAGCGCTGGCCTCCTTCCTCGACAGCATGCGGTTCCTGTTGCGGGTCGAGGTCGTCCGCGAACCGGACCTCGCCGTGGTCTGGACCCCTGACGCCCCCGCGCCGGGCGAGCTCGCGGCGACGACCAGCTTCGGGCGATACGCCTTCGTCCCGCGCGAGGGTCTCGACGCGGCGCTCGGGGACGAGCCGGTGGGTGTGCAGGCCCTGGAGGCCCTGAGGGTGGCTGCGCTGCGGCCCCGGCTCGGGCTCGACACCGACCACCGCACCCTGCCCCACGAGGTGGGGTGGCTGAGCACCGCGGTCCACCTCGACAAGGGCTGCTACCGCGGCCAGGAGACCGTCGCGCGTGTGCACAACCTGGGTCAGCCGCCGCGGCGACTGGTGCTGCTCCACCTCGACGGCAGCGACGCCCAGCTCCCCGCCGTCGGCTCCCCAGTGCTGCTCGGAGACCGCGAGGTCGGGCGCCTGGGCACCGCCGTACGCCACTTCGAGCTGGGACCGCTGGCCCTCGCCCTGGTGAAGCGGCAGGTGCCTGCCGACGCGGAGCTGTTCGTGGACGGCGTGGCGGCTCGGATCGAGGCCTCGGCGGTGCCGGAGGCGCCTCCGTCGGCCGCCCGTGAGGCGGCGCAGGCGCGAGCTCGGCTCATGAAGCTGCGCTGACTCCCCCGGGAGGTGGCGGCCTCTTCGACCGGCCGAGGACCTGGTGCTGTACCTAGTGCGCCCCTGGGTCACTTTCTGGCGCCATGCTCGAGCTGCCCCGACTCACGTGCGTGGGTTCAGGACCCGGCCTTCACATCGAGCTGCTCTGACCGCTCAGCGGCCGAACAGACCCTTCTTCTTCTTCTGCTGCTGAGCCGTCGCTGCGGGACGGGGCGTCGGCCGGGGACCCACCGGGGCGGCCGGCTCGTCGTCCATCCCGAGGGAGGAGAGCTCGCGGAACAGCGAGGCCATGTCCGTGTCAGGGCTCGGCCCGAGCAGCACCGGCGTCGGGTCGAGCTCCGGCTCGGTCTCCGACGCTGCCGGTGCCTCGACGACCGGGTCGGGGACTACGGTCGGGATCACGACGGACGCTGCGGCGCTGAGCTCGGCGAACATCTCGCTCGCCTCGCTGCGCTGCTGCGCGAGCCGGGACTGCTCCTCGAGCTCGGCGTCGGCCCGCGCCTGCTCCTCCGCGGCGGCTCGGGCCTGCTCCTCGGCGGCCAGTCGGACGGCCTCGGCCGCCTGCGCCTCGGCCGCCAGGCGCATCTCCGCGGCGACTCGGGCCTGCTCCTCGGCGAGCCGCGACTCTTCGGCCAGGCGTGCCTCTTCCGCGAGGCGTGCCTCTTCCGCGAGGCGTGCCTCTTCCGCGAGCCGGGCCTCTTCGGCAAGCCTGGCCTCTTCCGCGAGGCGAGCTTCCTCGGCGAGCCGGGCTTCCTCGGCCAGCCGTGCCGCTTCGGCGAGGCGGGCCTCTTCCGCCAGTCGGGCTTCCTCGGCGAGCCGCGCCTCTTCGGCGAGGCGGGCCTCTTCCGCCAGTCGGGCTTCCTCGGCGAGCCGCGCCTCTTCGGCCAGCCGGGCCTCTTCCGCCAGTCGGGCTTCCTCGGCGAGCCGGGCGCGTTCAGCTTCGAGCGCGACCTTCTCCTCGGCGAGGCGGGCGGCCTCCTCCGCGAGCGCCTTCTTCTCGGCGTCCTGCTGCGCCTTCAGCTCGGCGAGCCGGGCCTCCTCGGCCTCACGCAGCCGCTGCTCCTCGGCGAGCCGGGCTTCCTCCGCCCGTCGGGCCTCCTCGAGCCGTGCTTCTTCGGCGAGCCGTGCCTCCTCCGCCTGCCGGGCCGCCTCGGCGAGGCGCGCCTCCTCGGCCTGGCGCAGCCGCTGCTCCTCGGCGAGGCGGGCCTCCTCTCCGAGGCGGGCGCGCTCGGCCTCCAGCGCGGCCTTCTCCTCGGCAAGCCGGACGGCCTCGGCTTCGAGGCGTGCCTTCTTCGCAGTCCGGGCCTCTTCCTCGTCACGGCGCGCGGCCTCTCGTCGTACCTCTTCCAGGTCGACGATCTCGGCCTCGTGCTCGTCCGCGAGGGGCATGAGGAACATGCCGCTCTCCGCCGCCTTGCGGGCCGCCTCGAGCTCGGCCTGTGCACGGGCCAGCTCCTCCGCGTCGCGCTGACGGCGGCGGGCTTCGCGCTCACGCTTCTCGCGCTGTTCAGGGGTCTCCTCGGAGACGGCTTCCTTGCGCGGCCGCGGCGCGAACAGGCCCTCGTCCGTGGTGGGTGCGAGCAGGGCCGAGAGGGCGGCCGAGATGCGGTCGATGGAGCTGTCGACCTCCTCCGCCGGGGTGGGGGCCAGGTCGGTGGCGGTGCGGTCCTCGCGCAGTGCCGTGGCGAGCAGCTCGGCGACGTCGGCGGGGGACCGTTCCTCGGCCTGCTGGGGGATGACCACGGGTGCGTCGGCCGGTGCGAACGCCGCTGTGAGGCGCGAGGCGACCGAGGCCGTCACCGGCTCTTCCTCCTCGGCGTACGCCGGCTCCTCGACCTCGAGCAGACCGGCACGGACGAGGGTGTGCACGACGGCGCCGGCCTCGTGCAGCGTGAAGCCGCACTCCTGGGCGAGGGCCGCGAGGTTGCGGACGCCGTCCACCTTGCACAGCAGCGACCAGGCCTCGGGGTCGATCGCCATCTCGGCATCGCCCACGCTGCCCGCCGACAGCACCGGGACGGCCTCCGGCCCGTGGACGACCTCGGTGAGGCTGTCCCACTCGGCCGCCCGGCGCTCACAGTCGGCCAGCAGCTCCTCGACCGTGGTGGGCTTGGCCACGTCTTCGCGGGTGCGCTCGTTGACGCGGAACTTCCAGGTGCCCGTGGGCCAGCGCAGCAGGTCGCCGAGCTGGTCGCGCAGCTGTTCGGCCAGGAACTCCTCGACGACCGGGGCATCGACATAGCCGAGGTGGACGAGCAGCTCGCCGAGCTTCCAGCCCTGCAGCTCGGTGCGCTGGGCCTCGAGGGCCTCGGCGAGCATCTCCGGGCCCAGGGCGCCGGAGGAGACCAGGTGCTGACCGAGCAGGGGACGGTCGCCGGGCACCTGGGCGGCGTACACGAGGCCGCCCCGCAGGTAGACCCGGCCCTCCTCGTCCCGCGCGTCGCGCACGTGCAGGCAGCCGGAGGATCTACCGTCGGCGAGCTGGCGGAGAACCGCCGGGAGGGGCGTCGACACGAGGTCGCCCTTGAGCACGCTGGTCCTCCCTCCCCGGGCGATGGCGGTACCTGTTCGCTTCGGCAGGTCGGGGCCTGACGTTGAGCCGTTTGGGCCAAGCGGTTGGAGAATCTGCCAGGATGGTCTTCGTCCGGTAGGCCGACGTACCGTGAGGAGCTGCTCGTGAGTGGCGACGCCCGCCCGCCGCAGGGCACCCGCCGCATCGATCGCGTGCTCGCGGAGGACTACCTGGCCGGCCTGGCCCAGGCCCCGCTCGCCGATGTCCGTGCGCTGCGCGCCGAGGCGGAGCAGGAGGAAGCAGACCTCTCCTACGTCAGGCGCCTGCTGCAGGGACGTATCGACATCATCCGCGCGGAGCTCGCGCGCCGCTCGGGCGGGGGCAGCACCTCGCTGGTCGAGTCCCTCGCCGCCGTGCTGTCGGAGCCCCGCGGTTCGGCCCGCGGCCTGGGTCGGCACGTCACCGTCGAGCCCAGCCGGGTGGACGCCCACCAGCGGTACGTCGAGGCGCTGGTCGCCGACGTCGACCTGTCCGACACGACCTCCCGCACCGACGAGGAGCTCCAGCGAGCCCTGGAGGTGCTCGAGGAGGAGGAGCGGACGGTGTCCGGCAAGCGCCGACAGGTGCAGACCGTGATGGACGCGCTGTCCGCCGAGATCACCCGCCGTTATCGCGACGGGGAGGCGGACGTCGCCTCGCTTCTCCCGGACGAGTGAGTCTGCTCGCCGAGGTCGTCCGGTCGGGGTACGTCGAGGGGCTGCATCACGGCGCCCTCGTGGTGCTGCGTCCCGACGGCTCGACCCTTCTCGCGCTGGGGGACGTGGACCGCCCCTGGTTCCCGCGCTCGGCGAACAAGCCGCTGCAGGCCGCGGCGTTGCTGCATCTGGGCTTCGAGCCGGCCGACGACGAGGAGCTGGCTCTGGCCGCCGCGTCGCATTCTGGCGAGGAGGGCCACGTCGCCGTCGTACGCCGGGT
>JBKOVB010000120.1:0-51102 GCA_046723735.1 Actinomycetota bacterium | reverse complement strand
CTCTTGCCCTGTCCGACAAGGAGCAGCTGCACGACCTGGCGCGTCGGCACGGCGTGCCGAGTCCCCGAGCCTGTGCGGTGACGACTGTCGTCGACGCGATGGAGTTCAGCGCCTCCGTGGGCTTCCCCGTCGTCGTCAAGGCGATCGACCCGCTCACCCTCTATGCCAGGGTCACGTCGCGGGCTCCCAGCGTGACGATCGCGCGATCGGCTGACGAGCTCGTCGCAGCCCTGAGCGGGACCGGGGGGCAGCCGGTCCTGCTCCAGGAGTACGTCCCGGGCGGCGCGGACTCAATCTGGATGTTCAACGGGTACTTCGACGCCGAGTCCGTGTGCCGACAGGCCTTCACCGGGCAGAAGCTCCGGCAGTTCCGGCCCGAGACCGGCTCGACGACCCTGGGGGTCTGCCGAGCCAACCCCGTGGTCGACGAGCTGGCCCGCACCTTCCTGCAGCAGCTCGGCTACCGCGGCATCGTCGACATGGGCTTCCGCTACGACGTCCGGGACGGGCAGTACAAGCTGCTCGACGTGAACCCACGGGTGGGCGCCACCTTCCGGCTGTTCGTGGGCCAGGACGGCGGGGACGTCGTCCGCACGATGTACGCCGATCTGACCGGCCTCCCGACCGTCCCGAGCAGGCTGCGCGAGGGCAGGCGATGGGTCGTGGAGCCCTACGACGTCTTCACCGCCTCGCACTACCGCAGGTCGGGCCAGCTCTCGTTCCGCGCATGGGCGCGCTCCTACCGCGGCGTGGAGGAGGCCGCCTGGTTCGATCGGACGGACCCCAAGCCGTTCCTCGCCATGATCGGCTTTACCGCCGTGACCGCCGCGGACCGGCTGAGCCTGCGGCTGCGCGGGAGTCGAGCCGGGGACTCACCCGGGCGCCCGGCCGTTCCCGCGGACACGTCGGCGTCGGCCGCGGTGGCGGCCTACTTCGACACCAACACCGACTACTGGGACGAGGTCTACGAGCGCCAGGACGTCGAAGGGCGCGTGTACCAGGCACGCCAGGAACGGGTGCTCGAGATGCTGGACGAGCTCGGCCTGTCAGAGGAGGCGCCCGTGCTGGACGTGGGCGCGGGCACCGGCCTGCTCACCGCCGCGCTCGCCGGGCGCGGGCTGCGCGTGACCGCGATCGACCTGAGCAGCGAGATGGTGGCCGCGGTGCACCGCCGGGTTCAACGGATGGGGCTGGGCGACCAGGTCACGGTCACCGCCGCGGACGTGGAGCGCCTCCCCTTCCCCTCCGGGCGCTTCGACCTGGCTGTGGCGCTGGGCGTCATCCCGTGGCTCCCGTGCGTCTCCTCGGGGCTGCGGGAGATGGCGCGCGTGGTGCGACCCGGCGGCTACCTGGTTGTCAGCGCCGACAACCGCAAGCGGCTGAGCTGGCGGCTCGACCCACGGCACGCTCCCGCGCTTCGTCCCGTACGCCGGACGGTCCGCCGCGAGCTCGTGCGTGCGGGGCTCGCCGAACCCCCCGCCAGCACGGCGGAGGCCAGGCTGCACACACCGCGTGAGCTGGACGACGCCGTGCGCGCGGCCGGGCTCGTGCCGGTCGCCGGCGCCACCGTGGGCTTCGCGCCGTTCACGCTGCTCGGGCGCCCGGCCCTGACCCGGTCCGCCGGGTTGCGCGCCGACGCCCGGCTGCAGCGCCTCGCCGACCACGGCACGCCATGGGTCCGGGCGTGGGGCAACCACTACGTGCTGCTGTGCCAGCGCCCACGTGACGTCAGTTGAGGGTGCCGTGGCCCGGCGTACCATGATGTGAGATCCACGTCTCACAGGTTTGACACCGTGGGCCTGGGCCGGGCAGGCTTGCGCCGTGCCCCGCGTTCTCGTAGTTCTCCAGCGCGACTGCTGACCGCTCAGCAGCCGCGCTCACCCCTCCGTGCCCCGCACGAGGGGTTTTCTTTTGCCCCAGGCACACTGCTCGTGACGTACGACGTGACCCGAAGGACCGCCATGACAGACCAGCTCACCGGAGCCCAGTCGCTCGTCCGCAGCCTGGAGAGCGTCGGCGCCGAGGTCATCTTCGGCATCCCCGGCGGCGCGATCCTCCCGGCGTACGACCCGCTGTTCGACTCCACGGCGCTGCGTCACGTCCTCGTCCGCCACGAGCAGGGAGCGGGGCACGCCGCCGAGGGGTACGCGCAGGCCACCGGGAAGGTCGGCGTGTGCATGGCGACCAGTGGCCCGGGCGCGACCAACCTCGTCACGCCGATCGCCGACGCCTACATGGACTCGGTGCCCATCGTGGCCATCACGGGACAGGTCCCGAGCGCGGCCATCGGCACGGACGCCTTCCAGGAGGCCGACATCTGCGGCATCACGATGCCGATCACCAAGCACAACTTCCTCGTGCAGCACGCCGACGAGATCCCGCGCATCATCGCGGAGGCGTTCCACATCGCGTCCACCGGACGGCCGGGGCCGGTTCTGGTCGACCTGCCCAAGGACATCCTCCAGGCGCAGACGACGTTCACGTGGCCCCCGGAGCTCGACCTCGCCGGCTACCACCCGACGACCCGCCCGCACGCCAAACAGGTCCGCGAGGCAGCGCGACTCATCGCCGAGGCGAAGCGGCCGGTGTTCTACGTCGGGGGTGGTGTGCTGAAGGCCCGCGCGGCCGCGGAGCTGCGGGTGCTGGCCGAGCTCACCGGGATCCCCGTGGTCACCACCCTGATGGCACGCGGGGCGTTCCCCGACAGCCACCCGCAGCACCTCGGCATGCCCGGCATGCACGGCTCCGTCGCGGCGGTCACGGCGTTCCAGAAGAGCGACCTGCTGATCTGCCTCGGGGCCCGCTTCGACGACCGCGTGACCGGCAAGCTGTCGAGCTTCGCGCCCGAGGCAAAGATCATCCACGCCGACATCGACCCGGCTGAGATCGGCAAGAACCGGACCGCCGATGTGCCGATCGTGGGCGACTGCCGCGAGACCCTCGCGGACCTGGTCGTGGCCGTGCAAGAGGTTTACGGCGCCGGGACCCGGGCCGACCTCTCCGGCTGGTGGAAGCAGCTCGACAGCTGGCGCCAGACCTACCCCCTCGGGTACGAGTGGCCCCACGACGGCTCGCTGGCCCCGCAGTACGTCATCGAGCGGCTCGGCGCGATCGTCGGCCCCGAGGCCATCTACGCCAGCGGCGTGGGCCAGCACCAGATGTGGGCCTCGCAGTTCATCGGCTACGAGCACCCGTACACGTGGCTCAACTCGGGTGGCGCCGGGACGATGGGGTATGCCGTGCCCGCCGCCATGGGCGCGAAGGTCGGCCGGCCCGAGGCCACCGTCTGGGCGATCGACGGCGACGGCTGCTTCCAGATGACCAACCAGGAGCTCGTCACCTGCGCCATCGAGGGCATCCCCATCAAGGTCGCCATCATCAACAACGGCAACCTCGGCATGGTCCGGCAGTGGCAGACCCTCTTCTACGAGGGTCGCTACTCCAACACCCGCCTGGAGTCCACCCGTATCCCTGACTTCGTCAAGCTCGCCGAGGCGATGGGCTGCGTCGGCCTGCGGGTCGAGGCCAAGGAGGACGTCGACGCCGCGATCGAGAAGGCGATGGCCGTCGAGGACGCCCCGGTGGTCATCGACTTCGTCGTTGGCGAGGACGCGATGGTATGGCCGATGGTCCCCGCGGGCACCAGCAACGACGAGATCCTCGCCGCCCGCGACACCCGCCCTGTGTTCGGAGAGGACGCCGTCTGACATGGCCCGCCACACTCTCTCGGTCCTGGTCGAGGACAAGCCCGGCGTGCTCGCTCGCGTCTCCGCGCTGTTCAGCCGCCGCGGCTTCAACATCGAGTCGCTCGCGGTGGGGCCGACGGAGCACCCCACGACCTCGCGCATGACGATCGTCGTCAACGTGGAGGAGCTGCCGCTGGAGCAGGTGACCAAGCAGCTCAACAAGCTCGTCAACGTGCTGAAGATCGTCGAGCTCGACCCGGCGCAGTCGGTGCAGCGCGAGCTGCTCCTCGTCAAGGTCAAGGCCGACCTGACCACGCGCTCGCACGTGCTCGAGACCGTTCAGCTGTTCCGTGCCAAGGTCGTCGACGTCGCCACCGACGCCGTCACGATCGAGGCCACCGGCACGGCCGACAAGCTCGACGCCCTCATCAAGGTGCTCGAGCCGTTCGGCATCCGGGAGCTCGTTCAGTCCGGCATGGTCGCCGTCGGCCGCGGGCCGCGCTCCATGTCCGGCTCCGAGACCCGTCTTCGCAGCGCCAGCTGATCCACCGCATCGTCTTTCAAAGCACGCAGAACCCCGAAGGGAACGTCATGGCAGAGGTCTTCTACGACGACGACGCCGACCTGGAGCTCATCCGGAGCAAGAAGGTCGCCGTCCTGGGCTACGGGAGCCAGGGCCACGCCCACGCGCTGTCGCTGCGCGACTCGGGCGTCGACGTCCGCGTCGGGCTGCCCGAGGGCTCCAAGAGCCGGGCCAAGGCCGAGGCCGACGGGCTGCGGGTCGTGACCCCGTCCGAGGCCGCGGCCGAAGCCGACGTGATCATGATCCTTGCGCCCGACACCGTGCAGCGGAAGCTCTACGCCGAGGACGTCGCGCCCCATCTGACCGCGGGCAAGGCGCTGTTCTTCGGCCACGGCCTCAACATCCGATTCGGGCTCATCGCCCCGCCCGCGGACGTCGACGTCGCGATGGTCGCACCGAAGGGTCCCGGCCACCTGGTGCGTCGCCAGTTCGTCGACGGCAAGGGGGTGCCCTGCCTGGTCGCGGTCGAGCAGGACGCGTCCGGCCAGGCCCTGCAGCTCGCCCTGTCCTGGGCGAAGGGCATCGGCGGCACCCGCGCCGGCGTCATCAAGACCACGTTCACCGAGGAGACCGAGACCGACCTGTTCGGCGAGCAGGCCGTTCTCTGCGGCGGTGCGTCTGCGCTCGTCCAGGCGGGCTTCGAGACCCTCATCGAGGCGGGCTACCAGCCCGAGGTCGCGTACTTCGAGTGCCTGCACGAGCTCAAGCTCATCGTCGACCTCATGTACGAGGGTGGGCTCGCCAAGATGCGTTGGTCGGTCTCGGACACGGCCGAGTTCGGCGACTACGTCACCGGTCCCCGGATCATCACCGAGCAGATAAAGGCCGAGATGAAGAAGGTCTTGGGCGAGATCCAGGACGGCACCTTCACGCAGCGCCTCATTGCCGACGACGAGGCCGGCGGCCAGGAGCTCGCGGCGTTCCGCGAGAAGGCCGCGCAGCACCCGATCGAGGTCACCGGCGCGAAGCTGCGCCCGATGATGGCCTGGATCAAGAACGAGGACTGACCGGTACGGCGGAAGGCCCGCACTCCCTCGGGAGTGCGGGCCTTCGGCGTCAGGCGACGGTGCGTTCGGCAGGCAGGGGTGTGGTGAGTGTGCGCATCTCTCCGGGCCGCGGCGGTACCGCCGCGAGGAACCGCCCCTACCGCACGCGTCCCGACTTTCCGATGCCATGGAGATCGTCGTGTCTGATGCTGGGCGCGATCGGGCCTTGCGCCCGCGCAAGACGCCCTCACAGGGAACCGTCAGACACGAGGATCTCCAGGACCTCGCGCTGCACTCGCAGGGGGCGCGCGAGGAACGGCCCTGACTTCCTCGCGCCTCGAACCGCGCGGCGAACGCCGGGGAAAGATCGTCAACCTCGTCTTCGGTGTGGGTCGCGTCCTTGGCGGGAAGCGGGAGTAGCGGCTTCTCGGTGCCTGGCGACTGACGGACACCGGATCGGACAGTGCTGCCGAACTCAGGCGACGGTGAGTTCGGCAGCAGCGTGTGACAGGGGTGCGTATGTCGCCTGGCTGGCGCCGACGCTAAGCCGCATCGGAACCGTTCACCGGAGCGTCCTGCAAGCCAGTAGCCTGCGCGAACCATTAGGGGGTTCTCATGCGCGTCGCCACGTCACTGTCCTTGCCATCATGCTGACCGCGGCTGGCTGTTCTGCGGAGAAGCCAGCCGAGAAGGCATCAAGGAAGGCATCAAGGAACGTCACAGCCTGGAGGACCGGCGACGCAGTCGTCGTACTGGTGGCAGACGTGAAGCGTGGACCGAATGGCGATCTGGCCGACTACGGCAGCCTGAAGAAGCGCCCGGGTGTCATCGCGGTGTGGTCGAAGGGGAACACGCTACGACTGTCCATGAGCAGGCAGGCGATGCTCGTTGACATGGCCGCGCTGAAGCTCGAACTCGAGCGGACTCCGGGGCTCAGCAATGTCCGGGAGGCCGTGGTTCCACCGGCCTGATCCATCGCCACGTGGCGGTCGGTGGAGCGAGCGATCTCGCCCCGACTTCGGCGCGAGCACGCGTGTCCGCACGTCTCATCACACCTTGCTGCCGAACTCAGCCGACGGTGAGTACGGCAAACAAGCCGGATACGTGGATCTAACCGAGGCCGCCGGAACTCTGCACTCAGGCTGTCGCGCAGAGCCTGGTGATGGTGGGATGCCGCGTGCGTGTCGCGAGACCCACCGTCTCGGACGGTATCGGCACGTGTTGCTCGAGCCTTATGTACCGCTCCAGATCGACGAGGCAGCTGGCCGCCCCGAACTCCCCACGGTAAGACGCCGAATGCGAAACGGCTCCGCGTCTGGCGCATCCTCGCCGGGTGACGTGAGTTGCGGGTGGTGGTGGCCGAGGGCCCGGCAGGTAAGCGCCATGTGGCGGACGCGCCGATTGTTGGTACCACGGCCGCGACGGACAGTTGATTACCTCCTTCGTTCTTAGGAGGCGCCATGCGACTGGTGAGTCAGCTTCGTATCGGGCTGTTCCTTGCCGCGCTTGCGGCGGCGCCCGTGGTGGCTGGCGGGACGGCCGCGGCTGATCCGCCGACCGCTGAGCCCACGCCGTTCACCTTCCCGGCAGTCTTCGACGCCGGGTTCACGACCGAGACCGGTGAGACCGCTTGTGAGTTCGCCGTCTCAGTCGACGTAGTCGCTAACCAGGAAGTGACGCGGACCTTCTACGACACGGACGGCAATGTCACGCGTCAGATCACGACGGGACGCCTGGTCGTCGAGTTCTCCCGTGTCGACGATCCGTCGCGGACGTTCGTGGCGCGCATCTCCGGGCCTGGGATCGTGACATTCGACGGCGGCGAACCGGCGACTTTGGTCGCGACCGGCGTCGGCGGCGGTCCGAGCCCGTACGGACTGGTGACGTTCGCTGGGCGACTCGTGATCGACCTGACGACCGGCACGGTGGTCAGCGAGCCGACCATCACGCAGGACGTGTGCGCGGCGCTCGCCTGATGTGGACTCCTGTCCGACCAGGAAGAGACTCCCGCGTCAAAGGAGACCCCTTACTAGCGACGTTGAGTCATGCTCTCGATCGCGCTGTACGCCGGATTACCGAACATTCCGGGGGCCAAGTCCCCCATATAGCAAGTCCCCCATATAGAAAGTCCCCTAGGTAAGCGTCAGGAGGATGCTTATGCGCCGCTTTCCGCATTCCGCAGCAGCGGTCGCGCTCGGGGTCGCCGCTCTTGGCGCCGCGGCCACCGCACCCGCCTCGGCCGACCCGCCGATCTCGCCGGTCGACACGACGCCCATCACCTTCGAGGCGGGCGTCGCCTGCTCGTTTCCGGTCGTGGTGACCTTCTCAGGTCAGCAAGGCGCGGTGGACCTCAGCGGACACGGCCGTTTCGACATCATTTCGCTGTCGCCCGGCTTCACCGTGACCTTGACCAACGCCGACACCGGAGCGAGCGCCACCTACAACGCAACGGGCTCGTTCCACGAGACGGTCAACGCCGACGGCACCACGACAGTCTTCGGGACCGGGCACAACGTGCTGTTCTTCCCGGAGTTGGGGCTGTCCGCCGTCCGGACCACCGGGCCCGTTACGTTTACGTTCAACGCCGCGGGCAGCGTCGTGTCCTATGACCTGTCCGGCGCCCAGGTCACCGACATCTGCGCCGCGATCTCCTAAGGCGTCAGCGGGCGTTCAACCGCCCAACTGGGAGTTCAGGTCACGAGCTTGCGCGGGCCGCGTCCGGTCGCGGCCCGTCGCCTCCCACGCCCACCGGCCGACCGAGGAGTACGTCTCCACACCGGACGCGAGCTTCTCGAGACCCTCCGCGACGACACGTAGGTTCCACGACTGGGCGCGGGCGACGACCTGCTCGCCGCGGTGCACACCGCGGAGCTCCTCGCACGCCTCGCAGTGGTGCGCCCCGTCGTGCACGTGCTCGCGGGCCAGCTCGGGCGTGTAGTCCTGATGGCCTTTCGGCACGCCGGGTCGGGCTCGTGCGGCCAGCACCGGTAGCGCTGCCGGCGCTGCGCCTCACCCGGCTTGCCGTACCGGACGTTGCGGACCCGCTTGGACGCGATGCCGTGTACCGGGCACTTCGGGGGTGGCGAGTACAGCGGCACCGGCACGTCGCCGACCTCGATGAGCACCGCGAACTTGTGCGGCTTCCCGCCGTTCGGCTTGCAGACGTAGTCGCGGCGCAGGCCCGACGCGGCCTGGCGCGTCCCGGCGCCCTTGACCTTCGACCCCTCGTGCAGGGTTCGGGCACACCATCGGGTCGAGCCGCCGCTGCCTGCCCCCGCCACACCGCCCCCCAGCGCCACCCTCGTAGGGCTCGTCCGGCTAGGCCGCCCGCCCGAGGGTTAGACACCCATTTTATCCGGCTTGTTTGCCGTACTCAGTCGACGGTGAAGCTGTCCAGGTAGACGTTGTTGCCCAGGCTCCCACTCGGATGCGCCCCGACGACCTTGACCACCACCGTGTGGGTGCCTGCCGTGGTGAACGTGGCCACTCTGACCTGCTTCCGGTAGACGGTGCTGCTCGCGTAGAGGCTGATCCGACCCTTCTTCACGTTGTCGACGTAGACGTCGGCGTAGCCGCCGTACCGGCTCTGGATC
Organism: Actinomycetota bacterium; assembly: GCA_046723735.1. Classification (GTDB taxonomy): domain Bacteria; phylum Actinomycetota; class Actinomycetes; order Mycobacteriales; family SCTD01; genus RYN-111. The sequence continues at coordinate 42,254 of JBKOVB010000120.1, read as the reverse complement.
ACGCCGAGGTTGAGGTACTTGCCCGTGAAGCGGAACTTGGCATAGGCCCCGGCCTTGGCGCTGTAGACGAAGCTGCCCATGTAGGCGGCCGAGGAGCTCTTCCGCGTCCAGCCGCTCGAGAGCGAGGCTGACCGGTCGTCGTACGGCGGGTGGAAGGCGGCGGTCTTGTACGCCGCGTTCCAGGCCCCGTCGTACACGTCCACCTCGACGCCGTACCGGTGGCCGGGCGTCACGGAGAGGTAGGGGTCGCCGGCATACGGGAAGCCGCGCCCGGTCGTCCACCAGCCGTCGAGCACCGTGGTGCCTGTCGTCAGGTCCTTGACGGTGAGGACGTAGAGCTGCACCCCGGAGCCGGAGTCCGTGGCCGCGCCCCAGCTGAAGCGGTAGCTGGGCCTGGCCGTGCCCTTGTAGGTGGCCACCGGCACGGGGGCGACCGGCGCGATCGAGTCCGCGACCACCGGTCGCTGGACACCGATGCACGCAGGCGCGCCGCTGGTCCGGTGCACGCTGACCCAGAACCACTGCAGGCCCTGCTGCCCCGGCAGTGCCGCGCTCGTGCCGGCCGGGCTCGCCTGGCCGCCGCTGCAGTCGGCCGCCCCGACGGTGTAGCTGTCCACGGGCTCGCCGTTGGGTACGAACCCGGTCAGCGACGTGCTGAACGACACCCGGATGTCCAGCGAGGCAGACCATGGGTCGTCCGTCGGGTTCACCGCCACCAGCGGCTCGTTGTAGCCGGTCGGCGCCAGTGCCGGGGTGCCCTTGAGGAACGCCTCGACCTCGGTCCAGAGCGGCGAGCCGAGCCCGGTCGCGAGGTCGTAGCCGGCCGTGGCCCGGTAGAGCCCGTTGTCGCCGGTGAAGACGTCGGCGAACTTGGACGCGTTGGCGTAGGCGCGCATGAGGAAGCTGCCACCTGCCCCGGTGATGCCTGTGAGGTTCCCGTGGGAGAGGGCTACGGCCAGCCCGGCCGCCGAGGCTGGTGCGGCGAGGCTCGTCCCGCCGACGGGGATCCACTGGTTGACCCTGTCGTAGACCCAGAACCCGGACTGCGGGTCGGCCAGGGTGGCGATGTCCGGCACGGAGCGTCCCTTGCAGGGCGAGGTGGTGCCCTGCTGCCAGACCGGGGCAGGCACCGTCTGGCTGCAGCCGCCGCCGCTGCCGTCCCAGGCCGTGCTGGTGTACGACGGGGCGGAGCCCGTCACCGTCGTGCCTCCGACCGCGACCGCGTTCTCGGCGGCGGCGGGGAAGTCGACTGCGGGGGTCATCCCGTCGCCGCAGCCGTAGGCGCCCAAGTCGCCGCTGGCCGCGAAAAACGTGGCGCCGGCGGCCGTGATGGCCGTGATCGCGGAGCGCATCGCGTCGATGTCGGTCTGCGGCAGGAGGAGCTCGCAGGCCCCCCAGCTCGTGCTGGCGGTCTGCAGCAGCCCGCCCTGCGCGTCGGTCGCCATCTGCTGGAGGATCTGGAGGTAGCCCGCGGAGCTGTTGTCAGCGAAGTACATGCGCTGGGCGGCTGCCGGGGCGACCCCCGCGATGGCCTCGGCGTCGAGGGCGACCTCGGTCTCCATGCCGTAGTCGTCCTCGAGCACGGTGGCCGCCTGGCTCTGACGTGCGCCCGGGAACACCGGCGTCACCGTCGGGGGCGTGTCCGACGGCCCGAACGCGGCGCGGCGGTACGTCGTGAGGTCCTCGGGGTGCCACCCCGACAGGTTCACGGTCCCGACCGTCGTCCCCGCGCCGGCGTTGCGGCCGCGCACCGGGGTGCTGTTGAGGACCTGGAGGTCGCCCCCGCCGTACACCGCCCGTGCGTGGAAGAGCGGCCGCGTGTCGAGGCCGACCACGGTGTCGACGATGCCTCGTAGCTCGGTCGGCACCCGAGGTGTGGTGCGGGGCGTGACGAAGCCCGTGCCGAGGTGGCGCGTGGTCGTGAGCGACGTGCTGAACGCGCCTGCGAGCGCCCCGGCGCGGCCGTGCAGCGTCACCGCCCAAGGTGTGGTGGTCGTGACACGGAAGCCGTGGCTCGCGGCCCAGCGCTGCACCGCCAGCGCCTGGGCGTGGCGCGGCGCCAGAGCCGTCAGCCGGGCTCGGCGCTCGGTGCGGGACAGCCCCGATTGGGCCAGCTCCACGAGCCCGCGCCGCGCGGCGCTGGACAGGTGGAGCGGCACGACGACGTCGATGCTCGACGCCGGGTTGGTCGCAGGCGCAGGGGCACCCGTCGCGTGGGGGCGGGGCGGCAGGTGCGGCCGTGTGCCGCTCAGGCGGCTCGAGGCTGCCGTCGCTCCGGACGGTGCGCCGACGGCGAGCAGGCTCGCGGCGACAGCGGTCGTAGCGAGCAGCCGGACGAGCGGGTGTGCACGCACGAGGCCCCCTGGGTGGTGTCGACGAGGGCCGAATCCTTGCAAACCGGACGACCGTCTGTCGCCCGACCAGAGCCCGATAGGGTCCTGTCGACCGCCTGCACGAACTTGTGAGGACCCGCGTGACCCGACCTGTCGTGCTCATCGCCGAGGAGCTCGCCCCCTCCGTCCTGGACGCGCTCGGCGACGGCTTCGAGATCCGGCACGTGGACGGTGCCGACCGGGCCGCGCTGCTGCCCGCGATCGCGGACGTCGACGCGATCCTGATCCGCAGTGCCACACAGCTCGACGCGGAGGCGCTCGCTGCCGGGCGTCGGTTGAAGGTCGTCGCGCGCGCGGGCATCGGCCTCGACAACGTCGACGTGCCGGCGGCGACCGCGCGCGGCGTCATGGTCGTGAACGCCCCGCAGAGCAACGTGGTCAGTGCTGCCGAGCAGGCCGTGGCGCTGCTGCTGGCCTGCGCCCGCAACATCGCGCCCGCCGACGCGGCGCTGAAGGCAGGCCGCTGGGAGAGGTCGCGCTGGACCGGGGTCGAGGTCGCCGACAAGACCGTCGGCGTCGTGGGCCTGGGCCGGATCGGTGTGCTGTTCGCGCAACGGATGAGCGCGTTCGGCACCCGGTTGCTGGCCTACGACCCCTACATCGCGCCCGCGCGGGCGGCCCAGATCGGCGTCCGGCTGGTGAGCCTCGAGGAGCTGCTGCGGGAGAGCGACTTCATCTCCATCCACCTGCCGAAGACCCCCGAGACGGTCGGCCTGATCGGCAAGGAGCAGCTCGCGACCTGCAAGCGCGGCGTCCGGATCGTCAACGCCGCCCGTGGCGGGCTGGTCGACGAGGAGGCGCTGGCGGAGGCGCTCGCCAGCGGGCACGTCGCCGGCGCAGGCCTCGACGTGTTCGCCAGCGAGCCGTGCACCGACTCGCCGCTGTTCGCCTTCGACTCGGTCGTGGTGAGCCCGCACCTCGGCGCCTCCACCGTCGAGGCGCAGGACAAGGCCGGCATCGCGGTGGCGCGCTCGGTCAAGCTCGCCCTCGAGGGCGAGTTCGTGCCCGACGCGGTGAACGTCCAGGCCGGCGGCGTGGTGGTCGAGGAGGTCCGGCCGGCGCTGCCGCTGGTCGAGAAGCTCGGCCAGGTGCTCACGTCCCTCGCGGGCGGCGTCACGACCGCGCTCGAGGTGGAGGTGCGGGGCGAGCTGTCGGCGTACGACGTGTCCGTGCTCCAGCTGGCCGCGCTGAAGGGCTACTTCAGCGGCGTCGTCGAGGAGCGCGTGACGTTCGTGAACGCTCCCGCCCTCGCCGCCGAGCGCGGCGTCGAGGTCTCCCTCGTGACCGAGTCGGAGAGCCCCGACCACCGCAGCCTCGTGACGCTGCGGGGCGTACTGCCGAGCGGCGACATGGTGAGCGTGTCCGGCACCCTCGCCGGTCCGCGCATGGTGGAGAAGCTCACGGACGTGGACGGCTTCGACGTCGACCTCGTGCCCGCGGAGCACCTCGTCTTCCTGCGGTACGCCGACCGTCCCGGCGTCGTCGGCACCGTGGGCGTGGCCCTCGGCCAGGCCCAGGTCAACATCGCCGGTGCCCAGGTCAGCCGGACCTCGCAGGGCGGTGACGCGCTGATGGCGCTCACCGTCGACAGCGCCGTGCCCGCGGCCGTCCTGGAGGAGATCGCGACCGCCATCGGGGCGCAGTCCGTGCGCGCCGTCGACCTCACATGAGCACCCCACGAAAGCGCTCGCTTCGCTCACGCTTCCGCGGGGAGCCCGGTTGAGCAGGTTCCCGTCGTACGACGGGACTGTGCTGCACTACGAGCAGGTGGGCGAAGGCCCGCCGCTGGTCTGCCTGCCCGGTGGCCCGGGCCGAGCCGTTGCCTATCTCGAGGACCTCGGCGGCTTGAGCGCCGACCGCACCCTCCTGCTGCTCGACCCGCGGGCCACCGGCCGAAGCGAGCTGCCTGCAGACCCGGCGACGCTGCGCTTCGACCGGCTGGCCGACGACGTCGAGGCGTTCCGGCAGCACCTCGGGCTGGAGCAGCTGGACCTCCTGGCCCACTCCGCGGGCACCCTCGTCACCCAGGCCTGGGCGGCCGCCCACCCTGGCCGGGTCCGCAGCCTGGTGCTCGTGACCCCCAGCGGACACCTGCAGGGTGGCGACCTGGCCGACGTGCCTGCGATCCGGGAGCGGCGTGCCGACGAGCCGTGGTACGACGACGCCCGTGCCGCCCTGGCCGCCATGGACGACGCGCCCCCGTCGCAGCGGGCCGTCCTGGAGCGAGAGCTCAGGCCCTTCTGGTACGCCCGCTGGGACGACCGCTGCCAGGAGCACGCGGCGAGCGCGGACCGGCAGACGAACAAGCGGGCGCTGCTCGGCTTCGCCGCCGGCATGGAGGACGTGGACGTCACCGCGCTGCGGGCCGGCCTCAAGCAGGTCGAGGCGCCCGTCCTCGTCGTCGGCGGCGAGCTCGACGCGATGACGGGGGTGGAGAGCGTCCGGCTCGTGGCGCAGGACTTCCCGCAGGGTCGTGCCGAGGTCCTCCCGGATGCCGGCCACTTCCCCTGGGTGGACGCGCCCGCGACCTTCCGTTCGGCAGTCGCGACGTTCCCCGCTACCATCTGACGCCATGGCGAGCCTGCTCCTTACGGGCCGCGACGGGGCCTCCTCCTAGGCCGGCTCCCCGTCGCGGGTTGACGTGCTGGCCGCACCCCCGTAGGACAGGAGCCCTTTCCCGTGAGCTTTCAGCGCTACCAGCCCTTCACCCCGGTCGGCCTGACCGACCGCACCTGGCCCGACCAGGTCATCACCCGCGCGCCCCAGTGGTGCAGCGTCGACCTGCGGGACGGCAACCAGGCCCTCATCGAGCCCATGGACAGCGAGCGCAAGCTGCGCATGTTCCGGCTGCTCGTGGACATGGGCTACAAGGAGATCGAGGTCGGCTTCCCGGCCGCGTCGCAGACCGACTTCGACTTCATCCGGATCCTCGTCGAGCAGGAGCTGGTCCCGGCCGACGTGACGATCCAGGTGCTGACGCAGGCGCGTGAGGAGCTGATCGAGCGCACCGTCCAGTCGCTGGTCGGCTTCACGGGTACCGCGCTCATCCACCTCTACAACTCGACCTCGACCCTGCAGCGTCGCGTGGTGTTCGGCCTCGACCGCAACGGCTGCAAGGACATCGCGGTGCAGGGCGCGCGCTGGTGCCAGAAGTACGCCGAGCAGCTGCTCGGTCACCGCGGCATCGGCAACCCGACGGGCCCGACGACGGTCCGGTGGCAGTACAGCCCGGAGTCCTTCACGGGCACCGAGCTCGACTACGCGCTCGAGGTCTGCGAGGCCGTCATGGACGTCTGGCAGCCCACCGCGGAGCAGCCGGTGGTGCTCAACCTGCCGGCGACCGTGGAGATGAGCACTCCCAACGTCTACGCCGACCAGGTCGAGTGGTTCATCCGTCACCTCGGGGCCCGACGGGACAGCGTCATCCTGTCCCTGCACCCCCACAACGACCGGGGTACGGCGGTGGCGGCTGCCGAGCTCGGCGTGCAGGCCGGGGCCGACCGGGTGGAGGGCTGCCTGTTCGGCAACGGCGAGCGCACTGGCAACGTCTGCCTCGTGACCCTGGGCCTGAACCTCTACACGCAAGGCGTCGACCCGGGCATCGACTTCCACGACATCGACGAGGTCCGCCGTACCGTCGAGCACTGCAACCAGCTGCCGGTGCACCCGCGGCACCCGTACGGCGGCGACCTGGTCTACACCGCCTTCAGCGGCTCGCACCAGGACGCCATCAAGAAGGGCCTCGAGGCGATGCAGCACGACGCGGCCGCGGCCGGCGTGCCCGTCGACGAGTTCCGGTGGGAGGTCCCGTACCTGCCGATCGACCCCAAGGACGTCGGTCGCACCTACGAGGCGGTCATCCGCGTCAACAGCCAGTCGGGCAAGGGCGGCGTCGCCTACGTGCTCAAGAACGAGCACCACCTCGACCTTCCCCGCCGGATGCAGATCGAGTTCTCGCGCGTCGTGCAGGAGGTCGCCGACACGGAGGGCGGCGAGATCTCGGCGCCGCGGATCTGGGAGCTGTTCCAGCAGACCTACCTGCAGCACGAGGCTCCGTTGCGCCTCGTCTCCTTCACGACCGCCTCCGACGCCGAGGACACCATCGAGGCGGTGGTGGACCTCCGAGGCGAGCGGCACGTCCTGCGCGGCACCGGCAACGGCCCGATCGCTGCATTCGTCCATGCGCTCTCGGAGATCGACCTCGACGTGCGCGTGCTCGACTACCACGAGCACGCCACCGGCGCGGGCGAGGAGGCCCAGGCCGCGTCGTACCTCGAGGTGGCGGTCGACGGCCGGGTGCTCTGGGGGTGCGGTGTGCACCCGAGCATCGTCACGTCGTCGCTGCGGGCGATCGTGAGCGGCGTGAACCGCGCCTCCTGATCCCCTCCCCGCTGCCCGTCCACCCCTGAGATGGATCGGGCCGCTAAACGCCCGCGTGTGTGCGGCCCGATCCATCCCACGCCGTTCCACATCCTGAGACACGTTTCTCAGGATGTAGGCTGCGGCGCATGACCAAGCTCGCAGTCATCGGTGGCGACGGCATCGGCCCGGAGGTCGTGGCGGAGGGGCTCAAGGTCCTCGACGCGGTGCTCCCGGGCGTGGAGAAGGTCGAGTACGACCTCGGCGCCCGCGCCTACCACCGGACCGGCGAGACGCTGCCCGCGTCGGTTGTCGACGAGCTCCGCCAGGCCGACGCGATCCTGCTCGGCGCCATCGGCGACCCCACCGTGCCGCCGGGCGTCCTCGAGCGCGGGCTGCTGCTGAAGCTCCGCTTTCTGCTCGACCACTACGTGAACCTGCGCCCGGTGCGGCTCTTCCCCGGGGTGACGAGCCCTCTCGGCGACGTCGACATCGACTTCGTCGTCGTCCGCGAGGGGACCGAGGGCCCCTACACCGGCAACGGCGGGTCGCTGCGCGCCGGCACGCCCCAGGAGGTCGCGACCGAGGTCAGCGTCAACACCGCCTTCGGCGCGGAGCGCGTCGTCCGCGACGCCTTCGCGCGGGCGCAGGCACGGCCGCGCAAGCACCTGACGCTCGTGCACAAGACCAACGTGCTGGTCCACGCCGGCGCGGTGTGGAAGCGGGTCTTCGACCAGGTGGCGCAGGAGTTCCCCGACGTCGCCACCGACTACCAGCACGTCGACGCGGCCTCGATGTTCTTCGTCACCCAGCCGCAGCGGTTCGACGTGGTGGTGACCGACAACCTCTTCGGCGACATCCTCACCGACATCGGCGCCGCGATCGGCGGCGGCATCGGGCTCGCCGCCTCCGGCAACCTCGACCCGTCGCGCACCAACCCCAGCATGTTCGAGCCCGTCCACGGCAGCGCCCCCGACATCGCGGGACAGGGCAAGGCCGACCCCACCGCCACGGTGCTGTCGGTCGCGATGCTGCTCGCGCACCTCGGCCATGGCGAGGAGGCCGCACGTGTCGAGGCGGCCGTGGCCAAGGACCTCGCCACCCGCGGTACGGCGGTCCGCAGCACCGCGCAGGTCGGCGACGCGCTCGCGGCGCTGGCCGCCGGCTGATCCGGGCCGCTCAGCCTCGCTGCAGGAACTCCTTGGCGAGGCGCTTCGGCGCCTTCGCCAGCCAGGCGTCCGTGAGGAGCTCTTCCAGGTCCTCCTCGTCGGCCTCGTCGAGCCACACGAGCACGGCGGGGTAACCCTGGAAGTGCGGCGTGACGAAGGCCGCCGGGCAGCGGGCGAGGACCGCGTCCTTCTCGTCGAGGTCAGTCGTCTTGAGGCCGAGCACGGGACCCGGCTGCGCGTCGAGGCCGAGCCACGCCAGGTCGGCCTTCCGCAGCGGTCGGGTCCAGGCGAACATCTGCTTGCCGACCAGCCACTTCGGGCGCTGGTCGTCGAGCTCGGTCACGCCCGGCAGCGCCGTCGCGAGCCGCCGCACGTCCTGCCAGCTCGCCATCCGGCGACGGTACGCCCGGCGGAGCGACCCGGCCCCGTCGTACCTGCTCCCGACGTAGCCCGCGGGGCTGTTGTCGCCCTCCGGCGCGAGGAGGAACGTGGGCGGCAGGCGGACGACCGCCGGGGCCGGCCGCTCGGACGAGAGGGGGTGGCGTCGTGCACGTACGCGCCACGACGATCGACGCTGACCCGGGCCGGATCGATGAGGGCGTCGCCTTCGTCAAGGAGCACGTGGTCCCGGCGGTGGCGACCCTCCCCGGGAGCCTGGGGCTGTCCATGTTCGTCGACCGCGACACGGGTCTGACGACCGTGAGCACCGGGTGGGCGACCCAGCAGGCCCGACAGGACGCCGAGGAGCTGCTGGGGGTGCTGCGCGGCAAGGCCATGCGCGTGCTCGGCGGGGGAACGCCGGTCACGGAGTACTTCGAGCTCGTCGCCCTCGACCGGCTGCGGCCGGCGATGCCCGGCTTCTGGAACCGCGCCACGCAGGTGACGATCGACCCGGCGCACCTGGAGGAGGCAGTCGACACCTACACGTCCTCGACGGTGCACGACCTGCAGCTGCTGCCCGGCTACTGCAGCGCGACGCTGCTCGTGGACCGGCCGCGCGGCATGGGGATGGTGTCCGTCGTGTTCGACAGCAAGGAGACCCTCGACGCCAGCCGGGACATGGGCGACCAGATCAGGCGCGCCGCCGTCGAGAAGACCGGCGCCGCCATGGTCGACGTCCGCGAGTCCGAGATCGTCATCGCCGGCCTCAGGCTGCCTCAAACAGGGTGACGCGACGGGCTACCGTGAGAGCCCACACGAAAGGAGCGGGCCGTGCAGTTCGCCGTGCACCGGAGCGAGCAACTGGTCGACGAGGCCACGCGCGACGACATCCTCGCCAACCCTGCCTTCGGCAAGGTCTTCACCGACCACATGGTCACGGCGCGCTGGTCCGTGACGGACGGCTGGACCGACGCCACGCTCACGGCGTACGCGCCGCTCACGATCGACCCGGCCGCAGTGATCCTCCACTACGGCCAGAGCGTCTTCGAGGGCCTCAAGGCCTACCGCCAGCCGGACGGTGGCGTCGCCCTGTTCCGGCCCGAGCGCAACGCCGCCCGGATGGCCCGGTCCTGCCATCGCCTGGCGCTGCCGGAGTTCCCGGAAGACGCATTTGTTGAGGCCTGCGAACTGCTCGTCCGCACCGACGCGGCCTGGGTGCCGAGCGGTGAGGGCGCCTCGCTCTACCTGCGCCCGTTCGTCTGGGCCACCGAGGTCGGGCTCGGCGTGCGGCCCAGTGAGACCGCGCTGTTCCAGCTCATCGCCTCGCCGTCGGGCAACTACTTCAGCGGGCCGCTGCGGCCGGTGTCGCTGTGGCTGTCGCAGGAGTACACCCGGGCCGCACCCGGCGGCACCGGCGCCGCCAAGTGCGGCGGCAACTACGCGGCCTCCCTCGTCGCTCAGCAGGAGGCCATCGCCAACGGCTGCGACCAGGTGGTGTTCCTCGACGCGGTCGAGCACCGCTGGCTCGAGGAGCTCGGCGGCATGAACATCTTCCTCGTCCTCGACGACGGCACCCTCGTCACGCCCGACACGAGCGGCACGATCCTCGAGGGCATCACCCGCGACTCGATCATCACCCTGGCCCACGAGCTGGGCCACCCGGTCGAGGAGCGTCGGGTGGACGTGGACGAGTGGCGCAAGGGGGCGCAGGACGGCCACGTGGTCGAGGTCTTCGCCTGCGGGACCGCGGCCGTCATCACGCCGATCGGCGCGCTGCGCTGGCCGGGCGGCGAGGCCGTCGCAGGCGGCGGTGAGCCCGGTCCCGTGACCATGAAGCTGCGCAAGGCGCTCATGGACATCCAGTACGGCCGGGCCGAGGACACCCACGGCTGGGTCCGGCGGATCGTCTAGCCGTGGACGACCTCGACCTGCTCGCCGGCGTCATGGACCGGACGGCGGAGCTGGTCGAAGGCGTCCGGCCCGAGCAGCACCGGTTGCCCACGCCGTGCACCGAGTGGGACGTGGGCACGCTCGTCGGCCATCTGGTGACCTGGGTGCAGGTCTTCGAGGCGGCCGCCAACGGCGTGACGTACGAGGGCGACCTGGCCCCCGCGCCCGTGACCCCGGACGCGGGGCAGCGCTTCCGCGCCTCGGCGACCGGCCTGGTCGACGGCTGGCGCCGGCTCGGCACCGACCGGACCACGCGCGTCACGAGCGGCGAGCTGCCCGCCGACGCGGTGCTGAGCATGACGCTCATGGAGTACGTGACGCACGGATGGGATCTAGCGACTGCCACGGGCCAGGAGCCGGGCTTCGGCGACGAGGCTGCCGCGCGGACGCTGGAGCGGGCGCACGCGACCCTTCAGCCGCAGTACCGCGGCTCCGGCACGGCGATGGGGGAGCCGGTCGTGGCGTCCGATGACGCGCCGCCGCTCGTCCGGCTCGTCGCGTTCCTGGGGCGCGACCCCTTCTGGGGGTGACAGGCGCCGCCTGCTGGCGAGAGCGGTTCCTCCGCCGTACCGTGCGACGAGGAGGTGCTTTGTGGACGTCCGTGACGCGATGAGCCCCACCGTGCTGGTGATCGGCCCCCGGCACACGCTCCGACAGGCTGCGCGGCTCATGGCCGAGCGCAAGGTCGGCGCCGCTGTGGTGCTCGACCCGGACGGCGAGGGCCCCGGCATCCTCACCGAGCGTGACGTCCTCGAGTCCGTCGCCGCGGGGCAGGACCCGGACGTCGAGGTGTGCGGTGACCACCTCACCCCGGACGCCGTGACCGCGCTGCCCGAGTGGGACCTGGGACGCGCGGCGACGGCGATGGTGAACGGCGGTTTCCGCCACCTCGTCGTCTATGAGGACCGCGCCGTGATCGGCATCATCTCCGTGCGTGACATCGTCCGCGTCTGGAGCCAGAACGCCGCGCTGACGGGTGCCTGATACCCTCCGCCGTGATGTCCGTCCTCGCGATCATTACGAAGCGCGTCCGCTGACCTGGTACAGCGGACGCGCCACCCCTTCGTGCCCTCGGGCCGGAGGGGTGCGGTGTTTCTAGGAGACTGAAGCAGTGCTCGACGACGCGTTCCACGTCTACGACACGACCCTGCGCGACGGGTCGCAGCGCGAGGGGCTGTCCCTGTCGGTCCACGACAAGCTCACGATCGCGCGGCACCTCGACGACCTGGGCGTCGGCTTCATCGAGGGCGGCTGGCCGGGCGCGAACCCCAAGGACGCGGAGTTCTTCCGGCGCGCCCGCACCGAGCTGCAGCTGAACAACGCCACGCTGGCGGCGTTCGGCTCGACGCGCAAGCCCGGCGGGGTGACCGCCGACGACGTGGCGCACCTGCGCGAGTCCGGCGCGCCGGTGGCGACGCTCGTCGCCAAGAGCGACGTGCGGCACGTGGAACGGGCGCTGCGCACCACCCGCGAGGAGAACCTCGCGATGATCCGCGACACGGTCGCGCACCTCACCGCGGAGGGCCAGCGGGTCTTCCTCGACGCCGAGCACTTCTTCGACGGCTGGAAGGCAGACCGGGCCTACGCGCTGGAGTGCCTGCGCGTGGCCGCCGAGGCAGGCGCTTCCGTGCTCGTGCTCTGCGACACCAACGGCGGGATGCTGCCGTCGCAGCTGGCGGACGTCGTCGGCGAGGTGGTGGCGGACGGCCTGCGGGTCGGCATCCACGCGCACAACGACACCGCCTGCGCCGTGGCCAACTCGCTCGCCGCGATCGGCGTCGGTGCCACGCACGTCCAAGGCACTGCCAACGGGTACGGCGAGCGCTGCGGCAACGCGGACCTGTTCTCCGTCGTGGCCGCCCTGGAGGACAAGCTCGACAAGCGGGTGCTCCCGGAGGGACGGCTCATCGAGCTCGGCCGAGTGGCGCACGCGATCGCCGAGGTCGCCAACATCGCGCCCGACCCGCACCAGCCGTGGGTGGGGGCGTCGGCGTTCGCGCACAAGGCCGGGCTGCACGTGAGCGCCATCAAGGCCGACCCGGACCTCTACCAGCACACGGATCCGGCGGTGGTCGGCAACGACATGCGGCTGCTGGTCAGCGAGCTCGCCGGACGGGCCACCGTGGAGCTCAAGGGCAAGGCCCTCGGGCTCGAGCCGGACGCAACCACGGTGCAGGCGGTGTTGGAGCGGGTGAAGCAGCTCGAGTCCGTCGGCTACAGCTTCGAGGCCGCCGAGGCGTCGTTCGAGCTGCTGCTGCGCGAGCACATGGGGCAGCGGCCGCGGTACTTCGAGCTCGAGAGCTGGCGGGTCATCGTCGAGCACCGCGACGGCAAGGTCGTCTCCGAGGCCACCGTGAAGCTGCACGCCGAGGGCGCCCGGATCATCGCGACCGGTGAGGGCAACGGGCCGGTCAACGCGCTTGACGTCGCGCTCCGGCAAGGCCTGCTCGAGCTGTTCCCTCACCTGGCGGCGTTCGACCTCGTCGACTACAAGGTCCGCATCGTCAGCGGCGCGCACGGCACCGACGCGGTGACGCGGGTGCTGGTGGAGACCACCGACGGCGAGACGGAATGGAGCACCGTCGGTGTCCACGAGAACGTCATCGAGGCGTCCTGGCAGGCGCTGGAGGAGGCCTACACCGCGGGGCTGCTGCGTCACGCGTCGCAGACCGCGGCCGAGTCCTGAGTGAGCCCCGGCGAGGCACTGCTCGTGCTCGCCGCGGGCGCGGCGGGCGGTGGCGTGAACGCCCTTGCCGGCGGCGGCACGCTCATCACGTTCCCGGCCCTGCTCGCCGTGGGGCTGGCCCCTGTCGAGGCCAACACGACCTCGGCAGTCGGCCTTCTGGCGGGGTACGCCGGAGGCTCGGTCGCCTACCGCCGTGAGCTCGCCGGGCAGGGCCCGCGGGCGCGGGGACTGCTGGTCGCCTCGGTGGTTGGCGGCGTCGTGGGGGCAGTGCTCCTGCTCGCCGCCCCGGGTGAGGCCTTCCGTGCGGTGGTGCCGTACCTCGTCCTGATGGCCTGCTTCCTGCTGGCGGTGCAGCCCCGCCTGGCCCGGGTCCTCGAGGCCCGGGGGGTGGCGCGACCCCACCCTGGCTGGGAGGCGCAGCTGGCCGTCGGTGTCGCGGCCGTCTACGGCGCGTACTTCGGCGCCGGGCTGGGCGTCATCCTGCTGGCCGTCCTCGGCCTGCTCGTGCCCGACGACCTGCAGCGGCTCAACGCCCTCAAGGGCCTGCTGTCGCTGCTCGTGAACCTGGTCGGGGCGGTGCTCTTCGTCGTCACGGGCCACGTGGACCCGCTCGGCGCCGTCCTGGTGGCGGCCGGCGCGGCGACCGGGGCGGCAGGGGGCGTCCGCCTCGCCCGTCTCCTTCCGGCCCCGGCCGTGCGCACCGCCGTCGTCGCCCTCGGGACCGCCGTCGGGATCGCGCTGCTGGTCAGCTGAGGACGCACCTGCAAAGCCGCGGACGACGCCGGCTGCACTCGACGCAGGGGAGAGGCACCATGACCGCCATGGCAGTGCGCACGAGTGCCCGGTCGGAAGGCGAGCTCCTCGCGGGGTGCACCGCACGGACCCCGCTCTCGCACGTCGACGGCCTGTCGAACGTCCCGATGGAGCGCGTCGTGCTCGACGGCGACCGGTACGTCGTGAAGTGGCTGTCGCCCGAGCTGGACTGGGTGATGCGGTTCAGCGACGACACCGTCTGCCGGCCGGTCGTGCTCGGTGAGACCGGCTTGTACGACGAGATCGCTGCCCACGTCGAGCACGGCGTCGTCGGGGTGTGCCGCGACGAGGCCACGGGTCGGGCGGGAGTGCTGATGCGCGACCTCGGCGCGTGGTTCGTGCCGGAGGGCGCGACGGCGTTCACCCCTGACCAGCACGGGGCGTTCGTGCGCGCCATGGCTTCCCTGCACGCCGGCTTCTGGGGCTGGCGCGACGAGGTCGGCCTGTGCACGGACACGGCCCGTTACGGCTTCTTCTCGGACGCCAACCTGGCGCGCGAGGCGGCCCGCGGGCCGCTGACCGGCGTCCCGGCGTACGTCGGGGACGGCTGGGCCGAGCTGCACCGGCTCGTGCCCCGCACGGCCGTGCCGGTGAGGGCGCTCGTGCAGGACCCTGCGCCGCTCGTCGCGGCGCTGGCGCAGACGCCGCGCACCTTCGTCCACACCGACTGGAAGGGCGGCAACCTCGGACTGCTCCCGGACGGCCGCACCGTGCTGGTCGACTGGGCCCTCCCCGGCGAGGGGGCAGGGTGCGGCGACCTGGCGTGGTACCTCGCGGTCAACTGCGACCGGCTGCCGGCCACGAAGGAGGACACCGTCCGCACCTACCGCGACGCCCTCGAGAAGGAAGGCGTCGCGACGGCAGGCTGGTTCGAGCGGCAGCTCGAGCTGGCGCTGCTCGGCGCGTTCTGCCAGCTCGGCTGGTCCAAGACCGGCGACGAAGTGGAGCTGGAGTGGTGGGTCGAGCGCGTGACTCCCGTCGTGGAGGAGCTCGTGCGGTGACGAAGACGTTCACGGCGGAGATCCGCAGGGCCTACGACGCCGCGGGTGAGTCCTGGGCGGTCGGCCCGACGCGGGTCTACCGGCAGCTGGCGGAGCCGCTGCTCGCTCTCGCCGGCGACGTGCGTGGTGCGACCGTGCTCGACGTGGGCACCGGCACCGGGGTCCTGGCCGACGCCCTGGTACGACGGGGGGCGCGGGTCCTCGGCGTCGACCTGTCCCACGGCATGCTGCGCCACGATGCGGCGCGCCGCCCGCCCGCAGCAGTCGGGGACGTCTGCGCCCTCCCAGTCGGCACCGCCACTTTCGACCTGGCCACGGCGTCCTTCGTGCTCAACCACCTCGAGGAACCTGCGCCGGCGGTGCGCGAGCTGGCCCGAGCGGTGCGCATAGGCGGGCTGGTGCTGGCCTCCACGTTCGAGGGCGAGGCGGCCCACCCGGCCAAGGCAGTGGTCGACGAGGTCGCCTCCTCGTTCGGGTTCGCGCCGCCGGCGTGGTACGTAGCCGTGAAGAGTCGCGTCATGCCCGTGCTCGGCTCCGCCGAGGCGTTCGCGGGCGCCGGGCGCGAGGGCGGTCTGCAGGAGGTCGAGGTCGCCCGCGTCGAGGTGCGGCTCGACCTCACCGCAGCGGAGCTGGTCGCCTGGCGGCTCGGGATGCCTTACGTCACGACGTTCGTGGCCGGGCTCTCGCCGGAACGACGCGCGGCGTTGCGGCGGCGGGCAGAGCAGGCGGTCGCGGAGGTGCGCGAACCGGTGGCGCTGTGCGTGCTCGTGCTCCGGGGGGTCTCAGCCGGATAGCCGCCGGAACGCCCGGTCCGCCGCCTGTAGCTGCGCTCGCAGTCTGGCACCGCGGGGCCGGTAGCCTCGACCTCTCGACTCGTGGAAGGCCAGACCGTGCGCATCGCCCGTTTCGCCGCCTCCGGCGGCGACGTCAGCTTCGGGGTCGTGGAGGGGCCTGGCGAGAACCCTGCCGACCTGGTCGTGGCGACGATCGCGGGGCACCCCTTCGCGCCATTCAGCTTCACGGGCGAGCGTCACCGGCTCGCGGACGTGCGGCTGCTGGCGCCCGTGCTTCCGAGCAAGGTCGTGGGCATCGGAAAGAACTACGCCGACCACGTCGCGGAGATGGGCGGCGCGGCTCCTGCCGACCCGGTCGTCTTCCTCAAGCCGTCCACCGCCGTCATCGGTCCCGGCGAGGCGATCGTGCTGCCCCGCAACAGCGAGCGTGTCGACCACGAGGTCGAGCTGGCCGTCGTGATCGGGCGGCTGTGCCGGGAAGTGCCGCGGGAGCGGGCCCTCGACGTCGTGCTCGGCTACACCTGCGGCAACGACGTCACGGCTCGCGACCACCAGAAGGCGGACGGGCAGTGGACGCGGGGCAAGTCCCACGACACCTTCTGCCCGCTCGGACCGTGGATCGAGACGGACCTGGACGCGTCCGACGTCGTCGTGCAGGCCCGCGTCGACGACGAGCTGCGGCAGGACGCGACCACCAAGGCGCTCCTCCACGACGTCCCCGCGATCATCGAGTGGGTGACCGCGTTCATGACGCTGCTGCCGGGCGACGTGATCCTCACCGGCACCCCGGCCGGCGTGGGCCCGGTCCAGGCGGGCCAGACCGTCGCGGTCACCGTCGGCGGGGTCGGCACGCTGAAGAACCCCGTGGTGGGCCCGCGATGAGCCTGCCCTCGACCGTCCGCGTTCGCGTCGCGCCGTCGCCGACCGGCGACCCGCACGTCGGCACGGCGTACATGTCGCTGTTCAACCTGGCCTTCGCGCGCCAGCAGGGTGGCAGGTTCGTGCTTCGCGTCGAGGACACGGACCGGGCGCGGTACGACGAGACGTCGGAGCAGCAGGTCTACGACACCCTCTCGTGGCTCGGCCTCGACTGGGACGAGGGCCCCGACAAGGGGGGCCCGTACGCGCCGTACCGGCAGAGCGAGCGGCTCGAGACGTACCAGCCGTACGTCGACCAGCTGCTCGAGGCCGGGCACGCCTACCGCTGCTGGTGCACACCCACCCGGCTGCAGGAGATGCGCGAGGACCAGCAGCGGCGCAAGCTGCCGACGGGCTACGACCGCCTCTGCTACGGCAAGACCTACGAGGAGCGGGCCGCGCTGGGCGGCGTGCAGGAGACGCCGGTCGTGCGGATGCTCGTGCCGGACGACCCTCCGCTGTCGTTCGTCGACCTCATCCGCGGCGAGGTCAACGCCCCGATGCCCGACGACCAGGTGCTGCTGAAGGCGGACGGCTTCCCGACGTACCACCTCGCCGTGGTCGTCGACGACCACCTGATGGGCATCACGCACGTCGTGCGCGGCGAGGAGTGGATCTCCTCGACGCCGAAGCACCTGCTGCTGTTCGACTGGCTGGGCTGGGAGCGGCCGGCGTTCGCGCACATGCCGCTGCTGCGCAACCCCGACAAGTCGAAGATCTCCAAGCGCAAGAACCCGGCCGCACGCCTGACCTGGTTCGTCGAGCAGGGCTACCTGCCGGAGGCGCTGCGGAACTTCCTCGGGTTGCTCGGGTACTCGTTGCCCGAGGGGCAGGAGATCTTCTCGTTCCAGGAGATGGTCGACACCTTCGACTGGTCGCGCATCAACACCGTGGGCCCGGTCTTCGACCTCGACAAGCTGGCGTGGCTCAACGGCCACTACGTGCGCGAGCTGCCGGAGAAGGAACTGGCCGACCGGCTGGAGCCGTTCCTGCGCGACGCCGGGCTCTACACCGGTACGACGGAGCAGCGCGCTCTCCTCGAAGCAGCCGTGCCGCTCGTGCAGACGCGGCTCTCGGTGCTGTCCGAGGTCGTGGGGCTGCTGCGGTTCGCGTTCGTGCCCGAGGAGTCCTTCGCCCTTGACCCGACTGCGGTGGACAAGGCTCTCGGGCCCGACGCAGCACCCGTGCTGACCGCTTGCGCCGACGCACTCGAGCCGCTGGGGGAGTGGACGACCGAGCCGGTGCAGGCCGCCATGGACGCGGCACTGCTCGACGGCCTGGGCCTCAAGCGCGGCAAGGCCTACACACCCGTGCGGGTCGCGGTGTGCGGTGCCACTGTGGCGCCGCCGCTGCCCGAGTCGATGGCCTTGCTGGGCAAGGACAAGGTGCTTCGGCGGCTGCGTGCGGCCGCGGCCCTGAGCACGTCGCTTTGAGAGCCGGTCCGCGGATCCGCTAGACTCTTCGCTCGCAACGCCTTGGGGTATGGGGTAATTGGCAGCCCGACTGATTCTGGTTCAGTTAGTCTTGGTTCGAGTCCAGGTACCCCAGCCAGACCGCGCATCCAGCCCGGTGACTGTTCACTCCCGCACGACAACTGAAGAACGCGTACGCCCCCGTCGTCTAGCGGCCAAGGATAGCGCCCTCTCACGGCGTCGACGTGGGTTCGAATCCCATCGGGGGTACGTCTCGGAACAGCCCGTTCTCGTCATGAGAGCGGGCTGTTCTCGTCGTCGGGTACGTCGGACCGGTCTCGGAGAACCTGGCTCGGTCCGGCCGCCTCAGCCGCGTCGTACCGCCCGAGCAGCTCGTAGGCCCAGGCGAGCTTGTCGCGAACGCGAGCCCCGCTGGGCTGGAAGCGCGTCCACAGCTCCAGGTTCTCGATGCGGTGGTCCGTGCGGTCACCGTTCTTATGATGGACGCTCTCGTCACTTCGCAACGGTCGGCCGAGGTGCCTCGCCATCACCAGCCAGTGTTCGGCCACAGGTGTGGCGCCGCCCGTGAGCCACCGTTCATCAGCGGCAACGGGGATCACGACGTAACCGTGGTGTTGGAACCCGGTACCGCTGTACTGCCGGATGGGTCGGCCGGCGTCGGCGTCCCCCGTCATCAAGACTCGCTGTCGGTGCGCCTCGCACAGTCCTGAGGACTTCACAGGCCGAGCACAGCCTGGCACCTCGCAGCAGGTCCGTCCCGACCTGCCCAGAGGGACGTCCGCTTGGACGTCGCCCGTGCGCGTCCAGCGCAGGTAGTGCCCGTGACACCACCCTCGCGATGCGGCTTGCCGCCCGCAGCCCTCGACGGCGCAGAGCCGAGGCACGCGCTCGGGCAGGGACCCATGCCGCCGAAGCTGCTTGTAATGGCGAGCGCAGTGCCCCCTGGCGTAGACGGGGCGGTCGCAGTCGGGCGCGGCGCAGGTCATGGGCACCTCCTCGGGGCAGCCTTGCGAGGCGCTCTGACACGACGAGACCCGCCGTCCACCAGGGACGACGGGTCCTCGTCACGAGCTCAGACGGCCCGCAGCCGGGCCCGGCGCAGCAGGGCTACGAACCGCTCGCAGCACTCCTGGCAGGAGCACTCCCCGCGCGCCGCGAGGATCAGGGCCACCGGGACGTGCGCCACGTCGCCGTCGCCGGGCCAGGTCATGCCCTCGAAGCGCGGCACGGGCACCGTGAGGGGCACGTCGTCGTACGCCGGGTCGGTGCGGTGCGCGGGACGAGCCATGGTGACCTCCGGGACCGAGGGTGCCTACCGCGAATGTCCGGTGCGCACCGTAGGTCCCGCCACGGCCCCTTTCGGTGGTTGTCCACCGCCCGTTCGGACTAGTGGACGGGGGCCTCCGACAGCTCGCGTGCAGCCGCGACCACCGCAGCTGCGTGCAGCCGCCCCGGCTGCCGGCCCAGCCGCTCGATGGGCCCGGACACGCTGATCGCGGCTACCACCTCGCCGTTGGACCCGAGTACGGGCGCGGACACCGACGCCACACCCGGCTCCCGCTCCGCCACCGACTGCGCCCAGCCGCGCCGCCGTACGTCGGTCAGCACCTTGTCCTCGAACGCAGCACTTGCTCCTGCCGGCTCGCCCGAGAAGGCCAGCAGCACCTGGGCGGCCGAGCCCGCCGTCATCGGGAGCGACGCCCCGACCGGCACGGTGTCGCGCAACCCGCTGCCGCGCTCCGCGGCGGCGACGCAGACCCGCTGATCCCCCTCGCGGCGGTACAGCTGCGCGCTCTCCCCGGTGACGTCGCGCAACCGGGTCAGGACCGGCGCCGCCCGGTCGAGCAGGGTGTCGTGCCCGGCGAGGGCCGCGACCCGCGGGCCGATGTGCCAGCGGCCGCTGCTGTCGCGCGCCAGCAGGCCGTGGACCTCGAGCGCGACGGCGAGCCGGTGCGCGGTCGCCCGGGACAGGCCGGTCGCCTGCGTGAGCGCGGCGAGGGAGTGCGCTCCCCGTCGTACCGCGTCCAGGACGAGCACGGCTTTGTCGAGGACACCGACTCCGCTAGTCTGTTCCACATAGCGATACTCGCATCTCACGATGTGAAATGTCTACCGACGAGCCTCGCTCGTCAGTCGAGGAGAACGCCATGGGGCGCACGCTGGCCGAGAAGGTCTGGGAGCAGCACGTCGTACGACGGGCCGACGGCGAGCCGGACCTGCTCTACATCGACCTGCACCTGGTGCACGAGGTCACCAGCCCCCAGGCCTTCGACGGTCTGCGCCTGAACGGCCGCACGGTCCGCCGTCCCGACCTCACCCTCGCCACCGAGGACCACAACGTCCCCACTGACCTGATCGCCGGTCCCATCAAGGACCCCGTCAGCCGGGTCCAGGTCGAGACGCTGCGCAAGAACTGCGCCGAGTTCGGCATCCGGCTGCACCCCATGGGCGACAGCGGCCAGGGCATCGTCCACGTCATCGGCCCGCAGCTCGGCATCACCCAGCCCGGCATGACCATCGTCTGCGGCGACAGCCACACCAGCACCCACGGCGCGTTCGGCGCGCTCGCGTTCGGCATCGGCACCAGCGAGGTGGAGCACGTCCTCGCCACGCAGACCCTGCCGCTGCCCCGCCCGAAGACCATGGCCGTGAACGTGGTCGGTGGGCTGCCCGCCGGCACGACCGCCAAGGACCTCGTCCTCGCGCTCATCGCTCAGGAGGGCACCGGCGGCGGCCAGGGGTACGTCGTGGAGTACCGCGGCGAGGCCATCCGCGGCCTCTCGATGGAGGGCCGCATGACGGTCTGCAACATGAGCATCGAGTGGGGTGCCCGCGCCGGGATGATCGCGCCCGACGAGACGACGTACGCGTTCCTGAAGGGGCGCCCGCACGCGCCGGCCGACTGGGACGCCGCGGTAGCCGCCTGGGACGACCTGCGCACCGACGACGACGCGGTGTTCGACAAGGAGGTCACCCTCGACGCCGGCAGCATCACGCCCTTCGTCACCTGGGGCACCAACCCCGCGCAGGGCGTGCCGCTCGGCGCGACCGTCCCGTCGCCCCAGGACTTCCCGGAGGGCAACCTGCGCGACGCCGCCGAGCGGGCGATGTCCTACATGGGCCTCGCGGCAGGAACCCCGATGCGCGACGTCGCGGTCGACACGGTCTTCGTCGGCAGCTGCACGAACGGGCGCATGGAGGACCTGCGCGCTGCGGCCGACGTCATCAGGGGCCGCAAGGTCCACGACGGCGTGCGGATGCTCGTCGTGCCCGGTTCCATGCTCGTGAAGGAGCAGGCCGAGAAGGAGGGCCTCGACAAGGTCTTCGTCGAGGCCGGCGCGGAGTGGCGCAACGCCGGCTGCTCGATGTGCCTGGGTATGAACCCGGACACCCTCTCGCCGGGGGAGCGCAGCGCGTCCACGAGCAACCGCAACTTCGAGGGCCGGCAGGGCCGTGGCGGCCGCACGCACCTCGTCTCCCCGCAGGTCGCGGCTGCGACTGCCGTCGTCGGCCGCCTGGCCGCTCCCACCGACCTGGAGGTCTGAGCCGTGGAACCCTTCGTCTCCCACACCGGCACGGCGGTCCCGCTGCGTCGCAGCGACGTCGACACCGACCAGATCATCCCCAGCGACTGGCTGAAGCGCGTCGAGCGCACCGGCTTCGGCGCCGGCCTGTTCAGCGAGTGGCGCGAGGACCCAGCCTTCGTGCTCAACCGCGCGGAGCGGCAGGGCGCGACGATCCTGCTCGCTGGTGAGAACTTCGGCACCGGCTCCAGCCGCGAGCACGCCGTCTGGGCACTTCAGGACTATGGCTTCAAGGCCGTCATCAGCTCCCGCTTCGCCGACATCTTCCGAGGCAACAGCCTCAAGGGCGGTCTGCTGACGGTGCAGCTCCCGGCCGACGTCGTGGAGCAGCTGATGCAGCTGGTGGAGCAGGACCCCAGTGCCGAGGTGACCGTCGACCTGGAGGCTCGCGAGGTCCGCGCCGGTGCGCTCGTGGCGGCCTTCGAGCTCGACGACTACACCCGCTGGCGGCTCCTGGAAGGCCTCGACGACATCGGTTTGACGCTGCGGCACGAGGACGCGATCGCGATTTTTGAGGAGCAGCGGCCGTCCTGGAAGCCCGTCGCCACCTCGACCTGACCGGGCGCGTGGACGAGTCCCAGCTCTTCGCGGACCTCGCCGAGAAGCTGAGGGTCGCCTACCTCCGGGTGGCGGCCCTCGACCTCGCGGGCGAGGAAAAAGCCAGCATTTCCAGGCATCTTGGTGTCATCGCCGATGCCTCCAAGCACGACTTGAGACGGGCCTCTCAGCGCCTCGACACCTTTCTCGCCCAGCTCGACAAGGAGCATCCGACCCTCCCCGGGACGCAGTAACCACGGATCGGGTGCTCAGACCCGCTGCGACACAAGGAAAAGTCACGGGTCGTGGTGATCGACGTGCATGGTCAGTTCCCCTACCTTTCGCAGCAAGGGGCAGAGCGCCTCGTCAGTTGCTGGAGGGATCCCACGTGAACAAGGCCGAGCTGATCGAGGCCATCAGCGACAAGATCGGTGACAAGCGCACCGCTGCGGCTGCCGTCGAGGCCATCGTCGACGCGGTCACGACCGCTGTGGCCAAGGGCGAGAAGGTCGCCATCGCAGGCTTCGGCGTCTTCGAGAAGATCGACCGCGCGGCCCGTGTGGGTCGCAACCCGGCCACCGGCGCCACCGTCAGGGTCGCCGCGACGTCGGTGCCGAAGTTCCGTCCCGGCCAGGGCTTCAAGGACGTCGTCGCCGGCGCCAAGAAGGCCAAGGCCACCGTCTCCAAGAAGGCTGGTGCCGTGAAGAAGGCTGCTCCCGCGAAGAAGGCTGCTCCTGCGAAGAAGGCTGCTGCCGCCAAGAAGGCCGCCCCGGCCAAGAAGGCGGCACCGGCCAAGAAGGCGGCACCGGCCAAGAAGGCCGCTGTGAAGAAGGCCGCGCCGGCCAAGAAGACCGTCGCGAAGAAGGCCGCACCGGCCAAGAAGACCGCTGTGAAGAAGGCCGCGCCGGCCAAGAAGACCGTCGCGAAGAAGGCCGCGCCGGCGAAGAAGACCGTCGCGAAGAAGGCCCCCGCCAAGAAGGCCGCGGCGAAGAAGGCCCCCGCCAAGAAGTAGTTCTCTCGTCTCAGACAGCAGGAGCCCCGGCGAACACCGCCGGGGCTCCTGCTCGTCTCACACCAGGTGCACGCGTACGACCGCGCCGTCCTCGACGACCAGGCTGACCCGCTGGCCGGCGCGAAGGAACCGGAAGACGCTGTCCCGCAAGGCTTCTGGCGGGATACGTACGCGCGACCCGTCGTCGCGTACCGCCGTGCCTCCGTCGGTCTCCGACCAGGACTCCACCGTGGCCTGGACCGCTGTCATCCCAGGTGCTCCAGCACCGCCGCCGTGTGAGGCCCCACACCGAGGCGTGCCGTGGTCCTCAGGTCCTCGGGGGTGTCCACGTCCTGCCGCAGCCGGACGTCGGCCTCCAGCTCCACGGCGCCCGACGCCAGGTGCGCGGCGCGCGAGCCAGGACCGAAGGCGGGCTCCAGGTCCGCGCCCGGACCCGCCGCGAGCAGCGTCGTGCCGGTGCCCGCGACGTCAACAACGAAGCCACGGGTGCCTGGACGCACCTGCTCCAGCGCCTGCAACAGGTCCTGGCCGCGCAGGGCGGGCAGGTCGGCTGACAGCGTGGCCACGCCGATGCCCGGCTGCTGTCTCAGCTGCGCAGCCCCGTGCGTCAGCGCCGGGTTGAGACCGGAGTCCGGGTCGTCAGGTATCACCTCGGCGCCCAGTCCGGCCAGCAGCGTCCTGGCGCGCGGGTCGTCGGTGACCACCAGGACGCGGGCCACCTCCCGGGCGGCCAGGATGACGTCCGCCGCAAAGGCCAGCGCAAGCTCCTGGCGGTGGTTCTCGCCGTACGCCGACAGGCGGGTCTTTGCCAGCTCCAGCCGCTTGACCGGAACCACGACACCCCATGAGCCCGCCACGGGGCAGAAGTCTGGCAGGCTGTGGGAACCAGCAGCGGAGCGGGAGGTGGCGGGCAGTGGGACTGGGCCGCATCGGGTTCTGGTACCGGCTCGCCGTCGTGGTCCTCAAGCCGGTGATGGTGCTTCTCACGCGACATCGTTGGAGCGGGCAGCAGCACGTGCCGCGCGACGGCGGCGTGATCGTCGCCGTGAACCACATCTCCCACGTCGACCCCATCGTGTTCGCCGACTTCCTCGTGTTCGGCAGCAGGCGGCTGCCCCGCTTCCTCGCGAAGTCGACGCTGTTCCACGGTAAGGGCCCGATGGGGCGCTTCCTCGCCCAGGTCCTGCGAGGCACCAAGCAGATCCCCGTGCAGCGGTACACCGCCGACGCCTCCCTCGCCCTCGCCGACGCCCGCCGGGCGCTGGCGGACGGCGAGCTCGTCGCCATCTACCCCGAGGGCACGGTCAGCCGCGACCCGGACAAGTGGCCGATGCAGGCGAGGACCGGCGTGGCTCGGCTCGCGCTCCTGTCGGGCGCTCCCGTGATCCCGGTGGCGCAGTGGGGGGCCCAAGAGATCCTGGACTCCTACCGCGCCCCTGGGGTGCACCTGCTCCCACGTCACACGATGACCGTGGTGGCCGGCCCGGCGGTCGATCTCTCGCCGTGGCTCGGCAAGGAGCTCACCAACGACGTCCTCCGCGAAGCCACCGAGGCGATCATGGCGGCCATCACGAAGCTGCTCGAAGACGTCCGCGCCGAGACGGCGCCGTCGGAGGTCTTCCACTTCGAGCCCGCGAGGAGGTCGGCATGACCCGGGCCGCGGTGCTGGGGTGCGGCTCGTGGGGCACGACCTTCGCCAAGGTGCTCGCCGACGCAGGTGCGGAGGTCGTGCTGTGGGCACGGCGGCCTGAGCTCGCCGAGGCGGTCATGCGCACGCACGAGAACCCCGACTACCTGCCCGGCACCGTGCTGCCACCCCTTGTGACGGCGACGAGCGACGCGGTCGTCGCCCTCGACGGCGTCGACTACGTCGTGCTGGCCGTGCCCTCGCAGACGCTGCGCGCGAACCTCGCCCCCGTCTGCAGCGCCATCCCGCGCGAGAGCGTGCTGGTCAGCCTCATGAAGGGTGTCGAGCTCGGCAGCACCAAGCGGATGAGCGAGGTCATCCGCGAGGTCGCCGATGTCCCGGAGGACCGGGTGGCCGTCGTCAGCGGGCCCAACCTCGCCAAGGAGATCGCTGCGGAGCAGCCGACCGCCACGGTGGTGGCGTGCACCGACGCGGACGCGGCCACGCGGCTGCAGGAGGACCTGCGCACGCCGTACTTCCGGCCCTACACCAACGAGGACGTCATCGGCTGCGAGCTGGGGGGCGCCGTCAAGAACGTCATCGCGCTGGCCGTAGGCATGGCCGAGGGCATGGGTTTCGGCGACAACACCAAGGCCTCGCTCATCACCCGGGGCCTCGCCGAGACCGCACGGCTCGGCGTCGCCCTCGGCGCGGACCCGACGACCTTCGCCGGACTCGCCGGGCTGGGCGACCTGGTCGCCACCTGCAGCTCGCCGCTGTCCCGCAACCACCGCTTCGGCTCGCGCCTCGGCCGCGGCGAGACCCTCGAGGAGATCCTGCGCGAGCCGCACCTCACCGCGGAGGGCTACAAGAGCTGCCGCTCCATCTTCGAGCTCGCCCGCAAGCACGACGTCGACATGCCCATCACGGAGCACGTCGTCGGCGTGTGCTTCGAGGACCTGAGCCCGTCGGACATGGTGCGCGGCCTCATGTCCCGCGGCGCGACCAGCGAATGACGGGGGAGGGCACCCGCGCGGTCCACGGGCCTCCGCCCCGGCCGGTGGAGCAGGTGCCCCTGGTCCCGCCCGTGCACCGAGCGACGACGTTCGTCTTCCCGTCGGCCCGGGAGATGGCCGACGTGTTCGCAGGTCGCGAGCAGGGTTGGTCCTACAGCCGCACCGACAACCCCACCGCAACGGCCTTCGCCGACGCCGTCGCGGCGCTCGAGGACCCCACCGGTACGGCGGTCGGCCAGCCCTTCGCGAGCGGCAGCGCGGCCACGTCCACCGTCCTGATGTCCTTGTGCCGCAGCGGTTCCCATGTGGTGGCCCCGCGCGAGGTGTACGGCGGGACCTGGTCCACGCTCACCCGGTTGCTGGGCCGGTTCGGGGTGCGCACCAGCTTCATCGACGGCACTGACCTCAACGCGGTGCGCGCCGCGGTCCGGCCGGAGACTGCGCTGGTGTGGGGCGAGGTGCTCGCGAACCCGACGATGACCGTGATGGACCTCCCGGCGATCGCCGCGGTGGCCCACGACGCCGGCGTCCCGTTCGTGGTCGACGCCACCTTCGCGAGCCCAGCGGTGTGCCGGCCGCTGGAGCACGGGGCCGACCTCGTCGTGCACTCCGCCACGAAGTACCTCGGCGGTCACAGCGACGCGACGGGCGGGGTCGTCGTGGGGCGCCCCGACCTGATGGCGCAGGTGCGTCTCGCCCGGCTCGACCTCGGTGGCGCTCTCGCTCCCGACGAGGCAGCGGTGCTGCTGCGCGGCCTGCAGACGCTGCCCCTGCGCGTGGCGCGGCAGTGCGCCACCGCGCTGGAGGTGGCGCGGGCGCTCGCGGCCCACCCGGCGGTGACGCGGGTCGACCACCCCGGCCTGCCGCACCACCGCGACCACGCGCTGGCGACCCGCCTGTTCGACGCAGGCCGCTACGGCGCGGTCGTGACCGTCACCCCCCACGGCGGGCGTGACGCGGGCATGGCGCTGCTCGACGGGCTGCGACTGGTCCGGCGAGCCACGTCGCTCGGGGGGACGGTCAGCAAGGCGGTCCACGTGGCCACGACGACGCACAAAGACCTCGACGACGCCTCCCTCGCCGCGGCCGGCATCGACCCCGGCGCGGTGCGCGTGAGCATCGGGCTGGAGGACGCCGCCGACCTCGTCGCCGACCTGCTGCAGTCGCTGGAGCGCCTCAGCGCCTGAGAAGGCCCACGAGAGCGCCCACAAGCTCGGCCTGGTTCTCGTAGCGGTCCGGCAGCGTCACCGTGACCGCGGGCCTGCGGTCACGTGTCGTCCAGGCGTGTCCGGCGCCGATGTCGTGCACCGCCCAGCGCATCCCGTCCACCTCGAACGGCTCGTCCTGCGGGTTGCCGGTGGGGCCGCCGCAGGTCAGGGTGATCGCCGGGTCGTCGCCCCAGGCCGCGGTGGTCTTCGGGTCAGGCGTCGTCACCCGCCGTACTGCGTGGTCCAGCGCCACCGGGAGCCGCGCCACGAGGGCGGAGCAGCGAGCCTGCACGGCAGCGGGCAGCGGGCTGGGCGCCGCCACCGTGACAGGGCCCGTCGTCGGTCGTCGGTCGGGGGAGGTCGAGCACGCGGCCACGAGCACGACCGCGACCAGGCTCAGCGAGCGCAGGCTCAGAGGTGGACGACGGGGCACGTCAGGGTGCGCGTGATGCCCTCGACGCTCTGGATCCGCGCGACGACCAGCTTGCCGAGGTCGTCGACGTTACGGGCCTCGGCGCGCACGATCACGTCGTACGGGCCCGTGACGTCCTCGGCGTTGGCGACGCCGTCGATCCCGCTGATCGCCTTGGCCACGGCTGCGGCCTTGCCGACCTCGGTCTGGATCAAGATGTAGGCCTGCACCGCCATGTCGGAACCCTCTCCGGCGAGAGTGGGCTCGCTCGCTCGACGGTGCGAGGACGGCGGTGCCCACGTGAAAGGCTTGCTGCGTGTCGGAACCTACCGCACGTGATCTCGGCGAGTTCGGGCTGATCGCGGCCGTGACGGCCCGCCTGCCCGGCTCGCCCGCTGTGCTGCTCGGGCCCGGGGACGACGCGGCCGTGGTGGCCGCGCCCGACGGCCGCGTCGTCGCCACGACCGACGTGCTGGTCGAGGGCGTCCACTTCCGGCGTGACTGGTCGGGGGCCTACGACGTGGGCCGCAAGGCCGCCGCCGCGAACCTCGCCGACGTCGCGGCGATGGGCGGTACGGCGACAGCGCTGCTCGTCGGCTTGGCAGCCCCCGCGGACCTCCCCCTGGACTGGGCGCTCGGGCTGGCCGACGGGCTGCGCGACGAGTCGGCCCTCGTCGGCGCCGTGGTCGTCGGCGGCGACACCGTCGCGGCGCCCCAGGTCGTCGTGTCGGTGACCGCCCTCGGCGCGCTCGCGGGTCCCCCAGTCACCCGCGCCGGCGCCCGTCCCGGCGACCTGGTCGTCGTCGCGGGGCGGCTCGGCTGGTCGGCCGCGGGCCTGCGGCTGCTGCGCCAAGGCGTCGTCGACGGCCCGCTCGTGGAGGCCCACCGGCGCCCTTGCCCGCCGTACGCCCTGGGGCCGGTGCTCGCGGCCGCAGGCGCGACGGCGATGTGCGACGTCAGCGACGGGCTCGTGCAGGACCTCGGGCACATCGCGACCGCGAGCGGCGTCTGCATCGAGCTCGAGGCGACATCCCTTGCGGACGAGCAGGTCACGCTCGAGGACGTGCTGACCGGCGGCGAGGACCACGCTCTCGTCGCCACCGTGCCGGCTGAGGTGCCCGACGGATGCCGGGTCGTGGGTCGGGTCGTGGAGGGCAGCGGCGTCCGGGTGGACGGACGTCCCCTCGAGGGCGGCTGGGAGCACTGGGCATGAGGACGGTGCTCGCGGTCGGCGGCTCGGACTCGGGCGGTGGCGCCGGCATCCAGGCCGACGTGAGGACGCTGCACGCCCTCGGCGTGCACGCGACCACGGTGGTGACCGCGGTGACCGCGCAGAGCACCGTGGCCGTGGACGCCGTCTGGGAGGTGCCACCGGACGCGGTTCGCGCCCAGCTCCGCAGCGTCCTCGACGACATCGGCGCGAACGTCGTGAAGACAGGCATGCTCACCGGCCCGGAACAGGTTGCCCTCGTGACCGAGGCGGTGGCTGGGCTGCCGCTGGTGGTCGACCCGGTCGGAGCCGCCAGCACCGGGCGGCGGCTCGGCGACCCGCAGGCGTTGCGGGCCCTGCTGCCTCACGCCCTCGTCGTCACGCCCAACCTGGCGGAGGTCGCGGCGCTCACGGGCTTGCAGGTGCGCAGCCGGCGCGACCTGCACGCCGCGGCGGAGGCGGTGCTCGCGCTCGGGCCGCGATGGGTGCTCGTTACCGGCGGTCACCTCGACGGCGATCCCATCGACCTGCTGCACGACGGCACCACGACGCACACGCTCAGCGGACCGCGGGTGCGCACCCCGCACACCCACGGGACCGGCTGCACGCTGGCCGCCGCGCTCGCCGGCTTCCTCGCCCTGGGGGAGCAGGTGCCCGTCGCCGCTGCCCGGGCGAAGGACGTGGTGACCGAGGCCTTGCGGCGGTCCTACCCGCTGGGCCGGGGCGCCGGCCCCGTCAGGCCCGGCGCAGCACCACCCACGTGAAGGGCTGCACGGCCCCCCACGGCGTCAGGTGCTCCTCCCGCTCCTGGTGGACGAGCCCGAAGTGGTCGCCGAAGCGGTGGCCGAGGTGCTCCGCCGACCACCGCGTCGTGGGCAGGCCCGAGCACGAGGTCGGGCCGTCCTCGGCGAACACCCCGAGCACGGCCACGCCGCCCGACTCGACCGCGGCGGTCGCCGCCTCGACGTACCGCTCCTGGTCGTCCTCCTCGGTGAGGAAGTGGAACACCGCGCGGTCGTGCCAGGCGCCGTAGGTCCTGGTGGGGCGCCAGACCCGTACGTCCGCGGCGACGTAGGAGACCCGCTCACCCAGGTGCCGTCGTACGGCGGCCAGCGCGGCCTCGGACACGTCGAGCAGCGTGACGTCGTGAAACCCGCGGTCGAGCAGCCGCTCACCCAGCGGGCTCTCCCCGGCGCCGACGTCGACGACGGGCTCGGTGGGGCGGCCGTAGGCGGTCAGCAGCCGCAGCGAGGTCGACGGCTCGCGCTGGAACCAGCTCAGCTCGTCGGGCGCCTTGGAGGAGTAGACCTCGTCCCAGTGTCGAGGTGCGGTCACGGGCCCTCTTCCCACTCCTGGTCCTCGGCGTCGAGACGTTCGTTGCGCTCCCGCACGCTCTGCAGGGCCTGCTCGGCGGACTCACGGGTGGGGTACGGGCCGAGCCGGACCTCTGCCCGGCAGCCGGGCCCCTCCTCGACCTCGTGATGGTCGGTGCACCAGAACCATTCCATCCGACCAGCGTGCCAGGATGCTGGGGCCCTGACACCTGCCGGAGGAGAGCGATCGTGGCCGTCTACGCCCTGGGGGACCTCGTCCCGAGGATCCACGAGGAGGCGTTCGTGCACCCCGACGCCACCGTGATCGGGGACGTGACCATCGGCGCCGGCAGCACCGTCTGGCCCAGCGCCGTGCTGAGGGGTGACTACGGCACCATCGTCGTGGGCGAGCGCACCTCGGTGCAGGACGGCACCGTGGTGCACGCCACGCATGACAAGCCGACACGGATTGGCAGCGACTGCGTCGTCGGGCATCTGGCGCACCTCGAGGGCTGCACCGTCGAGGACGGCTGCCTGGTCGGCAACGGCTCGATCGTCCTGCACGACGCCGTGGTGCGCAGCGGTGCGCTGGTGGGCTCCGGTGCGGTGGTGAGCAACGGCGTGGAGGTGCCGGCGCGGGCGATGGCGCTGGGGATCCCCGCGACGATGCGCCTGGACGTCGTGCCGGAGGGGATCTTCGCGCTGGCAGCCGCGGCGTACGTCGAGAACGGCAAGCGCTACAAGGCCGAGCTGCGCCGCCTCGACTGAGCGCAGGGGCGAGCTCACGGGCGAACGAGCGCCGGAGCGAGGCGTGTGACTGACCCCGGACATGCGTCGGCCCGGCCCCACGAGGAGGACCGGGCCGTCGTACGACGCCTGCAGCTCAGCCGATCGGGCGCACCTGGTCGGCCTGCGGGCCCTTCTGGCCCTGGGTGATCTCGAACTCGACGAGCTGGTCCTCGTCGAGCGAGCGGTAGCCGTCCGCCTGGATCGCGGAGTAGTGGACGAAGACGTCAGGCCCGCCGCCCTCGACAGCGATGAAGCCGAAGCCCTTCTCCGCGTTGAACCACTTGACCTTGCCAGTCGCCATTGCGCGCGTCTCTCTGTAGCCGGACAGCGCCGCATGATCGCGGCGCCGAAGCCGGACGGTACAGAAAATGACCCCCTGCGCACCAGGGGGGATGATCCGTGACGGATCAGGCGCCCGGGACGACCTTCTGGGCCTTGATGCACGACGTGCAGGCGTTCACCTTCTTGGTGTTGCCGCCACCCGCCGCGACACGCACGGTCTGGATGTTCGGGAGCCACTTCCGACGCGTACGGCGGTGCGAGTGGCTGACGGACATGCCGAAGCCGGGGCCCTTGCCACAGACGTCGCAGGTCGCAGCCATCGTCGGAACTCCTGAGGTCGTTTCGTCGCACACGTACACCCGGTCCGCCGGGCAACCCGAAGAGCGTAGCAGCCCGGGCTAGCCTCCCGTGGTCCAGAGAGCGAGCGAGGGGAGGGGTGATGACGCCGGAGACCCCCCTGGTCAAGGTCCTCGGCCGCTCGGCGGGCCCCTTCGAGTCCAAGCTCGGCCTGCGCACCGTCGGCGACCTGCTGCGCCACTACCCCTTCCGGTACGCCGAGCGCGGACAGCTCACGCCGCTGTCCTCGCTCCAGGAGGGACAGCACGTCACGATCTCGGGCCGGGTGAAGGCCTCCGCCTACCGCCAGGCGAAGAACCGCCCTCTCTACATCGCCGACGTGGTCGTCACGGACGGCACCGGCAGCATCACGCTCACCTTCTTCTACAAGAACAAGAACACGGCCGACTGGCGGGTCCGCACCCTCCCGGTGGGGTGGGAGGGCTTGTTCGCGGGCGAGGTGAGCAGCTTCTCGCCGGGCGGGGACCGCAGCCGCCGCAAGCTGCAGCTCACCCACCCGGAGGTGGGCGACGACCAGCACGAGATCGTGGCAGGCGAGCTCGTCCCCGTGTACCCCGCGAGGCAGAAGCTGCCGACGTGGGAGATCGCACGCGCCGTCAAGGTGCTGCTGGAGACGGTCGAGCTGGGCGCCGACCCGCTGCCGCCCGAGCTGCGCGACAGCCACGAGCTGCTCCCGCTGCGGGAGGCCCTCCAGCGCATCCATCGACCGCGCGGCCACGCCGACGTGGTCCTGGCCCGGCGGCGGCTGCAGTGGGACGAGGCCTTCGTGCTGCAGACCTTCCTGGCCCGCCGTCGGACGGAGCTCGCGCGTCAGGGCGGCACGCCCCGCCCCGGTCGGACCGGCGGATTGCTCGACGCCTTCGACGCCCGATTGCCCTTCGCGCTGACAGGGGGCCAGCAGGCGGTCGGGAGGGAGCTCGACGCCGAGCTGGCGCAGGGCCACCCGATGCACCGGCTGCTCCAGGGCGAGGTCGGCTCGGGCAAGACGGTGGTGGCGCTGCGCGCGATGCTCCGTGTCGTCGACAGCGGGGGGCAGGCAGCGCTGCTGGCCCCCACGGAGGTCCTGGCGCAGCAGCACGATCGCTCGCTGCGGGCCATGCTGGGCGAGCTCGCGACCGCGGGCGAGCTCGGCAGCCCGGAGGTCGCGACCCGCGTGACCCTGCTCACCGGATCGCTCGGTGCCGGGGCACGACGCGCCGCGCTCGACGAGATCGCGAGCGGCGAGGCGGGGATCGTGGTCGGGACCCACGCCCTGCTGTCCGAAGGCGTGGGGTTCCGCGACCTGGGCCTCGTCGTGGTGGACGAGCAGCACCGATTCGGCGTCGAGCAGCGGGATGCCCTCCGTGCCAAGGGCGATTCCCCGCACGTGCTGGTCATGACGGCCACACCGATCCCGCGCACGGTTGCCCTCACGGTCTACGGCGACCTGGAGACGTCGACGCTGCGTGAGCTGCCCGCGGGTCGCGCGCCGCTGTCGACGCACGTCGTGGATGCAGGAGGGCCGTGGCTCACCCGGACGTGGGAGCGGGTCCTGGAGGAGGTGCGGACGGGGCGCCAGGCCTACGTGGTGTGCCCGCGCATCGGGGGCGACGACAAAGAAGCCGCCGACGACGGGGGACGCGCGGGCGCCTCGGTGGCCGAGCTCCTGCCTGAGCTCGCTGGGGGGGCGCTCGCAGGTCTGCGGGTCGAGGCCCTGCACGGACGTCTCGCCCCCGACGTCAAGGACGACGTGATGACCCGCTTCGCCCGAGGCGAGGTGGACGTGCTCGTCGCGACCACCGTCATCGAGGTCGGCGTCGACGTCCCCAACGCCACCGTCATGGTTGTCATGGACGCCGACCGCTTCGGCATCAGCCAGCTGCACCAGCTCCGCGGTCGGGTCGGTCGGGGCAGCCACCCGGGGCTTTGCCTTCTCGTCACGGCCGTGGATCGGGACACGCCGGCGGGCGAGCGGCTGGCCGCCGTCGCCGGCAGCACCGACGGCTTCGTGCTCGCCCAGGTCGACCTGGAGCAGCGACGGGAAGGTGACGTGCTCGGGACCGACCAGTCCGGGGCCGCGTCGTCCCTGCGCATGCTCCGACTCAGCGACGAGGACGTGATCCTCGAGGCGCGCCGGGAGGCCGTCGCGGTCGTGGAGGCCGACCCGGAGCTCGCGCGGCACCCCGCACTCAGGGCCGCGGTGGAGGCGATCCTGCGGGAGCGGGCGGAGTTTCTCGCCAAGGCGTGAACCGTTCCGCGACGGGGCCCACGTGGCCTATCGTCCGGTCGGCCCCTCCGCACGACAAGCATGGGAGTGCCCATGACCGAGCCCGTCCCGCCCAGCGAGGAACCGCAGGGCCAGGCCGCACCGCCGTCGCACCCGCCGTACGCCCAGGCGCCGCTGGGGAAGATCCGCGGGACGGGGGTCGCGATCCTGCTCTTCTTCGTGACGTTCGGCATCTACGGGCTGTACTGGTACACCGTGGTGCACAGCGAGATGAAGCAGCACCGCGGCGCCGGTCTCGGGGGCGGCCTCGCGTTCGTCCTCGCCTTCTTCGTCGGCATCGTGATGCCTTACGTCACCTCCAGCGAGATCGGAGGGCTCTACGAAGCGCGCGGCGAGGACAAGCCGGTGAGCGGCGCCACAGGCCTGTGGTACTTCCCGGGCGCGCTGATCCTCGTCGGCCCCTTCGTGTGGTTCGTGAAGACCAACGGCGCCCTCAACGCCTACTGGCGGTCGCTGGGGGCCAGCTCCTGACGCGGATCGTCGCGGGCACGCACGGCGGTCGGCGGCTCGTCGTGCCACCCGGCTCGGCCACCCGCCCGACTTCGGACCGTGCCCGCGAGGGTTTGTTCAGCAGCCTGCAGTCGCTGGTCGACCTCGACGGGGCACGCGTGCTCGACCTGTACGCCGGGAGCGGGGCGCTCGGACTCGAGGCGCTGTCGCGGGGTGCCGCAGCGGTCACCCTCGTGGAGCACGACCCGACGGCGCTCGTGGCGCTGCGGCGCAACGTCGCCGACCTCGGCGTCGCGGCCTCGGTGGTGGACGGCGACGTGGCCAGGTTCCTGCAGCGCCCCCCGTCGCCGTACGACCTGGTGCTGCTCGACCCGCCGTACGACGACGACGTCGACCCCGTCCTGGCGGCCCTCGAGCCGTGGCTGGCCGAGGGGGCCGTCGTGGTCGTCGAGCGCCGCACCCGAGGAGCCCGCCCGGTCCCGGCACAAGGCTGGGAGGAGATCAGGTCCAGGCGCTACGGCGAGGCCACGCTCTGGTACTTTCGCCGCCCATGAGAAGGGCCGCCTGCCCCGGTTCGTTCGACCCCGTGACCATGGGGCACCTCGACATCATCGGTCGAGCCGCCGCCCTCTACGACGAGGTCGTCGTCGCGGTCGGGCTCAACGTGAGCAAGAGGCGGATGTTCTCCGACGAGGAGCGCACCGACATGCTGCGCGAGGCCACCAAGCAGTGGGACAACGTCACCGTCGACCACTTCGACGGGCTCATCGTCGACTTCTGCAAGAGCCGGGACATCCCGGTCATCGTCAAGGGTCTGCGCGCCGTCAGCGACTTCGACTACGAGCTGCAGATGGCCCAGATGAACCTCGGTCTGCAGGGCATCGAGACGATGTTCATGACCACCAACCCCCTGTACTCCTTCCTGTCGTCGAGCCTCGTCAAGGAGGTCGCGACGTACGGTGGGGACGTGTCGGGGCTCGTGCCCGACGTCGTGTACCAGCGCCTGCTGGCGCGGGTGCGCGAATCCAGCTGACGTAAGCCCTAAGGAGGCGCGTCCCGTGGACGCGGTGCACACCAAGCTCGCCGAGGTGGTGGCCATGGTGGAGTCGGCCAAGGCCGTCCCCATGTCCGCGTCGTGCCTCGTGCACCGTGCCGAGCTGCTGGGCCTGCTCACGCAGCTCGAGCAGCTCCTCCCGGAGACGATCACCATGGCCCGCGAGGTGCTCGGCGACCGCGACAGCGTCGTGGAAGAGGGCCGTCGCGAGGCAGAGGCGATCATCGTGGCCGCCCAGGCCGAGCGCCGGCGGCTGGTCGAGGAGACCGAGGTCTACCAGGAGGCCGCGGCTGAGGCCGAGCGGCTGCGCGAGGAGGCCCAGGTCGCCGCCGAGGCCATGCGGATCGAGGTCGAGGACTACGTCGACGCGAAGCTCGCCAACTTCGAGATCGTGCTGACCAAGACGCTGTCCGCCGTCGAGCGGGGGCGCGAGAAGCTCTCCGGTCGGCACGAGCTCGAGGCCCTCGGGGACGCCAACCGCACCGTCGTGCAGGGCGGCGAGAGCTTCCTGGACGAGCCGCTCCAGAGCTGATCAGCACCCTGGCTCCGCGCTCAGGTGGTCGGTCGGGCGAGCGCTCCGCTACGCTTGTGCGCGGACTCGTCCCGAGCCCGGAGACCGTCGTGCACGAGAACAGGAAGCAGATCACCCGCCTCGACCCCCGCGACCCGCTGGTGCTGGACACCCGCGAGCTCGGTCGCCGCCCGGGGTCGATGCGTGAGGTCCGTTTCACCGCTCCCGCGCCCGAGGGTCTTGGGATCGTCGACCTGGTCGGGGTGCCCACCGGTGGCGACCTCGAGCTGGACCTCCGGCTCGAGAGCGTCATGGAAGGGGTGCTCGTCAGCGGCACCGTCACGGCGCCGGTGTCCGGGGAGTGCGGCAGGTGCCTCACCCCGGTGAGTGACACGCTCACCGTGCCGGTGCAGGAGCTGTTCGTCTACCCGGAGGCGAGCACGGACCACGACGAGGAGGACGAGGTCGCGCAGCTGCAGGGCGACTTCCTCGACCTCGCCCCCACGCTGCGGGACGCGGTGGTGCTCGCGCTGCCGCTCACGCCTTTGTGCCGGGAGGACTGCCGGGGGCTCTGCGCCACGTGCGGGGAGCGACTGGACGAGCTGCCGGACGATCACGCGCACGACACGACCGATGCCCGCTGGGGCGCCCTCGCCGGGCTGCTGCAGCCGGACGAGAAGACAGACCAGGAGACGTAGAGATGGCCGTTCCCAAGCGCAAGATGTCGCGCAGCAACACCCGCTCGCGCCGCGCGCAGTGGAAGTCGGGCGTCCCGACGCTCGTGAAGTGCGACCGCGGCCACACGACGCTGCCGCACACGGTCTGCCCCGAGTGCGGTCGCTACGACAAGCGCACGGTCCTCGCGGTCTGAGGCAGCGCACGTGACGCGCAGCGACGAGGCTCTCGCCGCGCTGCGCGACGCCGTGCGGCGCGTCTTGGAGATCGACGCGGTGCTGACCGCCGAGACCCGCTTCGCCGAGGACCTGGGCGCGGACTCCCTGGCCCGAGTACAGATCGCCGAGGTGCTCGAGCTCGACGGCTGGCAGGTGGCTGACGAGGACCTGCCGCAGCTGGTCACCGTCGGACTCGCCGTCGACCACCTCGTCCGCGCGAGCACCGCATGAGCACCCGATGAGCGGGGTGCAGTACACGCTGCTCGAGGCGGCGCTCGGCACCGCGATCGACCCAGCGCTGCTGGAGCGAGCCCTCACCCACCGCTCCTACGCCTACGAGCACGGCGGGCTCCCCACCAACGAGCGGTTGGAGTTCCTCGGCGACGCGGTCCTGGGCCTCGTCGTCACCGACGCGCTGTTCTCCACCCATCCTGACCTGGCCGAGGGCTCGCTGGCGAAGCTGCGCGCCTCCGTCGTCAGCACCCGCGCGCTGGCCGGCGTGGCCCGCGAGCTGGGGTTGGGCCGCTGGCTGCGGCTCGGCAAGGGCGAGGAGGTCACCGGGGGGCGCGACAAGCCGAGCATCCTGGCGGACACGATGGAAGCCGTGATCGGGGCGGTGTACGTCGAGCACGGTCTTGAGGGGGCGACGACGCTGGTCCGCGCCCTGTTCGACCCGCTCATGCGGGCCGCGGCGCACGACGGCGCGGCGCAGGACTGGAAAACCGTGCTGCAGGAGTTCACCGCGGCGCACACGCTGGGGGTCCCCGACTACCGCATCGCCGAGAGCGGCCCTGACCACGCCAAGTCGTTCGTGGCCACCGCGATCGTGGCCGGCGAGGCCCGCGGCGAGGGCTCCGGCAGCAGCAAGAAGGAGGCCGAGCAGCAGGCCGCCCAGGTGGCCTTCCGTGCGCTGCAGGCCGAGCACGGCGGCGAGCCGCGCGACGCCGCCGCACCCGAGCCGGCATGACCTGCAGGACGCCGTAGTGCCCGAGCTGCCCGAGGTCGAGGTCGTCCGGCTCGGCTTGGAGCGTGGCGTCGTCGGGCGGAAGGTCGCCGCCGTCGAGGTGCACCACGACCGCGCCGTACGACGGCATCTGCCCGGTCCGTCCGACTTCGCCGCGCGGCTGGCGGGCCGCACGTTCACCGCGGCGCGCCGGCGCGGCAAGTACCTGTGGCTCGCGCTCGACTCCGGCGACGCCCTGACCGGTCACCTCGGCATGAGCGGCCAGCTCCTCGTCGTACCTGCCGCCAAGCCGGTTGAGACGCACCTGCGGATCCGGT
Source organism: Actinomycetota bacterium (assembly GCA_046723735.1). Classification (GTDB taxonomy): domain Bacteria; phylum Actinomycetota; class Actinomycetes; order Mycobacteriales; family SCTD01; genus RYN-111. The sequence continues at coordinate 4,555 of JBKOVB010000120.1, read as the reverse complement.
TCACCTTCACCGACGGGGGTCGCGAGCTGCGCTTCGTCGACCAGCGCACCTTCGGTGGGCTGTTCGTGGAGGAGGGCGGGGCGGAGCTGCCGTCGGCGATCCGGCACATCGCCCGGGACCCGCTCGACCCGGAGTTCGACGACGAGCTGTTCGTCCGCCGGCTCCGCGCCAAGCGCAGCGGGGTCAAGCGCGCGCTGCTCGACCAGACGCTGGTCAGCGGCATCGGCAACATCTACGCCGACGAGGCGCTGTGGCGGACTCGGCTGCACGGCGGCCGTGCGACCGAGGACCTCACCCGGCCGAAGGCCCGTGAGCTGCTGGGGCACGCCCGCGACGTCCTGTGCGAGTCCCTCGCCCAGGGCGGCACGAGCTTCGACGCGCTCTACGTCTCGACCGAGGGCGTGAGCGGCCTGTTCGCGCGCGACCTTCACGCCTACGGGCGGGAGGGCGAGCCGTGCGACCGGTGCGGCACGCCACTACGCCGCGAGGCGTGGATGAACCGCTCGTCGTACTCCTGCCCGCGCTGCCAGCCGAGGCCCCGTCACCCGCGCTGAGGGTCCTCCGCGCGCAGCGCGGCCAGCACCGACTCCGCCACGTCGGCGACCGCGGTCACCTGCGCGGGGCTGAGCCGGTCCAGGAAGAGCCGACGCACGGCCTCCACGTGGCCCGGCGCGGCCGCCGCGATCTGCGACCTGCCCGCCGTCGTCACGACCACCCAGGATCCGCGGGCGTCGCCCTCGTGCCGCTGCCGCGTGACCAGCCCGCGCTCCGCCATCCGACGTACCTGGTGCGAGGTGCGGCTCTGCTCCCAGCCGAGCTCCCGCCCGAGCTCCCCCAGCCGCAGCCGCCCCTTCGGTGCGTCGGTGAGCGCGACGAGGACCAGGTAGTCGGGGTAGGACAGCGTGCTGTCGGCGGCGAGCTGGCGGGAAAGCTGAGCGACGAGCCGCATCTGCATCAGCTGCAGCGAGCGCCAGGCCCGGAGCTCCTCGGCCGACAGCCACCTCGGCTCCGGAATAGATGACACGTCATGAACCTTACTGCGCATGACATCGGAGGACACCGAACGACAGGAGCCCGTCATGGCCGTCTCTCCCGTCCGCCTCAACCACGCGGTGCTGTTCGTCGCCGACCTGGAGCGCGCCGTCGACTTCTACCGGCGCGTGCTCGGCATGGAGGTCGTCGCCACCGAGCCGCGCGCCCGCGCCGCCTTCCTGCGCCTCCCCCGGTCGGGCAACCACCACGACCTTGGCCTGTTCGGCGTCGCGGTCGGCCCGAAGCAGCCCGGCACCGTGGGCCTTTACCACCTCGCGTGGCAGCTCGACACGATCGACGAGCTCGCCGACGCCCGTGACGTGCTGGTGGCCGAGGACGCCTACACCGGCGAGTCGAGCCACGGCGCCACCAAGAGCCTGTACGGCGCGGATCCGGACGGCAACGAGTTCGAGCTCATGTGGATGCTGCCCCGGGAGTCCTGGGGGGAGTTCGCCTCGAGCGCGCCGGTGGAGCGCCTCGACCTGGGCGCCGAGCTGCGACGCTGGAGCGGCGTGCGGACCGCCGACGAGCTGGCCCTCGGGACCGGTTCGTGACCTACCACGTCGCCTGGCAGCGCGAGGACGAGCCCTCCGCCCCGCTGGTCGTGCTGCTGCACGGCCGGGGGTCGACCGAGCGGGAGATCGTCGGTCTGGCCGACCTGCTGACCCCCGGACCGTCGTACGTCGCCCTGCGCGCCCCGATCGCGGAGGGCGACGGCTACGCCTGGTTCGCCAAGCGGGGGATCGGCCGACCGGTGCCGGCGTCGCTGGCGGAGACCATGGCCTGGTTCAGGGGGTGGCTGGACGACGTGGCCCCGCCCGACCGGTCCGTGGTGCTGGTCGGCTTCAGCGGCGGCGGGGCCTTCGCCGGGGGCCTGCTGCTCGACGACCCCGGCCGGTACGACGGCACCGCCGTCCTCGCCGGCACGCTGCCCTTCGAGGCGGGTGTGCCGACCACACCGGGCCGGCTGCACGGCCACCCGGTCCTGGTCGCGCACAGCGACGAAGACGTCGTGATCCCGCGCGAGCTGCTCGACCGGACGTGGGACTACGTGACGGGGGAGTCGGGGGCTCGCGCGACCGCCCTCCGGTACGCCGGGGGCCACACCCTCACTCCCGCCGTCGTCGCCGCCCTGGACAGCTGGCTGGTCCCGCTCGTGCCGGCTCCTCGGGCCTGAGCGCTGCCTACCCTGACATGCGTGGAGCAGGTTCGGATGACGGCCTTCGTGAAGGGCAGGGTGCAGGGGGTCGGGTACCGCTGGTGGACCCGCGCCCGGGCCCTGGAGCTCGGGCTCGCCGGCTCCGCGACAAACCTGGCCGACGGCCGGGTCGAGGTGGTTGCCGAGGGCACGGCGCAGGCCTGCCGGGCGCTGCTCGAGAAGCTTCCTGCCGGCCCGGGGAGGGTCGAGTTCGTCTCCGAGCGGTGGGGGGAGCCACGGGGGATGGAGGGCTTCGTCGAGAGGTGACGGTTGCGCCGCGACGGCGTCATCGGAGTGTGCCGGGGAGGTGCCGCTTCGTGATCGGATCGTGACCTGAGTCTTGACCTTGGTCCGCCACGGTGGCACTCTGAAGTCACCGCTCCTGCACCCCCCGGACCCTGGGCGGACTGGCGCGCGCGCAACCGCTACAGCGACATCCACAGCGATCCTGGAGGCAGCTTCGATGGCGAAGGCCCTGCTCGGTCATGTCGGCGTCGGCACCGACCTCCGTCTCGCCGCCGAGGTGCGCCGCCTGCGTGCTCGCGTCGCAGAGCTCGAGGCCGAGCTCGCCGAGGCCCGTGCCGCTCTGGTCGTGCACGTCGACGACGACATCCGCGTGCTGACCGAGGAGCCCGTGCTCACCTGACGGACCCCCCACCACGAGGGCGCCTTCCCGCAGGGAGGCGCCCTTCTGCTGTCCGGCGCGGGTCCCCTTGCCCGTCCTGGCCGGCCGGTAGAGTCCTCCCGGCCTTCCCCAGGCTGGTCGAGCAAAGGCAGCACGTGCACCTCAAGAGCCTCACCCTCAAGGGCTTCAAGTCCTTCGCGTCGCCGACGACGCTGCGGTTCGAGCCCGGGATCACCTGCGTCGTGGGCCCCAACGGATCCGGCAAGAGCAACGTCGTGGACGCCATCGCCTGGGTGCTCGGGGAGCAGGGGGCCAAGGCGCTGCGCGGCGGCAAGATGGAGGACGTCATCTTCGCCGGCACGCCCGGCAAGGCGCCGCTGGGCCGGGCCGAGGTGGCGCTGACGATCGACAACAGCGACGGCGCCCTTCCCATCGATTACACCGAGGTCACCGTCAGCCGGCTGATGTTCCGGGACGGCGCCAGCGAGTACGCCATCAACGGGACGAAGTGCCGGTTGGTGGACATCCAGGAACTGATGAGCGACAGCGGCATCGGTCGCGAGCTGCACGTCGTCGTCGGGCAGGGACAGCTCGACGCCGTGCTGTCGGCCCGGCCGGAGGACCGGCGCGCATTCATCGAGGAGGCCGCCGGCGTCCTCAAGCACAAGAAGCGCAAGGAGAAGGCGCTCCGCAAGCTCGAGGCCATGCAGGCCAACCTCACCCGCCTGCAGGACCTCACCGCCGAGCTGCGTCGCCAGCTCAAGCCCTTAGGCCGCCAGGCCGAGGTCGCCCGCCGCGCTGGTGAGGTGCAAGCCGAGCTGCGCGACGCCCGGCTGCGGCTGCTCGCCGACGACCTCGTCCAGCTCCGCACCGCCCTCGAGGCCGAGGTGCGCGACGAGACGGCTCTGCGCGCCCGCCGCGCCGAGGTCGAGAAGGAGCTCGCGGCCCTGCAGGCCCGGGAGACCGAGCTCGAGGCCTCCGCCGCGGAGCAGGCGCCGCGGCTCACCCGCGCGCAGGAGACGTGGTACCGCCTGTCCGCGCTCGAGGAGCGCTTGCGGGGTACGGCGACGCTCGCCTCCGAGAGGCACCGGCACCTCACCGCGGAGCTGCCCGAGCAGAGCCGGACCAGCCGTGATCCGGAGGACCTCGAGCGCGAGGCGGCCCAGGTGCGCCAGCAAGAGGCGCAGCTCGCGGAGCAGCGGCGCCAGGACGAGGAGCGCCTGCAGACCGCGGTCACCCGCCGTACCGACGCCGAGGCCGCCCTCGCCGCGGAGGAGAAGGCGCTCGTGGCCGCCCGACGCGCCATCGCCGACCGCCGCGAGGGGCTGGCCAAGCTCACCGGCCAGGTCGGTGCCCTGCGGTCGCGGGCCGCCGCGGCCGAGGCGGAGATCGGACGCGTGTCCGCCGGACTGGAAGAGGCCCGCGTCCGCGTGCAGCGTGCGGCCGCCGACCTCGAGGCCTTGCAGGTGGAGGCCGGAGGCCTCGACGAGGGCGAGGTCGACCTCGACACCCGCCACGAGGCCGCCGCGGCGGCGCTGGCGGCCGCGCAGGACCGGCTCGCCGCCCTGCAGGTCGACCAGCGGGAGGCGGAGCGCGACCGGTCGACGTTCGCGGCCCGGCGCGACGCCCTCGCACTGTCCCTCGCCCGCAAGGACGGGCACGGCCACCTGCTCACCGCCGACCTCCCGGGTGTGCTCGGC
>JBKOVB010000043.1:0-14612 GCA_046723735.1 Actinomycetota bacterium | reverse complement strand
AGCTTCTGCCCGGTCGGGCCCACCTGGATCTCGGTGCCCATCTGCGGGCAGACCCCGCAGTCGAAGCAGGGGATCCAGCGGCAGTCGTCGAGGTCCTGCTCGGCCAGGGCGTCCTGCCAGTCCGACCAGAGCCACTCCTTGTCCAGGCCCGAGTCGAGGTGGTCCCAGGGCAACACCTCGAGCTCGCCCCGCTCGCGGGTGGTGTACCAGGCGACATCGACGTCGCAGTCGCCGGCAGCCTGCATCCAGCGCTCGTAGGAGAAGTGCTCGCTCCAGCCGTCCATCACGCCGCCGCGCCGCCAGACCTCCTCGATCACCGCGCCCACGCGGCGGTCGCCCCGGGAGAGCAGGCCCTCGACCTGGCCGGGCTTGCCGTCGTGGTAGCGATAGCCGATCGCCTTGGCGGTGCTCTTGTCGTCCCGGATGGCGTCCTTGAGCAGGCGCAGCCGACGGTCGGTGGTCTCCGGGTCGAGCTGGGACGCCCACTGGAACGGCGTGTGCGGCTTCGGCACGAAGCCGCCGATGCTCACGGTGCAGCGGACCTCGCGGCTGCCGGTCGCCTCTCGACCGGCCCGGATCACCTCGCGCGCCATCTCGGCGATCTCGAGCACGTCCTCGTCGGTCTCCGTCGGGAGACCGCACATGAAGTAGAGCTTCACCTGACGCCAGCCGGCGGAGTACGCCGCGGTCACGGTGTCGATGAGGTCCTGCTTGCTGACCATCTTGTTGATGACCTTGCGCAGCCGCTCGCTGCCGCCCTCAGGGGCGAACGTCAGGCCGGAGCGCCGGCCGTTGCGGCTGAGCTCCTTGGCGAGGTCGACGTTGAAGGCGTCCACGCGGGTGCTGGGAAGGCTCAGGCTGGTCTGCGTTCCGTCGTACCGGTCGGCCAGGCCGTGCGTGATGTCGGCGATCTCGGAGTGATCGGCGCTGCTCAGGCTGAGCAGGCCCACCTCCTCGTAGCCGGTGGCCTTCAGCCCGGTGTCGACCATCTCGCCGATGCCGGTGATGCTGCGCTCACGCACCGGGCGGGTGATCATCCCGGCCTGGCAGAACCGGCAGCCCCGGGTGCAGCCGCGGAAGATCTCGACGCTCATGCGCTCGTGCACCGTTTCGGCCAGCGGCACGAGGGGCTGCTTCGGGTACGGCCACTCGTCGAGGTCCATGACGGTGCGCTTGGAGACTCGCCACGGCACCTCGGGGTGGTTGGGGGCGACCCGCTGGATCCGGCCGTCCTCGAGGTAGCTCACGTCGTAGAAGCGCGGGACGTAGACACCACCGGTCTTCGCGAGCTCGAGCAGCGTCTGCTCGCGCGTCCTCTGCTCGTCCTTGCACCGTCGGAGGATCTCGGTGATCTCCAGGACGGCCTGCTCGCCGTCGCCGAGCACCGCCGCGTCGACGAAGTCCGCGATCGGCTCGGGGTTGAACGACGCGTGACCCCCGGCGAGCACGATCGGGTGCTCCTCGGTCCGGTCCTTCGCGTGCAGCGGGATGCCGGCGAGGTCGAGCGCCTCGAGCATGTTGGTGTAGCCGAGCTCGGTGGCGAAGGAGAGGCCCAGGACGTCGAACGCCTTCACCGGCCGGTGGGCGTCGACGGTGAACTGCGGGACGCCGTGCTCGCGCATGAGGCGCGCCAGGTCGGGCCAGACGCTGTATGTGCGCTCCGCCAGGGTGTTGTGCTGCTCGTTGAGCACCTCGTAGAGGATCATCACGCCCTGGTTGGGGAGCCCGACCTCGTAGGCGTCGGGGTACATGAGGCACCAGCGCACCATCGTGCCGCCGTCCTCGGCCTCCCAGGGCTTGACGGTCGCGTTGAGCTCGCCCCCGACGTACTGGATGGGCTTGCTCACCCGCGGCAGCAGCTGCTCCAGCGCGGGGAAGACGCTCTCGACCATCGTTCCAGGGTACGGCGGCGCGCAGCCGGCCCGGGGCCACCAAACCCCGCCCTTCCGTGATCAACAGGACTCTCGCTCCCGACACGCCGGGCGTGTCCGGTGAGCGATTCCTGTTGATCACGGGACGGGCGCCCACAGATGCGCGTGCGGGCACCCCGCCGTACGGCGACGCCCCGAGCGTGAGTTCATGCGCGCGCAGCACCTCGGGACCGGCACCGGAGGCGTGTGGACAGCCGCCCAGACCCGCGCCCTCCTCAGCGCGGGCGCGGCACAGCGGGCCGTGGCCCGGGGCGAGTGGCAGCGACTGCTGCCGGGGGTGTTCACCGATGCGGGGCACGTCCCCGACGTCGAGCAGCAGGCCTGGGCAGCGGTGCTCGCGAGCGACCCGGGGGCGCTGGCGTGCATGCGAACTGCCGCGCGTCTGTGGGGGCTCCCGCTCATCGACGACGAGGACCCTGCAACCGGCTCCTGCGATCGCGAAGTGCACGACGTGGCCGTACGACGGAACGTCGGCGTCCTCCGCGCCGTTGGCGCCACGGTGCACCGGCACCAGCTCAGCCTCGATGCCGCCGAGGTGACCCGGCACCCCAGCGGTCTGGCGCTCACCACCCCCGGCCGGACGATCCGGGACCTGGCCGCCGTCCTGACGCCGCAGGCCCTCGTGTGTGCCGTCGACGACGCGCTCCGGCGTGGCTTGCTCGATGTCGCCGATCTCGAGACGGAGGTCGTGAAGGCGAAGGGGACGCGGCACGTGCGCGAGCTCAGGAGCGCCGTGGAGAGCGCAGACGCCGGGGCCGCAACACCGGCGGAGACGCTCGCCCGCGTGCTGCTCCGGCCGCTCCTGCCCGGGCTGAGGTGTCAGGTGCCGCTACGGCAGCCATGGGGAGAGCTTGTCGCCGTGCTCGATCTCGCCGACGAGGAGCTCCGGCTCGCCGTTGAGGTCGACGGGAAGCGCGGTCACGCCGGCGCACAGATGGTCGCGAAGGACCGTCGCCGCGACCGTCGTACCGAAGCTCTCGGCTGGCGGACCGAGCGGGTGACGTGGTTCGAGCTGCGCCGACGCCAGCCTGAGGTCGTCCAGCGAGTCCTGAACGCCGCGGCGCGATGCCGAGGCGCGGCCTGACCGCCGCGTTCCTTGATCAACAGGAAAGCAGCGTCCGACTCGCCGGGCGTGTTGAGCTCGATTCTCCTGTTGATCAAGGAGGGGGCGCTCAGACCTCCCGGGAGCGCATGTGCACGTTCTGAAGCAGCCCGACGGCCATCAGGTTGGCGAACATCGAGGAGCCGCCGTAGCTCACGAACGGCAGGGGCAGCCCGGTCACGGGCATGATCCCGAGGGTCATGCCGATGTTGACGAAGCTCTGGAAGCCGAACCAGGACACGACCCCTGCGGCCAGCAACCGTCCGAACGGGTCGCTCGCCTGGGAGGCGATCCGCAGGCCGCGCCAGAGCACCACGCCCAGGAGCAGCACGATCGTGCCCGCTCCCACCAGGCCGAGCTCCTCCCCCGCCACGGTGAACACGAAGTCGGTCTGCTGCTCGGGGATGAAGCGACCCTGCGTCTGGGTGCCGTGGAACAACCCTTTGCCGAACACGCCGCCGGAGCCGATCGCGATGCGGGCCTGCTGCGTGTTGTAGCCGACGGTGTGGGGCGCCGCGTGCGGGTTGGCGACCACCCGGAAGCGGTCGAGCTGGTAGTCCTTCAGCAGGTGCGGCGCGAGCAGCCCGCCCACGAGCACGCCCGCCACGATCAGCCCGCCGATCCACCGCGCCGGGGCGCCGGCCACGGTCAGGACGCCCAGGATCGTGAAGATGAAGACCATCGTGGTGCCGAAGTCGGGCTGCAGCATGATCAGCCCCATGGGGACGGCGCACAGCGCCAGGACGCCCACCACGTCCGTGTCGCGCGGCGTCGCCTCCCCGTCGCGCTTCTCGCCGAGGAGCATCGCCATCCCGACGACGATCGCCAGCTTCGCGAACTCGGACGGCTGGATCTGGAAGCCGGCCGGCAGCACGATCCACGAGTGCGCACCGTTGATCGTCGCGCCCAGCGGGGAGAGCACGACGAGCAGACCGAGGCACGAGAAGCCGTATACGAACGGCGCGTAGGCGCGCAGCGCCCGGTAGTCGACCAACGCGGCCGCGGTGCCCAGCGCGGTCCCCAGAGCCGCGTTGATGATGTGCCGTTTCAGGAAGGCCTGCGGGTCGAGGCCGAGCGCCAGCTGGTGCTCCTTGGTGGCCGACCACACCAGCAGGCCGCCGAGAGACACCAGCGCCGTGACGGCGGCCAGGAGCACGAGGTCGAGCTGCCGGAGCGGCGAGGCCCGGTCGAGCACCCGCTCCCGCAGCGTCACCTCGTGGGGCCGCAGCCGCACCGGTGAGATCCGCGGGGTGGTCCACTCCTCCGTCATCCGGACCACCTTCTCCGCGGCGGCTCCGCCCACAACGCCGGCGGCTGCGCGAGCGCCATCGCCGACGGCGTCACCACCGGCGCAGGCCGACGGGGAACGACGGTGCCGGGCCGCCCGATGCTGCCGTCCGGCAGCACCACGGGCAGGCCGGCCGGGAGCTTGCCGCCGGGCAGCAGCAGCGGCTTCGCGCCGTCCACGCCGTAGATACCGGCCCAGATCTTGCGCGCGATGGGTGCCGCCGTCGTACCGCCGGTGCCGCCCTCCGGGACCATCACGACGGTGACGTAGGTGCTGCCGTTGACGGGCGCGAACGACGCGAACCACGACGTCGGCGCCTTGTTCAGCACGTCCGCGGTGCCGGTCTTACCGCCCACGGGCACCTGGCTGAGCGGGAAGCCGGCGAAGGACGCCTTCGCGGTGCCCGGGGGCCGCACCACGCCGCCGAGCGCGTTCTTGATGTAGTCGAGCACCTCCTGCCGCACGGGTACGCGGCCGACCTTGACCGGCGGCAGGACCTGCGACGCGGTGCCGTCGGCGTCCAGGAAGCCCTTGGCCAGCTGCGGCTTGTAGAGGATGCCGCCGTTGACGAGCGCGGCGTAGGCCATCGTCAGCTGCAGCGGCGTGACCAGCACGTCACCCTGGCCGATGACGAAGTTGGCTGCGTCACCGGCGTTGTAGCGCCAGCCGTCGCTGCAGAACTCCGCATCGATCTGCTGCAGGTACGAGCCCTTGGGGCGACGCTTGGCCCCGGCGCAGTAGTCCTTCTTGTGCGTCTCCCAGAACTTCTGCTTGAAGGCGCGGTCGGTGATGAGGCCCGCGCGCTCGTCCGGCAGGTCGATCCCGGTCCTGCGCCCGAAGCCCCAGGCGCGCGCCATCTTGGCGAAGACCTCCTTGGCCCGCGGCGTGTTCTTGGTCGCGCCGTCGCGGGACCACTGGTCGACGGCGAGCCGGTAGTACACCGTGTCGCAGGAGCGGATCAACGTCATCCGGAAGTCGAGGGTGCCGAACGACTCGCCCTCGAAGTTGTGCTTCACCGACTGCCCGATCCGGTACGACGGCGGGCAGGGGTAGACGCGGGCGGTGAGCGAGTAGCCGGCCATCACCGCCGCCGCGGTCGACACGATCTTGAACGTGGAGCCGGGCGAGTACCGGCCCTGCACCGCGTTGCTGATCAACGGGTCGCCAGGGGCGCTGTTGAGGGCCTGGTACTCCTTCGTCGAGATCCCGCCCACGAACAAGGTCGGGTCGTACGACGGGTAGCTGGCCATCGCGACGACCCGGCCGGTGTTCGCCTCGACCACGATCGCCGCCCCCTTGGGGGCCGCGTAGGTCTTGCCGCGGTTCTTGTCGTGCCGCTTGCGGGCCGCGGCGATGCCGTCCGCGAGCGCCCTCTCGGTGGCCCCCTGGACCGCCCCGTCGAGGCTCAGCACGAGGTCGTCGCCCGACACGGCGGGCGTCGTGCTGAGCGTGCCGGTGACCGTGGAGTCCTTGTCCACCAGCAGCTTCTGCACGCCGTCCTTGCCGCGCAGCCGGTCGTCGTACACCGCCTCGACACCGGCGCGGCCGATGAGGGAGCCCGGCGCGAGCCCCTGGTACTTCGACTTCTTGAGGTCCTGGTCGGACAGCGGCCCGAGGTAGCCCAGTACGTGCGCCGCGAGTGGCCCGCCGGGGTACTCGCGCACCGCCTCGTACTGCGCCCGCACCCCCGGGAAGTCCTCGGCGTGCTCCTCGATGCGTAGCACCCGTCGTACCTGGTCGGGCTTGTCGCTGGCGTAGGACGCCACCGGCACCGGCTGGTACGGCGAGCCGTTCCAGCAGCCGGTCTTCTTGTTGGCCTTCGAGCCGTCCTTGAGCTTCTCGCCGCAGGGGGTGATGAGCAGCTCGATCTGGGCGGGCGCGATGCCGATGATCCGCGAGAGCCGGGCGAGCACCTCGGCGCCGTGGTGCGGCTGGCTGTGCAGGATCGAACGCGTGACCGACACGACCAGCGCCGTGCGGTTGGTGACGAGCGGCCGGCCCATGTCGTCGAGCACCTGGCCCCGGGCGGCGGGCGTGACGACCTCGCGAATGCGGTTGCCGGCGGCCGCGGCGCGGTAGCGGTCCCCTTCGGCGACCTGCAGGTAGGCGAGCCGGCCCAGCAGCGTCAGCAGGATCGACACCACGACGACGCGGAGGATGACCAGCCGGAGCTGCGAACGATCGGTCACGAGCGCCTCAAGGGATCCGCGTCGACGCGATGCACCAGGGCTGCCACGAGGGGGACGACGAAAGGAGTGAGGACGACATCGTATGGAACGCCGCTCAGCAGCACGCGGGCCGTCGCGTACAGCGAGACCCGCGGGTCGCCGAGCAGCACGCCGACGACCGTGAAGGACGCCACCGCGACCGTGGCGCCGATCGCGACGGCGCCGAAGGGCTGCAGCGTCGAGCGCTCGGTCTCGTCCTTGAGCATCCCGCTGACGTAGCCGGCCAGCCCGTAGGCGAGGGCCAGCCGTCCCATCTGGTGGTCGGCGAGCCCGTCGGCCAGCAGCCCCGCGGCCCAGCCGGTCACGAGCCCGGCCATCGGGCCCTCGGCGAGCGCGAACGCCACGACGACGACCAGCACGAGATCGGGGGCGGCGCCGGGCAGCGGGAGGCGGCCCACGACGGTGAGCTGCAGCAGCAGCGCGGTGACCACGCTCACCGCCCCGAGCAGGAACCGTTGGACCGTCATGGCGTGCGCGTCGGTCGCGGGCTCGGGCTCGGGCTGGCGGTCACGACGGGAGTCGGCGAGGGCGTCGGCGTGGCAGTGGGCACGGGACCCTGCGGTACGGCGGCCGGGCAGGGCGACGAGGTCGGCGACGCCCCGGGACGGACCGGGCGCAGCACGCCGCGCGGCTGGGTGCGTTGCCCGTTCGTGACGACACCCACGAGGTCCAGCGACGACACGTCGACGAACGGAGAGACCGTGGCGGTGCGGCTGATCGCGTTGGCGTCAGGGGCGACCGCGGTGATGGTGCCGATCGGGATGCCTGCGGCGTAGGTGTCGGAGCCGGTGGTGAGGAGCACGTCGCCCTTGCGGACCAGCGCGCGGGTGCTCGCCAGCGAGTACGTCATGGGACGTGAGCCGTTGCCGTGGGCGAAGCCGATGGAGGCCACCTGCGCGAGCGACCCGCCCACGGTGAACTCCGGGTCGGCGATGAGGAGCACGTGCGCGGTGCGGGCGCTGACCTCCGTCGTACGGCCGACGAGCCCGGCCCCGGTGACGACCGTCTGGGAGGGGCGGATGCCGTCGGCGCTGCCCGCGTCGATGACCGCCGTCCATTCGAAGCCGCCTGCGGGACCGACTGCGACCACGCGCGCGGGCACGGTGGCGTAGCCGGTGACGTCCACGAGGTGCATGAGCTGGTGCAGCTGGTCGACCTGGCACTGCAGCCCGGCCTGCGAGGAGATCCGGCCGTTGAGGGTGTCGATCTCGCGCTTCAGGCGGCGGTTCTCGGACTGGTAGGAGCCGAGCCGTGGGATGCCCCCCAGGGCGCGGCCGACCGAGCTCGCCGCGCCGCCGACCGCGGCCTCGACCGGCCCGAAGACCGTGTCGATGCCCCGGCGCAGCGCTGCGAGCGGACCCGTCTGCGCCGAGCTGTTGTCGAGCGCCGTCAGCGTGAAGGCCGACAGCAGCAGCAGGACGAGGGTCAGCCGAAGCCGACGGGAGCCCCGCACCAGCCCTGCGACTAGTGGCGCGGCTCGGAGATGAGGACCTGCTGGAGGGCCTCGAACTCCTCGACGCACTTGCCGGACCCGATCGCCACCGAGTGCAGCGGGTTGTCGGTGATGTGGACCGGCATGCCGGTCTCGTGCTTGAGGCGCTCGTCGAGGCCGCGGAGCAGCGCGCCACCGCCGGTGAGCACGATGCCGCGGTCCATGACGTCGCCGGAGAGCTCGGGCGGGCACTTGTCGAGGGTGTTCTTGACCGCGTCGACGATGGCGTTGACGGGCTCCTCGATCGCCTTGCGGATCTCCTCGGCCGACACCACGATCGTCTTCGGCAGGCCGGAGACGAGGTCACGGCCGCGGATCTCGGCGTGCGGCTCGTCCGGCATCGGGAAGGCGGAGCCGATCGCCATCTTGATCTCCTCGGCGGTGCGCTCGCCGAGCATCAGCGAGTACTCCTTCTTGACGTAGGAGATGATCGCGCTGTCGAGCTCGTCGCCGCCGGTGCGGATGGACTGGCTGGTCACGATGCCGCCGAGGGAGATGACCGCGACCTCGGTGGTGCCGCCGCCGATGTCGACGATCATGTTGCCGGTGGGCTCGTGGACCGGGAGCCCCGCCCCGATCGCCGCCGCCATCGGCTCCTCGATGATGAAGACCTTGCGGGCGCCGGCCTGGTAGCCCGCGTCCTTGACGGCGCGCTGCTCCACGCCGGTGATGCCCGATGGCACACAGATCACGATGCGCGGCTTCGCGAAGTGGCGCCGGCGGTGCACCTTCTGGATGAAGTAGCGCAGCATCCGCTCGGTCGTGTCGAAGTCGGCGATGACGCCGTCCTTGAGCGGCCGGATGGCGACGATGTTTCCGGGCGTGCGGCCGATCATCCGCTTCGCCTCGGTGCCGACGGCGAGGATGCCCGTCGTGCTCGTGTTGATGGCAACCACGGACGGCTCGTTCAGCACGACACCACGGCCGCGGACGTAGACCAGCGTGTTCGCGGTCCCGAGGTCGACGGCCATGTCACGGCCGAGGAACGACATGTTGTTGGCGTTCTTCGCCATCAGGGAGAGAGCCCTTCAGCAGGATGTGCGCTCGGTGGACAGCGCGGGCGCACGGCGATCCGGGGAGTGCCCCATGGTAGCCGTGCGCCCACGATGTCCCGAAACAGTGTGCCGCGCGCCACAGGCGCGCGGCGGGTCACAGACCCGGGAAGAAGATCTCGATCTCGCGCTTGGCGGACTCGGGGGAGTCGGAGCCGTGCACGAGGTTCTGGCCGATCTCGAGCGCGTAGTCGCCGCGCAGCGAGCCCGGCGTGGCGTCCACGGGGTTGGTGACGCCCATGATGCGACGGACGCCAGCGACGGCGTTCGGGCCCTCGACCACGAGCGCGACGAGCGGCCCGCCGGTGATGAACTCCACGAGCTCGCCGAAGAACGGGCGCTCGGAGTGCTCCGCGTAGTGCTGCTCGGCGGTGTCGCGAGCGAGGGTGCGCAGCTCCATCGCGACGAGGGTGAGGCCCTTGCGCTCGAGCCGGCTGATGACCTCGCCGGCGAGGCCGCGGCGGATGGCGTCGGGCTTGACGAGGACGAGGGTGCGCTCGGTGGCCACGGGTGTCTGTCTCCTGGGGTCCTGCTGGGCGCCTCGTTGCGCCCGCACTGGCGGACGAGGCTACCGGGCAGCGAGGCCGGAGGTCAGCGGGCGTTGAGGAGCGTGCGGGCCTCCCCCGCGGTGACGACCGAGCCGGTGACGAGGACCCCGACCCCGCCGTACTCCTCCTGGGCGTCGGCGAGCGCGATCGCCGTGTCGAGCGCGTCGTCGAGACGGTCCTCGATGCGCACCCGCTCCTCGCCGAACACCTCCTCGGCGATCTCGCGCAGCGCGTCGGCCGGCAGCGCGCGGGGGGAGCTGTTCTCCGTGACGACCACCGAGGACACCGCAGGCTCGAGCACCTCGAGCATGGTGCGGACGTCCTTGTCGGCCAGGCACGCGACCACCGCGACGAGGTGGGTGAACGCGAACGCGTCGGCGAGCCCGGCCACCGTGGCGGCCATCCCGTGCGGGTTGTGCGCTGCATCGACGATCACGGTGGGTGACGACCGCACGACCTCCAGGCGGCCGGGCGAGCGCACTTGCGCGAAGCCCTCACGCACCGTGTCCGGGTCGAGGGCCTCCCCCTCCTTGCCGAAGAACGCCTCCACGGCCGCCAGAGCCGCGGCCGCGTTGGCCGCCTGGTGCGCCCCGTGCAGGGGCAGGAGGACGTCGTCGTACCGGCCGGCGAGGCCTTGCAACGACAGCACCTGGCCGCCGACGGCAGTACGGCGGTCGAGCACCCCGAACTCGAGCCCCTCGCGCGCCACGGTGGCGCCCACCTCGACGCACCGACGCAGCAGCACCTCGGCCGCGCCGGGAGGCTGGGCGGCGAGGACCACCATGGCCCCGGCGTGGATGATCCCGGCCTTCTCGGCGGCGATCTCCTCGACGGTGGTGCCCAGGAGGTTGGTGTGGTCCAGCGCCACGGGCAGCACGACGCAGGTGCCCGCGTCGACCACGTTGGTCGCGTCCCAGCTGCCGCCGAGACCCACCTCGAGGACGGCGGCGTCCACCGGGGCATCCGCGAACGCCGCGAACGCCATGCCGGTGAGCACCTCGAAGAAGGTCATCCGGTGCGAGCTCTTGGCGTCCACCAGCTCGACGTACGGCGTGATCTCGTCGAACACGGCGGTGAACTGCTCCTCGGGCAGCGGCTCGCCGTCGAGGACGATCCGCTCGTTGACCTGGTGCAGGTGGGGGCTGGTGTAGCGGCCCGTCCGCAGCCCGAAGGCGCGCAGCAGGCTGTCGACCATGCGAGCGGTCGAGGTCTTGCCGTTCGTCCCGGTGAGGTGCACGGCCGGATAGGCGCGCTGCGGGTCGCCGAGCAGCTCGCACAGCAGCCGGATCCGGTCGAGGTCGGGCTGGACCCGGTCCTCGGCGGGGTAGCGGGTGGCGAGGGCCTGCTGGACCCGGGCCAGGCTCACGGCTGGACGAGCGTCGCCTCGACGGCGGGCTCACCCTCCTCGAGCACCACGTCGCCGATGACCACGCCGGCGTTGACGACGTCGACCTGCGCCTGCGCGACGAGCGCGAGCCGCTCCACCGTGTCGCGCACGACCAGGCGCGACACCTCGGTCTTCATCGACACCTGGGCGCTGCTCTTGGTCTTGCGCACCTGCGAGAGCACCTCGCCGGCCACGGTGAGCAGCTGCGGGTCGCCCTCGGTCTTGAGGTCCTGAGCACTGGGCCAGGGAGCCCGGTGCACCGAACCCTCCTGCCACCACGACCAGACCTCCTCGGTGGCGAAGGGCAGCACCGGGGCGAACAGCCGCAGCAGCACCGACAGCGCCGTCCGCAGCGCGACCCGGGCGCTGTCGGCGTCAGGTCCGTCGCCGTACGCTCGGCCCTTGACCAGCTCGATGTAGTCGTCGCAGAAGGTCCAGAAGAACGTCTCGGTCCGCTCCAGCGCCCGGGACGGGTCGTAGGCCTCGAAGGCCGCGGTGGCCTCCTCGACCACCTCCGCGAGCGCCGCCAGCAGTGCCAGGTCGAGGGGCTCGGTGACCGTGCCTGTGCCCTCGGGCACGCCCAGCGCGAACTTGCTGGCGTTGAGCACCTTGGTGGCGAGCCGGCGGCCGACCTTGATCTGGTTCTCGTCGAAGGCGGTGTCGGTGCCCGGGCGGGCGCTCGCCGACCAGTACCGGATGGCGTCGGCGCCGTGCTTGTCGAGGTGCTCGACGGGGGTGACGACGTTGCCCCTGGACTTGGACATCTTCTTGCGGTCGGGGTCGAGCACCCAGCCGCTGATCATCGCGTCGGTCCACGGCAGCGTGTCGCCCTCGTGGTGGGCCCGCACGACGGTGGAGAACAGCCAGGTGCGGATGATCTCGTGCGCCTGCGGCCGCAGGTCGTAGGGGAACACCCGCCCGAACAGGTCCGGGTCGTCCTCCCACTGCCCGGCGATCTGCGGGGTGAGGCTCGAGGTCGCCCAGGTGTCCATGACGTCCGGGTCGCCGGTGAAGCCGCCCGGCTGGTCGCGCTGCCCCTCGGTGAAGCCGTCCGGGACGTCGGAGCTCGGGTCCACGGGCAGCTGCCCCTCGCTGGGCACCAGCGGCTCGTCGTACTGCGGGTTGCCGTGCGCGTCGAGGCGGTACCAGAGCGGGAACGGCACGCCGAAGAACCGCTGGCGGCTGATGAGCCAGTCGCCGTTCAGGCCGCCGACCCAGTTGTCGTAGCGCGTCTGCATGTACGACGGGTGCCAGCGCAGCTCGGCGCCGCGCTGGAGCAGCCGCTCGCGCAGGGCCGTGTCGCGGCCGCCGTTGCGGATGTACCACTGCCGGCTCGTGACGATCTCGAGCGGGCGGTCGCCCTTCTCGAAGAACTTCACCGGGTGGGTGATCGGCTTCGGCTCGCCGACCAGGTCGCCCGACTCGGCGAGCAGCTCCACGATGCGCTTCTGCGCCTGCTTGGCCGTCTTGCCGGCCAGCTCGGCGTACGCGCCGTCGGCGGGCACAGGCGCGGGCGGGGTCGAGACGAAGCGGCCGTCGCGGCCGACGACCGACCGCACCGGCAGGTCGAGCTCGCGCCACCAGGTGACGTCGGTCGTGTCGCCGAAGGTGCAGATCATCGCGATGCCGCTCCCCTTCTCGGGGTCGGCGAGGTGGTGCGCCACGACGGGGACCTCGACGCCGAACAGCGGCGTCGTGACGGTCTGCCCGAACAGCGCCTGGTAGCGCTCGTCGTCGGGATGCGCCACCAGCGCGACACAGGCCGGGAGCAGCTCGGGGCGGGTGGTCTCGATGAAGACGCGCGCGTCGCCGTGGTGGAACCCGACCCGGTGGTACGCCCCGGGCATCTCGCGGTCCTCGAGCTCGGCCTGCGCGACCGCCGTACGGAAGTCGACGTCCCACAGGGTGGGCGCCTCCTGCGCGTAGGCCTCGCCCCGGGCGAGGTTGCGCAGGAAGGCGCGCTGTGCGGCCCGCCGGGAGCGGTCGTCGATCGTCGCGTAGGTGTGGTTCCAGTCGACGGACAGGCCGAGCCTGCGGAACAGCGACTCGAAGACCTGCTCGTCCTCGGCGGTGAGCAGGTGGCACAGCTCGACGAAGTTCTGCCGGCCGATCGCGACCGGCTCCTTGCCGGGCTTGTCCGGCGGCTGGAACGAGGGGTCGTGGTGCACGTGCGGGTCGCAGCGCACGCCGTAGTAGTTCTGCACCCGCCGTTCGGTCGGCAGGCCGTTGTCGTCCCACCCCATGGGGTAGAAGACCGCCTTGCCGGTCATGCGCTGGTAGCGCGCCATGACGTCGGTGTGCGTGTAGCTGAACACGTGCCCCACGTGCAGGCTCCCGCTCACGGTCGGCGGCGGCGTGTCGATCGCGTACACGTCCGCACGGGCGGCGGAGCGGTCGAACGAGTAGGTCTGCTGCTCCTGCCATACGGCGTCCCACTTCGCCTCGAGGCCGTCGAGGGTGGGGCGGTCAGGCACGGAGGCAGTCACCTGATCGAGTCTAGGCAAGCGATCCGTAGGGTTTCGCCATGCAGATCGATCTCGACGGGCGCTGGGGCATCGGCGGCAAGATCCACGGCGGCTACCTGCTGCGGCACCTGGCGTCGGCGGTCGTCTCGGACGAGCACCCGCACCCGCTTGCGATCAGCGCCCACTTCCTGCGCGCGCCCGATCCCGGTACGGCGGACGTCAAGGTGGACGTGCTGCGCACCGGGCGCCGCGTGACCCAGTCACGGGCCGCACTGTCCCAGGCGGACCTGTGCGTCGAGGCGCTCGTCACGACGGGGCGGCTCCACCCGGAGGCCGATCCCTTCTGGAGCGACACCACTCCCCCGGCGCTGCCGCCGGTGGAGGCCTGCACCCACATGATCCCGGAGCCCTGGGGCCCCGACTTCCGCGTGGGCCACCTCGACTTCGTGGACCTGCGCTGCGACCCCTCGACGGTGACCTTCGCCTCGCGCGTGCCCGGCCCCGCCGGCCGGATCGCGGGCTGGGCCTCGATGCCCGACCTGGGCGTGCTCGACCTGCTGGTGCTCGCGGACGTCATGCCCCCGGTCACGTTCGACCTCGGTGTGCCGGGATGGGTGCCCACGATCGAGCTGACTGCCTACGTCCGCGCTCTCCCGGCCCCCGGACCGCTCATGGTCGAGCAGCACGCCCGGCTGCTCGAGGACGGCTGGCTGGACGAGGAGTGCGACATCTGGGACAGCCGTGGACGGCTGGTCTGCCAGGCCCGTCAGCTCGCGGGGTACCGCGCGCCGGCCTGAGCCCCGTCGTACCGGGGCAGGCCCCCCGCCCCCCATCCTTGATCAACAGGAGATCCTGCCCGCGACACGCGGGCGTGTCGTGGCCTGAAGTCCTGTTGATCAAGGAAATGCGGGGGCGGCCCCGGCGGCCCCGGCGGGCCAGGCGGGGGTCGGGTCAGGCGGACTTCTCGCGGCGCTCGCGGCGGGCGGGCGCAGCGGCGTCGCGGGGCACGAGTGTCGGGTTGACGTGCTCGAGCACGACCTCGCGGGTGATGACGCAGCGGGCGACGTCGCCGTGGCTCGGGATGTCGTACATCACCGAGAGCAGGTCCTCCTCCATGAT
>JBKOVB010000105.1:0-53781 GCA_046723735.1 Actinomycetota bacterium | reverse complement strand
TATTCCCCACTGCTGCCTCCCGTAGGAGTCTGGGCCGTGTCTCAGTCCCAGTGTGGCCGGTCGCCCTCTCAGGCCGGCTACCCGTCGTCGCCTTGGTGGGCCGTTACCCCACCAACAAGCTGATAGGCCGCGGGCCCATCCCTCGCCGAAAAAACTTTCCACCTCGGATGATGCCGTCCGAGGTCGTATCCGGTATTAGCCCCGGTTTCCCGGAGTTATCCCAGAGCGAGGGGCAGGTTGCCCACGTGTTACTCACCCGTTCGCCGCTCGAGTACCCCGAAGGGCCTTTCCGCTCGACTTGCATGTGTTAAGCACGCCGCCAGCGTTCGTCCTGAGCCAGGATCAAACTCTCCGTTAAGGTTCTGAAGAGTCGCTGCCGCCTGGCGAGGCGGTCAGCTGTTGATTCTGGCGAGCAGAACTCACTGACAATTTCTTGTCCGTAAATCTGTTCACCAAAGGAATCCGTCGTCGCGAGACCGTCACCTCGATGAGGTGCCGAACCCCACGACTCGGGGTAATTTTTGGCACTGACTTTTGGCACGCTGTTGAGTTCTCAAGGATCGAACGCTCTCCGCTCGCCAGCCTCTCGGCCGTTCGCGGGGCAACTCGCCTAATCTATCGGGTCTGGCTCCGGGGTGTCAAACCGGGGTTCGATCACCGCACCCTTGGCGGGGGCATGGCGGCGCCATCCTGATCCGTACTGGGTGGCCCGCGGACCGTGCTCCAGCGATCTTCCCGCTGGTGTCCGGTGCTCCGGGGGCGAAGAAGAACTTAGGGACGTCGGGCCTCCGAGTCAAATCCCAGGCCGCGCAGCATCGGAACCGCCGTTCCCGCCCCGGGGGGACACCGGCGCCAGCTGCGTCAACGACACAAGGCGAGGGCGCTGTTCCCGGCCCTCAGGACGCCGCGCGGCGCTCCACGACGACCATCTGGCGCTTGCCCTTGCGGAGCACCACGAACCGGCCGTGCAGCCAGTCCCCGGGCTGTGGCACCGCAGCCTCGTCGGCGACCCGGGCGTTGTTGAGGTACGCCCCGCCCTCCCGGACCGCGCGCCGGGCGTCCGACTTGGACACGCCCAGCCCCTGGGCGAGCAGGTCGACCACGGGCGGCACGGTCTCCCCCACCTGCACCGAAGGCGCCTCGGCCAGGGCGGCCGCGAGGGTGGCCTCGTCGAGCGCTTCCAGGTCGCCGCCGCCGAACAGCGCCGCCGAGGCGGCCTGCACCCGTCGTACCTCGTCCGGGCCGTGCACGAGGGCGACCAGCTCATCCGCAAGCCTGCGCTGGGCGGCTCGGGCGGCCGGCCGCTCGGCCGTGGCACGGTCGAGCGCCTCGACCTCCTCCCGTGAGAGGAAGGTGAGCAGGCGCAGGTACGTGCCGGCGTCGCGGTCGTCGACGTTGAGCAGGAACTGCCAGAGCGCGTACGGCGAGGTCATGGCCGGGTCGAGCCAGACGTTGCCGCCCCCGGTGCTCTTGCCGAGCTTCTGGCCGGAGGCGTCCGTGACGAGCGGGAAGGTCAGGGCGTGCCCGTGCGCCTGGTCGACCCTGCGCATGTAGTCGAGACCAGCGGTGATGTTGCCCCACTGGTCGTTGCCGCCGACCTGCACGGTGCAGGCGTAGCGGCGGTGCAGCTCGAGGAAGTCGAGCGACTGGAGCAGCTGGTACGTGAACTCGGTGAACGACAGACCCCCGCTCTCGAGCCGCGCGGAGACCGACTCGCGGGCCAGCATCTGGTTGACGGGGAAGTGCTTGCCCACGTCACGCAGGAAGTCGATGACCGACAGCGGCCCGGTCCACTCCAGGTTGTCGACGAGGAGCGCTCCGGTGGGGCTGTCCTCGAAGACGAGGAAACGGGTCATCTGGACACGCAGCAGCTCGACGCGACGCGCGATGACGTCGGCCGTCATGAGCACCCGCTCGGACGTACGGCCGCTGGGGTCGCCTATGAAGCCGGTCGCGCCTCCCGCCAAGGCGATGGGGCGGTGGCCGGCTAGCTGGAAGCGGCGCAGCGCGAGGAGCGGGACCAGACTCCCGACGTGCAGCGAGTCGGCCGTCGGGTCGAAGCCGGCGTAGACCGTGACCGGGCCCTCCGACAGGTGCTTGGCCAGGGCCTCGCGGTCGGTGGTCTGGGCGAGCAGGCCCCGCCACTCGAGGTCGGCGAGGACGTCGTCCACCGGCGCCATCGTGGGCAGCTGCTCAGGGGTCGGTGCGGTGCTGGTCACGCGGGCCATCGTGCCGTACCGCGCCAAGCGGGTTAGGCGGGAGGGCGGCTGCGAGGGCTGGAGCGTCGAGGACCGTGCCGTGCCGGTCGTCGTACCGCCCGGCGGCGACGTCGGCCACCACCTGTGCGGCAGCCTCCGGAGGGTCCCACTCGGTGACGTCGCGCCAGACAGGCATAGCGCTCGTCATGTCGGTGCGGACGAGGCCCGGCAGGAGGTCGACGACGACCACGCCGGAGCCGGCCAGCGAGGCGGCCAGGGTCTCGGTCAGGACGGACAGCGCCCGCTTGGAGACGGCGTACCCGGTGTAGGTGCCGGTGCGGGTGGCGGCCCGGGCGCGGCTCGTGACGTTGACGACGTGGCCGTGGCCCCGCTGCACCATCGGGGGCAGCAGCGCGCGGGCGAGGAGCATGGGTCCTCGGACGTTGGTCTCGACGACGCGCCACATCTCCTCGACGTCGGCCTCCCAGAAGGGCCGCTCCGTGGACTCGATGAGACCGGCGTTGTTGACGAGCAGGTCGACGGTGCCGAGGTGCTGCTCGGCGTGCTGCACGACGCGGTCCAGGGCCTCGGCGTCGGTGACGTCGACGGCCGCGGGGAGCGCCTTCACGGCGTACCGGGTGGTGACCTCCTCGGCCACCGCGCGGACCTGGTCGCCGCTGCGCGCCAGCAGCAGCAGGTTCATGCCGTCCGCGGCGAGCGCGGTCGCGATGGCCCGACCCAGGCCCCGGCCGGCGCCGGTCACGACGCCGACGCGACCGGTGAGGCGAGGCTCGGTCATGACCGCACCCTACGGACGGCGGGGCGGTACGCGGAGACCGTCGGGTCGCCCTCGACCCAGAAGCGCCAGTGCGTCTCGGCGCCCCGGGCGACCCCCACCCGCGGGCCGGCGCCGAAGGCGGTGGGCGGCGTGCCGGGAAGCAGGCGAACGGGCGCGTCCGGGTCGAGGACGTCGGCGCCGAGGTCGTCCCCCGTGACGCCGAGGGCCTTCGCGAGCCTGGCCGGACCGCGGCACAGGTCACGGTCGGACGCGCCGGTACGGCGGGAGCGGGCCCTCACGAGCCCGTCCACCACCTCGCCGGCACGGAGCAGGACCGCGGCGGCCCGGCCCTCCGGACCGGTCACCACGTTGGCGCACCAGTGCATGCCGTAGGTGAAGTAGACGTACAGCCGCCCCGGCGGGCCGAACATGATGGCGCTGCGCGGGGTGGGCCCCCGATGGGCGTGGCTGCCGGGATCCGCGCCGTGCCCGCCGTACGCCTCGACCTCGGTGAGGCGCACCGTGACCCCCCGGGCGACGACCAGGCTCCCCAGCAGCTGCGGGGCCACCTGCTCGACAGGCCCGGAGAGGTCCGGCAACGGCACGGTCAGGACGGGCTCGCCGCCGCCCACGTCCGGTGCGCCTCGACCTCGAGGCGGAGCGACTGCAGCTGCTCCTCGACCCGCCGCGGGGCCGTGCCGCCGTGGCCCTGGCGGCTCGCGATGGCGCCGCGGACGTCGAGGACGGTGCGGATGTCCGGGGTCAGGTGCGGCGACAGCGTCGCCAGCGTCGCGTCGTCGACCTCGTGCAGGTCGCTGCCCTGCGCGGTGCAGTGCGCCACCAGCTTGCCCACTGCCTCGTGGGCCTCGCGGAAGGGCACGCCCTTGCGCACCAGCAGCTCTGCCACGTCGGTGGCGAGCGCGAAGCCCAGCGGTGCGGCCGCCTCGAGCACGTCGCGGTGCACCGTCATCGTCGCGATCATCCCGGCCATGGCGGGCAGCACGAGCTCCAGTGTCTCGACGGCGTCGAAGCACGGCTCCTGGCTCTCCTGCATGTCGCGGTTGTAGGTCAGCGGCAGGCCCTTGAGCATCGCGAGCTGACCGGTGACGTGGCCGATGAGCCGACCCGCCTTGCCCCGGGTGAGCTCGGCGATGTCAGGGTTCTTCTTCTGCGGCATGATCGAGCTGCCGGTCGAGAAGGCGTCGTCGAGGGTGACCCAGCCGAACTCCGTGGTGTTCCAGAGCACGACCTCCTCCCCCAGCCGCGACAGGTGCACGCCGAGCAGCGCCACGCAGAAGAGGAGCTCGACGACGAAGTCACGGTCGGCGACGGCGTCCATCGAGTTCGGGGCGGCGCTGCCGAAGCCGAGGTCGGCCGCGGTCGAGATCGGGTCGACCGGCAGCGACGAGCCGGCCAGCGCCCCCGACCCCAGCGGGCTGACCGAGGCCCGCAGGTCCCAGTCGCGCAGCCGGTGCACGTCGCGGGCGAAGGCCTGCACGTGCGCCAGCAGCTGGTGCCCGAACAGCACGGGCTGGGCGTGCTGCAGGTGCGTCATGCCCGGAGCCGGGGTGTCGAGGTGCTGCGCCGCCTGGTCGAGCAGCGCCTGCTCGAGGGCGGACAGCTGGTCCACCACCCGCCGTACGTTGTGGCGCAGGTAGAGCCGCAGGTCGGTCGCGACCTGGTCGTTGCGCGACCGCCCGGCGCGGAGCTTGCCGCCGAGCGGGCCGAGCTTCTCCAGCAGCCCCCGCTCCAACGCGGTGTGCACGTCCTCGTCCTCGAACACCGGCGTGAACGTGCCCGCAGCGACCTCCGCGCGGAGCTCGTCGAGCGCGCCCAGCATGCGCTCGAGCTCGTCGGCTGTGAGCAGGCCCGCCCGGTGCAGGACGCGGGCGTGCGCCTTGCTGCCCAGCAGGTCGTACGGCGCGAGCCGCCAGTCGAACTGGACGCTCACCGACAGCCGGGCCATGGCCTCGGAGGGCCCGCCCTCGAAGCGTCCGCCCCACAGCGCGGTGCGCTGTCCCCCCGTCACGGCTCCAGCCGCTGGTCGCGCTTGGCCGCGATCTTGCTCGGCAGCCCCCAGAGCTCCACGAAGCCCTTGGCCAGCGTCTGGTCGAAGGTGTCGCCCTCGTCGTACGTCGCGAGGTGGAAGTCGTAGAGCGAGGCCTCGCTGCGCCGCCCGGTGGGCACGCAGGTGCCGGCGTGCAGCCGCAGCCGGATGTCGCCGCTCACGTTGCGCTGGCTGTCGCGGACGAAGGCGTCAAGGGCGTGCTTCAGCGGCGAGAACCACAGGCCGTCGTAGACGAGCTCGGTCCAGCGCTGCTCCACGCTGCGCTTGAACCGCCGCAGGTCGCGCTCCATCGTCAGGTCCTCGAGCTCCTGGTGCGCCGTGATGAGCGCCAGGGCGCCAGGGGCCTCGTAGACCTCGCGGCTCTTGATGCCGACGAGCCGGTCCTCGACCATGTCGAGCCGTCCGAAGCCCTGGGCGCCGGCGCGGGTGTTGAGCTCCTCGATCGCCTCGAGCACCGTCACCTTGCGGCCGTCGATCTCGGTCGGGACGCCGTCGACGAAGGTGATGACGACCTCGTCCGGCGGGTTGGTGCCGGGAGCCTGGGTGTAGCTGTAGACGTCCTCGATCGGCGCGTTCCAGGGGTCCTCGAGGAAGCCCGTCTCGACCGCGCGGCCCCAGACGTTCTGGTCGACGCTGTACGGCGACTTCTTGGTCACGTCGATGGGCAGCCCTCGCTTCTCGGCGAAGGCGATGGCCTTGTCGCGAGTCATGCCCGAGTCGCGGACCGGCGCCAGGCAGCGCAGCTCGGGCGCGAGCGCGCCAATGCCGACCTCGAACCGCACCTGGTCGTTGCCCTTCCCGGTGCAGCCGTGCGCCACGGTGTCGGCGCCGTGCGTCTTGGCGGCGGCGACGAGGTGCTTCACGATGAGCGGCCGCGACAGGGCGGACACCAGCGGGTAGCGGCCCATGTAGAGGGCGTTGGCCTGCAGCGCGGGGAGGCAGTACTCGTTCGCGTACTCGTCGCGGACGTCGGCCACGACCGCCTCGACCGCACCGCAGTCCAGGGCGCGCTGGCGGATGACCTCCAGGTCCTCGCCGCCCTGGCCGACGTCGGCGGCGACCGCGACGACCTCCTTGCCGGTCTCGTTGGCGATCCAGCCGATGGCCACGGACGTGTCGAGCCCTCCGCTGTAGGCGAGGACGACGCGGTCAGACACTGATCTCACTGCTTTCTGTCGGGGTTGGACTCAGGGCTGGCGACCCTCGGCGAGGCGCAGCAGGCGCTCCGCGAGGGCACCCGCCACCGGTGTCGCCGGCGTGCGGGTGACGAGCAGGACGGTGTCATCGCCGGCGATCGTGCCGGCGACCTCGGGGATGCCCGAGCGGTCCAGGGCCGAGGCGAGCAGCTGGGCCCCGCCGGGAGGTGTGCGGACGACGACGACCGGACCGGTCGCCTCGGCGCTGATGCACAGCTCCTCGAGCAGGCGGCCCAGGCGCGCGTCGACCGCCTCCGGGGAGCCCGGGACGGGCTGCCCCTCGGGCGGCACGGCGTAGGCGGTGCCGTGGGCGTTGCGGACCTTGTACGCCCCCAGCTCCTCGAGGTCGCGGCTGAGGGTGGCCTGCGTGACGTGGATGCCCTTGTCGGCCAGCAGCCGGCCCAGCTCGGTCTGGCTCGACACCGGGCGACCCTCGAGCAGCTCGACGATCGCGGCGTGCCGGGCCGCCTTCGTGAGCGGCACCTGGACCGGCTGCAGCGGACGGGCGTTCGGCATGCTCAGGCCTGCCCCACGAGCCAGCTGAGCAGCGCCTTCTGCGCGTGCAGGCGGTTCTCCGCCTCGTCCCAGACGGCCGAGCGCGGACCGTCGATGACGGCCGCAGCGATCTCCTCGCCACGGTGCGCGGGCAGGCAGTGCAGCACGACCGCATCCGCGCTCGCGAGGGCCAGGGCCTGCTCGTCGAGGGCGTACGGCGAGAGGTCGGCCAGCCGCTGCTCGGCGTCGGACATGCCCATGGAGACCCAAACGTCGGTCGCGAGCACGTCCGCGCCGCTCACGGCCTCGCCCGGGTCGTCCGTGACGAGCAGCTTGGTTCCGAAGCGCTGCGCCCGGGCGACGACGGCGGGGTCCGGCTGATAGCCGGCTGGCGCGCCGATGCGCACCTGCATGCCGGCCATGGCGCCACCGAGCAGGTAGGAGTGGGCCATGTTGTTGGCGCCGTCGCCGAGGTAGGCCAGGGCCAGGCCCTCGGTGCGGCCGTGGCGCTCGCGCACCGTCTGCAGGTCGGCGAGCACCTGGCAGGGGTGGAAGCCGTCGGTGAGCGCGTTGACCACGGGCACGCTGCTCGCGGCCGCGAGGCCCTGGATGCGGTCGTCGCCGAAGGTGCGGATGACGATGGCGCTCACGTACCGGGACAGCACCCGGGCCGTGTCCTCGATCGTCTCGCCGCGACCGAGCTGGGTGGACTGGGCGTCCACGATGACCGGGTGCCCGCCGAGCTCGGCGATGCCGACCTCGAAGCTCAGCCGGGTGCGGGTCGAGGGCTTCTCGAAGACGACGGCGACGGCCTTGCCGGCGAGGGGCTTGGCCCCGTCGTACCGGCTCTGCTTGAGCTGCGCGGCGAGGTCGAGCACCTCGGCCTGCTCGGCCGGGGTGAGGTCGTCGTCGGCGAGGAAGTGACGGGGCATCAGGTGTGGCCCGCCTGGGGGCCGCCGGTGATGGTGGCGACGCGGGCGAGCAGCTCCGCCACCCCGAACGGCTTCACGAACACGTTGTCGTCGCCGAGGATGCGGCGCATCCCTGGTACGGCGTCGACCTGGCCTGTGACGACGACGACCGGCGTCTCGTCCAGCTCCGGGTCCTCACGCAGCTCCTCGAGCACCCGCACGCCGCCGAGGTCCGGCATCATCAGGTCGAGCAGGATGAGGTCGGGCAGGGTCTGCGCCGCCTTCACCAGCCCGGCCAGTCCGTCGGACGCGGTCGAGACCTCGTATCCCTCGGCGGTGAGCAGCGTGTGCAGGAGGCCGCGCACGCTGGGGTCGTCCTCGACGACGAGGACACGGGTGGCAGTCGTCATGACGGGACCCTAACGGCGGCAGCGTCCAGCACGCCCGGCAGCGCCGCCAGGAACGCGTCGACCTGCGCATCCGTGACGACCAGCGGCGGGGCCAGCCGGATGGCGTCCGGGGCGGGCACGTTGACGAGGAAGCCGGCCTCGCGGGCCGCTGCCTCGACCGCGGCCGCGGCGGGAGCCGTGAGCACGACGCCGAGCCACAGCCCGACGCCCCTGACGTGGTCGACGAGCGGGTGCTCCAGGGCCTCCACGGCCTTGCGGATCCGCTCTCCAAGAACGGTGGACCGCGTCAGCAGGTCGTCCTGCTCGAGCACGTCGAGGACGGCGAGCGCGGCCGCGCACACGACCGGGTTGCCGCCGAAGGTGGTGCCATGGTCGCCCTTGACCAGGGCGCTCGCCGCCGGGCCGCTGGCCAGCACGGCGCCGATGGGCAGCCCGCCGCCGAGGCCCTTGGCGATCGTGACGACGTCGGCCCGTACGCCCGGCTCGACGACCGGGTGGGACAGCCACGCACCGGCCCGGCCGAGGCAGCCCTGCACCTCGTCGACGTGCAGCAGCGCGCCGTGCGCGTCCGCGGCCCGCCGAGCGGCGCTGAGGAACCCAGGAGGCGGGACGACGACCCCGGCCTCGCCGAGCACCGGCTCGATCACGACGCTCGCCGTCGTGTCGGTCACGGCGGCCTCGAGGGCCGCGCTGTCGCCGTACGGGACGAAGGTCACGGGTCCGGGGAGGGGCTCGAACGGCGTGCGCTTCGGTGGCTGGCCCGTCACGGCGAGTGCGCCCATGGTTCGGCCGTGGAAGGCGCCCTCGCAGGCCACCCAGCCGCCGCCCGGCCGGAGCCGACGGGACAGCTTGAGGGCGGCCTCGTTGGCTTCGGCGCCGGAGTTGGTGAACAGCACTCGCTCGTAGCCGGTGAGGGCCTGCAGCCTCTCGGCCAGCTCGACGGCGGGCGGGCTGATGAAGAGGTTGCTGACGTGCCCGAGGGTGCCGAGCTGGCGGTTCACTGCCTCCTGAACCGCCGGGTGCGCGTGCCCGAGGACGTTGACGGCGAGGCCGGCGAACAGGTCGACGTACTCACGACCGTCGGCGTCCCAGACGGTTGCCCCGCTGCCGCGCACGAGCGCCAGCTGGGGCGTGCCGTAGTTGGCCATGAGCGCGGCGTCCCAGCGCTGCTGCCAGAGCTGGTTCTGGTTCATGCCGGCACCACCATTGTTCCGACCCCTTCGTCGGTGAACAGCTCGAGCAGGACGGAGTGCGGCACGCGGCCGTCGAGCACGTGAGCGCGCGGGACGCCGCCCTGCACCGCACGCAGGCAGGCCTCCATCTTCGGGACCATGCCGCTGCTCAGGTTCGGCAGGAGCTTCTCGAGCTCCTCCGACGTGAGCTGGCTGATCACCTCGTCGCTGGCGGGCCACTCGGCGTACAGGCCCTCGACGTCGGTGAGGACGACGAGCTTCTCCGCGTCGAGCGCCACGGCGAGAGCGGACGCCGCGGTGTCGGCGTTGCAGTTGTAGAGGTTGCCGTCGAGGCCCTTGGCAACCGTCGCGACGACCGGGATCTTCCCCTCGTCGAGGAGCGCCTCGACGATCGCGGGCTGGACGTCGACGACGTCGCCGACGAGACCGACGTCGACCAGCTCGCCGTCGACGACCGCGTCCCGACGCTCGGCGGTCATGAGGTGCGCGTCCTCGCCGGACAGCCCGACGGCGAACGGACCGTGACCGTTGATGAGGCCGACGACGTCGGAGTTGACCTGACCCACGAGCACCATCCGCACGACCTGCATGGTCTCGGGGGTCGTGACGCGGTACCCGCCCCGGAACACGGTCTCGACGCCGAGCTTGTCGAGGTGCGCGGTGATCTGCGGCCCACCCCCGTGCACGACCACGACGCGCACGCCGCAGTACCGGAGGAAGACCACGTCCTCGGCGAAGGCGGCCTGCAGCTCGGGGCTCGTCATGGCGTTGCCGCCGTACTTGACGACGATCGTCTTGCCGCTGAAGGACTTCAGCCAGGGCAGCGCCTCGACGAGCGTGGCGGCCTTCGGCAGTGCGACGTTCCCCCGGGCGCTCACGTCGAGTACGCCGAGTTCTCGTGGACGTACTCGGCCGTGAGGTCGTTCGTCCAGACCGTGACGGTCGCGGAACCCGCGTGCAGGTCGACGGTGATGCGGCACTCCCGGCCCGACAGGTCGACGAGGCTGCGGTCCTCCCCCACTCCCCCTGCGCGGCAGACCATGACGCCGTTCATGCTCACGTCGAGCCGGTCCGGGTCGAACGTCGCACGGGTCGTGCCCACCGCGGCGAGCACCCTGCCCCAGTTCGGGTCGTTGCCGTGCAACGCGCACTTCAGCAGGTTGTTGCGGGCCACGGCCCGGGCGACCTCGAGGGCGTCCTGCTCGGACAGGGCGTTGACGACCTCGACCGCGACGTCCTTGCTGGCGCCCTCGGCGTCGGCGACGAGCTGGCGGGCGAGGTCGGCGCACACCGCGGTCACAGCGGCCTGGAGCTCCTCGAGCGTCGGGGAGGTGCCGCTGGCACCGGACGCGAGGAGCAGCACCGTGTCGTTCGTGCTCATGCAGCCGTCGGAGTCGACCCGGTCGAAGGTCGTGCGGGTCGCCTCGCGCAGCACCGTGTCGAGCGTCGCGCTGTCTGCGACGGCGTCGGTGGTGACCACGACGAGCATGGTCGCGAGCGCCGGGGCCAGCATGCCCGCGCCCTTGGCCATGCCACCGACGGAGAAGCCGGCGCCGTCGTACGTCGATGTCTTGCGCACGGTGTCGGTCGTGCAGATCGCGTCGGCAGCGTCCTCGCCACCGGTCGTGGTGAGGGCGGCTGCGGCCTTGTCGACGCCGGGGAGCAGGAGGTCCATGGGCAGCCGGATCCCTATGAGACCGGTGGAGCAGACAGCGACCCGACCCGCCCCGGTGCCCAGCGCGGCGGCCACCGCCTCCGCCGTAGCGTGGGTGTCCTGGAAGCCCGGCGCCCCCGTGCACGCGTTGGCCCCGCCGGAGTTGAGCACCACTGCGTCGAGCCGGCCACCCTTGAGGACCTGCTCGCTCCACAGCACCGGAGCCGCCTTGACGCGGTTGCTGGTGAAGACCCCGGCGGCGGCGTCGAACGGGCCGTCGTTGACGACGAGGGCCAGGTCGGGCTTGCCGCTGGCCTTGAGGCCGGCGACGAGGCCGGCCGCCCGGAAGCCCTTCGGATGCGTCACGCTCACGGTGCAACTCCGGAGATCGAGAGGCCGGCCTGCTCCGGCAGGCCGAGGATCAGGTTGGCGTTCTGGACGGCCTGGGCGGCAGCGCCCTTGCCGAGGTTGTCGAGCGCGCTGACGACGAGGATGCGGCCGCTGTCCGCGTCGACCGTGGCCTGCAGATGGCAGGCGTTGGAGCCGAGCGTGGCGGCGGTGTGCGGCCACCGGCCCTCGGGCAGCACGTGGACGAAGGGCTCGTCGGCGTAGGCCTGCGCGAGCACCTCGCGCGGGTCGCGCCCTCCGGCCGGGCGGAGCGTGACGGTGGCGAGGATGCCCCGTGGCATGGGGGCGAGAACCGGCGTGAACGACAGGGTCCGGGCCCCGGTGGCCTGCTTGATCTCGGGGACGTGCTGGTGCGCCCCGACCTTGTACGGCGAGAGGTCGCCCATCACCTCCGTGCCGAGCAGGTGCGGCTTGGCCGCCCGACCCGCGCCGCTGGTGCCGCTCGCGGCGACCACCACGACGTCGTCGGGCTCGGCGACGCCCGCGGCGATGAGCGGCGCGGCAGCCAGGATGGTGGCGGCGGCGTAGCAGCCGGTGTTGGCCACCCGGTCCGAGGCCCCGATCATCGCGCGCTGGCCGGCGAGCTCCGGGAGGCCGTACGTCCACGTGCCGGCGTGCGGCCCGCCGTACCAGCGCTTCCACGCCTCGGCGTCGACCAGCCGGTGGTCGGCACCGAGGTCGACGACCTTCACGTGGGAGGGCAGCTGGACGGCCAGGGCTCCGGACTCGCCGTGCGGCAGCGCGAGGAAGACCACGTCGGCGTCGGCGAGCGCAGCGACAGTGGTCTCCTGGAAGGTCCGACCGGTCAGCTGCGGCAGGTGCGGGTGCAGGTCGGTGACCAGTTGGCCGGCGCTGCTGCCGGCGCACATGGCACCGAGCTCCAGGTCGGGGTGCCCGAGCAGCAGGCGCAGCAGCTCACCACCGGCGTACCCGCTGGCCCCGGCGACGGCTGCTGTCCTGGTCATGCAGCGACTATACACGCCTCTGCATGACTATGCAGCACTTATCCGGCGCGCACCTGCGCGTTGCCGCCCGCCAGCGTGCCTGCGTCGTGCAGCCTCCAGGTCGAGCCCGGCTTGGTGACGGTGAGGTCCACGGTGTCGGCCGAGCCCGGCTCGCCGTTGTCGGTGATGGCCAACGTGTAGCGGTAGCCGCTGTCTCCGTTGACCACGGCCGAGCCTGTAACGGTCGCGGTGCTGCCGCTGATGACGAGGTGCTCCACGCCGGTGCCGTCGACCGTGGTGCCCGAGCGGTCGTCGTACGACAGCTCGCCGCTGGTCGTCGTGGCACCCGCGTTGTGCTGGGCCGTGGCCGCGAGCCGGTGCTTGGCCGACCCGACCGTCCACCAGCCGCCGACGTTGGCCCTGCCGACGGAGTCCTGCACCGGCGTCGGGCAGGACAGCAGGCAGGGCAACGGCGGCACGGCGACACCGATCCAGGTGAGGGCGATGCTCGTCGACAGACCGGACGCGGTCGCCGTGACGGTCTGGGTTCCAGGCCCGCTGGACAGCGCGGTGGCGCGCACCCGGCCGAAGGAGTCGGTCAGGTGGCTGGAAGCCGTGAGGTTGCCGACGCCGCTGGCGGACCACGTCACCGGGATGTCCGGCAGGGGGAGGCCTGAGGCGTCCCGGACGGTGGCGGTGACCGTCACCGGCTGGCCCGCCAGCGACGTCGACAGGGTGCCCGCGTCCACCGCCACGGAGGCGGGGCCGGGGGTCGGGGGAAGCGGGGTGCTGCGGGGGTAGCCCACCGACCAGAGCCCTCGGATGCTCTCCGACGCCGTCACGAGACCGGCGTGCACGGACACGGTCCACGTTCCGGGCTCCGGGTTCACGACCGTGAGCCGCTCGTTGGGTGCGCTGCTGCACCAGCTGCTGTAGCCGTTGGGCTGGGCCGCCGGGTTGCACGCCAGGAAGGTGCCGGCGTACGTCGAGCCGTCAGGCCGCAGCAGGTCGATGTCGACGTCGGTGTTCGCCGGCAGCACCTTCTCCGGGCCCCAGTCGGCCATGACGTCCAGGATCGATGCACCGGCCTCGACGACGTGGGTCGAGGTGAACGAGCTCGCACCGACGAGCGTGCCCGGGCCGATCGTGCCGGCGTACGGCGTGACGTCATAGGCCAGCGGGTCTGCCCACGGCTGCGTGCTGGTGCCTGCCGCCGCGGCCTGCGTGGCGGCGTACGCATCCACGAAGCCGGCGCCGACCGCGTACGTCTGGTAGCCCGGCATGGGGCTCGCGGTGTTCTGGAGGATGTTCCTCACCTCGGCGGGGGTCAGCCACCGGCCGAGCCGGGCGTGTGCCGCCTGCTGCATGAGGGCCACCACACCGCTGATGTGGGGGGCGGCCATCGACGTGCCGCTGCTGGTGGCGTAGGCGAGCGCGTCGGCGCTGCCCACCGCAGGTGTGTCGGCGTCGCCACCACCAGCGGTCTGCGCGTCGGCGGCGTCGATGGTGAACCCGGTGGTGGCGCGCACCGAGACGATGGAGTCGCCAGGGGCGGTGAGCGTCGGGTGGTTGGTGGGGCTGCCCGGGACACCCTTGCTGGAGAAGAAGGACTGCTGGTGGTTCTTCGTGGCCGACCCCACGCCGACCACGTTGGGGTTGAGCGCGAACATGTTCAGGCTGTCAGTCCGCGGGCCGTCGTTGCCGGCACCGAAGACCACGGTGATCCCCTGCGCGGTGGCGGCGTCGATCGCGAGGTTGACGGGGTCGCCGGGGTCGTACGGCGTGAACGCGCCCGGGCCCCAGCTGTTGTTGAGGACCTTGAGGTCGTACTGGTCACGGTGGCTGATCGCGTAGTCGAACGCTCCCAGCACGTTCACCGCCTCGACGGCTTCGCCGGTGCCGAAGCCCACGAGGTGAGCGCCGTACGCGACACCGCGGTACTTGGTCGGGTCGCTGCCCGCGCTCCCCCAGCCTGCCGCGATGCCCGCCACGTGCGAGCCGTGGCCGGACGTGCTGTCGGTGCTGAGCTGGTTCTCCACGTACACCACGGGGTCGGCCGCGACGTCCTGGCGGCCCACCACCTTGACGTTCTGCACCGTCTTGACGGGGGTGCCTCTGCAGAACGCCGGGGCGGCGCACAGGTCGGGGTGGGTGCCGTCGACGCCCGCGTCGATGATGCCGATGCCGACGCCCTCACCGGTCCAGCCCAGGTCCTGCCACACGGAGCTGGCTCCGCTGGCACCGGTGGCCAGGTCGCCCGGGGTCGCGAGCGACCGGTACGACGTGTTGGGGTAGACGCCGCGGACGCCCGGCAGCTCACGCAGGAGCGGCGCGGCCGCGGCGGGGGCGACCACCGCCGCGGCCGGCACGGCACGGAACCCGTGCACGGCGTCGGTCACGCCGTGCAGCACGTCGAGCTGAGTGGCGCTCGGCGGGGCGTCGAAGGTGACGATCAACGTGACCAGCCCGTCGGCGCGTGCCGGCGAGCCCGGCAGAAGCGCCATCAGCACGCCGAGCACGAGCCCGACGAGCGGGAGGCGACGCACCGTGGTCACGTGAGCACAGTGCGGGACGGAGATCCCGGAAGCCATGGCCCTTTGGGGCCAATGACCCGTCGTGGACCCATGTCCGTTTCGCCCTCACGCTCCGCGCACGGGCGGTGACAGAGCTCAGGCTCCGCGCAGGACCGCCCCGTGCTGCTCGCCGGCGGCCGCCACCGCGGCGTCACGTGCCTCGAGCACCTCGGCATCCGTGAGAGTGCGGTCGGGCGCGCGGAACCGAAGGCTGTAGGCCAGCGACTTCTTCCCCTCGCCGACCTGCGGCCCGGTGAAGACGTCGAACAGGCTCAGCTGCTCGAGCAGCGCCCCGGCCGCCAGGCGCAGCGTCTCGCCCACGTCACCGGCGAGCACCGTGTCGTCGACGACCAGCGCCACGTCCACCGAGGAGGCGGGGTACGGCGAGACCGCCGGCGCCTCGACCGGCCCGCCCACGACGGCCGCCGTGAGCAGGCGGTCGAGGTCGAGCTCTCCCGTGACGGTCCGAGGCGGCAGCCCGAGGGCGGTCACGACCCGCGGGTGCAGCTCTCCCGCCGTACCGACGGGTTCGCCGTCGAGCAAGAGCACGGCGCACCGGCCCGGGTGGTATGGCGGCTCCTGCCCGCGACCGACCACGAGCTGCACACCCACCGAGCGGGCCACCCGCACGAGGACCTCCACGGCGTCGCCGACCTCGACCGGTCGGGCCCCGCGCGTCCCGGCGAGCGCGATGGCCGCGTGCTGCGGCTGGGCGGGCAGCGCCGCGTCCAAAGCTGCCAGCTCGTCGTCGCTCGGCCGACGGGTCGTCGGCGGCGTCGCTGCTCCCGGTGTGCCACGGCCCCGGAACACCGAGCCCGTCTCGAACAGGGCCACGTCGTGGAGGCCGCGGCCGACGTTGCGCAGCAGCGCCGTCAGCAGGCCGGGCAGCAGCGACGGCCGGAGCAGGGCCTCCTGCTCGGACAGCGGGTTCAGCAGACGCGGCGGTTCGAGGTGGTCCTGGCCGAGCGTGTGCAGCACGGGCTCCGACACGAACGGCGGCGTCACCACCTCGACGGTGCCCGCCGCGGCGAGGGCGCGCGTCACGGTGCGCCGCAGCCGCTGGAAGTCGGTGAGCCCGCGCCCCGGCGGCGCGGTGGGAAGCAGCACCGGCACCCGGTCGTAGCCCTCGAGGCGGATCACCTCCTCGACCAGCTCGGCGTCGCCCGTGATGTCCGGCCGCCAGGACGGCGGCGTGACCTGCAGCGGCTCGTCGCCTGCGACCGTGCAGCCGATCTCCTGCAGGCGGCGCACCACGGTGGCGCGGTCGTACGTGGTGCCCGCGACGGCGCCCGGCTTGCCGACCGGCAGGGTCAGGACGGGTCGTGGGGAGCGCTGGTCGACGTCCGTGCCGCCCACCGCCCGTCCACCGCCGAGCTCGACCAGCAGCCGCACCGCCGCTTCTGCCGCAGCCGCTGCGAGGTCGTCGTCGACCCCGCGCTCGAACCGCTTGCTGGCCTCCGAGGGCAGCCGGTGCCGACGAGCTGTGCGCGTGACCGTCGCAGGCGCGAAGTGCGCGGACTCCAGCAGGATCCGCGTGGTGGACGAGGAGATCTCCGTCGCCGCGCCGCCCATCACACCGGCGAGCGCGATCGCGCCGGTGTCGTCGGCGATGACCAGGTCGGCCGGGTCCAGCGCGCGGTCCTGGTCGTCGAGGGTCGTGAGCCGCTCCCCCTGCTCCGCGCGCCGCACCACGATCGGGCCCTTGAGAGTGTCGAGGTCGAACGCGTGCAGCGGCTGCCCGAGCTCGAGCATCACGTGGTTGGTGACGTCGACGGCGAGCGAGATGGGCCGCATGCCGGCCAGACGCAGCCGGCGCTGCAGCCACGCCGGCGAGGGGGCGGTCGGGTCGAAGCCCTCGAGGGAACGGGCGACGTAGCGGTCGCAGCCTGGGTCGGGCAGGCGGACCTCGTAGCCGCCCGACACTGCCGGCACCTCGACGTCGGCGGGATCGAGCAGCGGCAGCCCGAACGCGGTGGCCGTCTCGCGGGCGACGCCGCGGATCGACAGGGTGTAGCCGCGGTCCGGGGTGACGGCGATGTCGAGGACCTCGTCGCGCAGCTGCAGCAGCTCGACGACGTCGGCCCCCAGCGGGCTGTCCGGCGGCAGCACGAGGATGCCGGCGCTGCCGTCGGCCAGGTCGAGCTCGGCCTCGGAGCAGATCATGCCGTCGCTGGTGCGCCCGTAGGTCGTGCGACTGGCGATGCGGAAGCCGCCGGGCAGCTCGGCGCCCGGCACCGCGAAGGGCACCAGGTCGCCCGCCACGAAGTTGGTGGCGCCGCAGACGACCTCGTGCACCGCCGTACCGGTGTCGACGTGGCAGAACCGGATCGGCTTCTTGTGGCCGGGCAGCTCCTCGACGTCGAGCACCTTGCCGACCACCACGCCGCTGATGTCGTGCCCGACGTGGTGGACCTGCTCCACCTCGAGGCCGGCGCGCACGAGCGCGCGGGCGATCTCGTCGGTCGTGGCGCTGAGGCCCGCAACCATGGGACGCAGCCAGGACAGGGGGACGCGCACGTCAGCCCTCCGTGCCGAACGCGAGGGTGAACCGCTGGTCGCCCTCGTAGAGGTCGCGGATGTCGGTGATGCCGTGGCGGAACATCAGTGTGCGGTCGAGGCCCATGCCGAATGCGAAGCCGCTCCAGCGCTCGGGGTCGACGCCGACGGCAACGAGCACGGCCGGGTTGACCATGCCGCAGCCGCCCCACTCGATCCAGCCCTCGCTGGAGCACACCCGGCACGGCGGGGCACCCGGCTCGGTCGACGTGCCGCGACAGGCGAAGCACTGCAGGTCGAGCTCGGCGCTGGGCTCGGTGAAGGGGAAGTACGACGGACGCAGCCGCGTCTGCAGACCCTCGCCGAACATGGCCTGGGCGAAGTGGTCGAGGGTGCCGCGCAGGTGGGCCATGGTGATGCCCTCGTCCACGCACAGGCCCTCCACCTGGCCGAACACGGGCGAGTGAGTGGCGTCGAGGGCGTCGTTGCGGAAGACCCGGCCGGGCGCGACGACGTAGCAGGGCAGGCCCCGGTCGAGCAGGGACCGGATCTGCACGGGCGAGGTCTGCGTGCGCAGCACGAGCCCGGAGTTCTCCGGCGCCAGCCACAGCGTGTCCTGCATCTCGCGCGCAGGGTGGTCGGCGGGCATGTTCAGGGCGTCGAAGTTGAACCACTCGTGCTCGATCTCGGGGCCCTCGGCGACCTCCCAGCCCATGGCGACGAAGACGTCGGCGATGCGCTCCTGCACCGTCGTCAACGGGTGCCGGGCCCCGACCGGCACGACTCCCGGCAGCATCGAGACGTCGACGCGCTCCTCGACGAGGGCGCGCGCGTCCCGCTCGTCCTCCAGCGCCGCCTTGCGGGCGTCGAAGGCCTCCGTCAGCGCCTTGCGGGCGGCGTTGACGCGCCGACCGGCGTCCCCCTTGGCGTGCGGCGGCAGGACAGCGATCTCGCGGTTGGCCAGCGCCACGGGCGAGCGGTCGCCCAGGTGCGCGGTGCGGGCATGGGCGAGCTCGTCCAGGCTCGTCGCCGCGGCGAAAGCGGCCAGACCGGCCACCCGGGCGGCGTCGAGCGCGTCGGGGTCGAGCAGGGCGACCTGCTTGGGGTCGTAGTCGGGCGCGGACACGGTGCTCCGTTCCATGGCTGGTCGCGGGCCAGCCTAATGAGCAAGGGAGGAGGGGAGGGGGCGGGGCGCCCGCCGGGTCACTCCTCGTCGTACGGAGCGGTCCCGGCGGGCAGCACGAATCGGAACCGCGCCCCACCACCAGCGGCCCGGCCCACCTCGACCGACCCGCCGTGGGCCTCCACGAGCCCCTTCACGATGTAGAGCCCCAGACCGGTGCCGCGGGCCTTGTTGCCACGCCAGAAGCGCGTGAACACCCGGACGGCCTTGTCCTCCGGGATGCCTTGGCCCTCGTCCTCGACGCAGATCTCGGCGCCGCCCTCGAACGGCGCCACCGAGATCGTCACGGTCCCCTCGCCGTGCCGCAGCGCGTTCTCGACGAGGTTGCTGATGACCTGGTCGACCTTGTCGGGGTCGGCCCACATCTCGGGCAGACCGTCCTGGACGTTCACCACGAAGCGGTCCTCGGGCTCGCCCGCGGCGACCTGCCCGGCCACTGCCTTGCGGGCGGCGGCGGCGAGGTCCACCACCTGCTTGCGCATCTCGAGCCGGCCCGCGTCGATCCGGCTCACGTCGAGGAGCTCCGTGAGCAGCCGGGTCACCCGGTCGGCGTCCTCGTTGACGGTCTGGAGCATGACCTTCTTCTGCTCGTCCGAGAACTTCTCCCACCGGGCGAGCAGCGTCGCGGTGAAGCCCTTGACGCTGGTGAGCGGCGAGCGGAGCTCGTGCGCCACGGTCGACACCAGGTCGGCGCGGCTGCGGTCGGTGCGCTCGCGCGCCCGGTTGTCGCGCAGCACGAGGACGAGGCGCTGCAGCCGGTGCTGCTCGTCACGCACGTAGGACGCGGTGACCAGCAGCTCGTTGCCCTGCAGGGGCCCGGCGTTCAGGCGCAGCCGCTGCTCGGGCTGCCGGGTCCGCGTCTCGAGGCCGTCGAAGGGCCGGGTGCAGGACCACCAGTCGCGGCCCTGCGGGTCCTCGACCGGCAGCACCTCCGGGAGCGACCGGCCCACGAGGGAGTCGGCGCTGGCGTGGAGGATGCGCTCGGCGGCCGGGTTGACCACGACCACGGCGCCGGAGGGGTCGACAACGAGCACGCCGTCGGGCAGGTCGTCGTACGCAGACTTGTCCAAGCTCATGACCCCTCCCTTCTCGGGGGCACTCTAGGGGCCCGTTGCGCGCGAGCGCTCGCGTAGAGGCACACCGCCGCGGCTGTGGCGAGGTTGAGGCTCTCCGCGCGGCCGTGGACGGGGATGCGCACCCGCCGGTCGGCCGCGGCCAGCAGCTCGTCCGGCAGGCCGTGCGCCTCGGTCCCCATGAGCCACAGCGTCGGGGCCGCGAGGGCACCCGCGTCGGCCAGGTCGTCGAGGTCGTCGTCGCCACCGCCCGTGGTGGCGAGCACCTGCAGGCCGGTACGACGGGCGACCGCGAGCACCTCGTCCGCGGGTGCCCCCGCGACCACCGGCAGGTGCCACAGGCTGCCCGCCGTCGCCCGCACGCACTTGCCGTTGTGGGGGTCGACGCTGCCCGCGGTGAGGACGACGGCCTCGGCGCCGGCGGCGTCCGCGGCCCGGATGACCGTGCCGGCGTTGCCGGGGTCGTTGGCCTCGTGCAGGGCCACCACGAGCCGGGGCGTGCCCTGCACCGCCTGCTCGAGCGGGACGTCGAGCAGCGGCGCGACACCCACGAGGCCCTGCGGCGTCACGGTCTCGGCCAGCGCGCCGAGGACGGCGGGCCCGACCTGCTGCACCGGGACCCCCTGGGCGACCGCCTGCTTGGCGAGCGGGTCGTCGAGGTCGAGGGCGAACAGCTCCAGCAGCTCGCCGTACCTCAGGGCTTCCCGGACGGCTTGCGGCCCCTCGACGACGAACCGGCGCTCGGCCACGCGGGCCGAGCGCCGGTGCAGACGTCGTACTGCCTGGACCCGGGGGTGCCGGGTGGAGGTGAGCGCTGTCACCTCAAGCGTCAAGCAGCCGGGGCGTTGACGTCGCTCGGCAGGGCCTTCTTCGCGACCTCGACGAGCGCCGTGAAAGCGGGCGCGTCGGTGACGGCGATCTCGGCCAGGTTCTTGCGGTCGATCTCGACGCCGGCCAGCTTCAGGCCCTGGATCAGGCGGTTGTACGTCATGCCGTTCGCGCGGGCCGCAGCGTTGATGCGGGTGATCCACAGCTGACGGAAGTCGCCCTTGCGCTGCTTGCGGTCGCGGTACTCGTAGGTCGCGCTGTGGAGCAGCTGCTCCTTGGCCTTGCGGTAGAGCCGGCTGCGCTGACCGCGGTAGCCACTGGCCTTCTCGAGGACCTCACGACGCTTCTTCTGGGCGTTGACCGCCCGCTTCACGCGTGCCATCGGTGTTCCTTACTCCTCGTCGGGGTCGTGGCCTACAGGCCGAGCAGCTTCTTGGCGGTCTTGGTGTCCGCCTTGGACAGCTCTGCGGTGCCGGTGAGGCGACGCGTGAGGGTCGAGGCCTTGCGCTCGAGCAGGTGGCGCTTGCCGGCCTTCTCGTGCAGCACCTTGCCGCTGCCGGTCACCTTGAAGCGCTTCTTGGCGCCGCTGTGCGTCTTCTGCTTGGGCATGACTGCCTGGTCCTTTTCCCTCTCGTCACTCCGCCGACGGGGTGCCGTCGGCGGTGGTCTGCTTGTCCTGCGCCGTCTTCTTCAGGTCCGCGGCGCTCTTGTGCGGCGCGAGCACCATGATCATGTTGCGTCCGTCCTGCTTCGGCGCGGACTCCACGAACCCGAGGTCCTGGACGTCCTCGCCGAGCTTCTGCAGCAGCCGGAAGCCGAGCTCGGGCCGGCTCTGCTCACGACCGCGGAACATGATCGTGATCTTCACCTTGTCGCCCTGCTTGAGGAAGCGGACGACGTGGCCCTTCTTGGTCTCGTAGTCGTGCGGGTCGATCTTGGGGCGGAGCTTCATCTCCTTGATGACGGTGAGCACCTGGTTCTTGCGGTTCTCACGCGCCTTCTGCGCCGTCTCGTACTTGAACTTCCCGTAGTCCATGAGCTTGGCGACCGGCGGACGCGCCATGGGGGCCACCTCGACGAGGTCGAGGTCGCTCTCCTGGGCCATCTGCAGGGCCACGCCGATGGCGACGATGCCGACCTGCTCGCCGTTCGGCCCGACCAGGCGCACCTCGGGGACGCGGATCCGGTCGTTGATGCGGGGTTCAGCGCTGATGCTGCCTCCAAGGACTGTGGTCAAGGACGCGGTCCGGAGGCCCTCTCACGTGAAAAGGGCCCTGCGCACGCGCAGAGCCCCACGTCCGTCGAGGGACTCCTCGAGGACACCGACGCCGCGGGGCCGAGGCTCCGCGGGTCGACCTGACCCGGCTGCCTCGCGGCGGCTCGGGTGGGAGGTGGGACCTCCGCTTGCGCACCTCCCCTGGAAGGGGAGGCGGGTCGCATCTGAAAGGGTAGCAGGCATGGATTCCGAGGGCCCCGAGCTGCGCGATCTCGCTGACGTCCCCGCTGCGGAGGTGATCGCGACGGTGGCGGTGCACCTCATGAGCGCGGCCGCGATCAAGTGCGGCCTCACCGAGCAGCGCGAGGCCACGCTCGATTTGGACGAGGCCCGCAAGCTCATCACGGCGCTGGCCGGGCTGGTGACCGCGTCCCGGCCGGATCTCGGCATCCACGCGCCCTCCCTGCTCGACGGGCTGCAGGCACTCCAGCGCGCGTTCCGCGAGGCCTCGCCCGTGCCCGATGCGCCCGGGGAGGGCCCGGGCGAGCGGCTCACCGGCCCCATCGTCTAGGGACCGGCCACCAGGACGGTCAGGATCGGCGGCCGAGCAGCCGCCGTCGTACGACGGGCACGCCCGGACCGCGGGCCTCGACCTGTGCGAGGTCCAGCCCCTCGGGCGGCAGGTCGCCGCCGAGTCGGCCCATCACCCGCTGAGCCAGCGCTGCGAGCTCGGCGGGCCCCAGCGGCGTCCGGGGCGTCACGCCGAGCACCAACCCGTCGGGGCCCTCGAGCAGGCGGGCGGCGCGCAGGTCCTCCGGGCGCAGGGCGGCGCGCAGCGCGGTCACGAGCGGTTGCGGCACGGATGCGGGTGCGTGCAGGGCCGTCTGTGCGTGCCGGCTCGCGAGCGGCGCCCCCTGCACCGGCACCCAGCCCGCGGCGAGCGTGCCGAGCTCTGCGCGGGGCACGACGAACGGGGCGTCGCCCGGGTCGAGCACCAGCGCCGTGGCACCCTCGTCCAGCGCCGCCTGGCAAGCCTCAGGACCGGTGAGCCGCACCGGCCGGGCCTCGAGGCGCCATCGTCGTACGGCGTCGGCCTCGGAGAACACCGGCAGCGCCCGCTCGCCGCCCGCCTCGAGCAGCAGCACGGCCATCTCGGCGCTCGACTCCGCCCGCAGCCCCTGCTCGGTGGTGTGCTCGGCCGTTGACGTGGCGCGCATCGCGGCGAAGACCCGCGCGTCGGCGAGGGCGGCGAGCACCTCGGCCCGGCTCCCTGACGCGAGCGCGGCGGCGAGCCGCGGTTCGGCCGTACCCGCGTCGCTCATGCCCGGGACTCGGCGAGCAGGGTCCGCAGCGCCAGCACGACCTCGACAGCCTCGTCGCCGTCGGAGGTCTGTACGGCGAGCAGGCCGACCACCTCGTCGTCGTGCAGCTCGAGCTGGGCCCAGGTGCTGCCGCGCGGGATGTCGATGCCGATCACGACGCCCCACGGGAAGTACCGCTCCCCCAGCACGTTGCGGACCCAGATGCCGGTGGCGTCGGCACGCACCCGGAACCGGGTGAACGCGATCACCCCGGCGGCCAGCAGCAGTCCGATGCCGAAGAAGGCGAGCTGGTCACCGACTGCGACGCGGTGTGACAGCTGGGAGCCGTGCGGCAGCAGCACCGCGATCACCCCGAATGCGATCACGGTGAGCGCGGCGAGCGCGAAGGCGATGGTCCGCAGCTTCCTGGGACGGTGGTCGACGATCATCCGCGCACCGGGAGGGGACGGGCGGCGCCGCTGAGGGCGACCGCGACGAGCGTGAGGCCGGCGCCGATGACGGTGGTCGCGGCGACCCCCCGCCCGAGGTCGAGGAGCAGGGCGCCCATCACCTGACCGGCCGTGATGGCGAGGCCGAGGCGCAGCACGCCGAGGCGCCGCACGACCACGGCCGCGACGGCCACGAACGTCGCGCCGATCGGCCCGCCCAGGTACAGCCACCACCGGTCGGGGCCCGGCCAGCTGGCGGCGTGGATCCCAGTCAGCGTCGCGTGCAGGAGCAGGACGGTGAGCAGGGCGAGGGTCCCCACCACGAAGTTCTGCAAGGTGGCCACGGTCGCGTCGCTGGCCTGCCGAGCGCGGCCGTTCAACGCCTGCTGGACCGAGACCAGGCAGCCGGCGAGCAGCACGAGACCGAGCAGCAGCGGGCTCGCGGCATGCAGCCCTTCCGCAGCGCTGACCGCGATGGCGGCCAGGCACAGCGCCGCGCCCGCGAGCCGGTGCGGGGTCAGGGGTCGGGCGCCACCCGGGCCCAGCCCGGTGCGGTCCACGACGAGCCCGCCGACGGTGCTGCCCGCCACCAGCCCCACGGTCAGCGGGGCCACACCGATCCGCGGCGCGGCGGCCGCCCCGACTGCCACGAGCGTCGCCCCTCCCAGCCCCCCGAGCCGCTGCCAACGGGGCAACGAGGCGAGCCCCGCGAGCCGCTCACGGGCCTGGGGCCGTGCCGCGACGACCGCCGCCACCAGCGCCAGTCCGGTCACGAACGACACCACCGCGGCGAGCACCGGGTCGTCCAGGCTGTGCGCGAGGTCGCCGTTCACACGCTGCTGAAAGGCCACGAGCGCCCCGGAGACCACCGCGGCGGCGAGCGCCAGCCACGAGCGGGAGGTCACGCCCGGGTCACTCGACGATCTTGGCGATCGGCAGCTCGAGGATGTCGCGGGCGCCGGCTGCCTTGAGGGCGGGGATGAGGGTGTTGACGCCCTTCTTGGGCACGACGGTCTCGAGGGCGTGCATGGCCGCGTGCGCCAGCGGCATGACCGTCGGTGAGGCCATGGACGGGAGCTCGGCGATGACCGCCTCGAGCTGGTCGTCCGGCACGTTGAGCTTGAGCAGGACGTGGCCGCGGGCCCGCAGCGCCCCCTGGATGAGGACGAGCAGGTCCTCCATGGCCGCGCGCTTGACGGGGTCGTCGTACGCCGCCTTGTTCGCGATGAGCTCGGTCCGGCTGGTGAGCAGCGTGGCGATGACCTTCAGGCCCGCCTTGCGCAGCGACGAGCCCGTCTCGGTGAGGTCGACGATCGCGTCGACGATGTCCGGGATCTTGGCCTCGGTGGCGCCATGGCTGGTGAAGACCTTGGCCTTGACGCCGTTCTCCTCGAGGAAGCGCCGGGTCGTCTCAGGCATCTCGGTGGAGACCCGCACGCCCTCGGGCAGGTCTGCGGCCGACTCCCAGGGCGAGTCCTTCGGCACTGCCAGGACGACCTGGACGACCGCCTCCCCCGCGCGCCCACCGCCGATCTCGCCGAGGCTCACGACGTCGGCGCCGGTCTCGGTGATCCAGTCCCGGCCGCTGATCCCCAGGTCGAAGATGCCCTGCTCGACGTACGTCGGGATCTCCTGCGGTCGCAGGAAGCGCACCTTGTCGATGCGCGGGTCGTCCACCCGGGCGTGGTAGTCGCGGTCGGACCCGCGGACCACGCCGAGGTCGGCGG
This sequence comes from Actinomycetota bacterium, assembly GCA_046723735.1. Taxonomy (GTDB): domain Bacteria; phylum Actinomycetota; class Actinomycetes; order Mycobacteriales; family SCTD01; genus RYN-111. The sequence continues at coordinate 28,680 of JBKOVB010000105.1, read as the reverse complement.
AGCTGAACAGGTCGAGGACCTGCTTCTCGAGGCTGCCCTTGGGCAGGACGACGGCGAGCATGCGGCTAGCTTCCTGTGCGGAGGGCCCGGAGCACCCGGGCGGTGTCCAGGGCGGCGAGCGTAGCGTCGCGGCCCTTGTCCTCGTTCGAGCCCGGCAGCCCGGCGCGGTCGCGGGCCTGCTCCACGGTGTCGCAGGTGAGCACGCCGTTGCCGACCGCGGTGTGGCTGTCCAGCGACACCCGGGTCAAGCCGTAGGTGACCGCGTCGCAGACGTAGTCGAAGTGCGGGGTGCCGCCACGTACGACCACGCCGAGCGCGACCACCGCGTCGTGGGTCGCCGCCAGAGCCTGGACGACCACCGGCAGCTCCACGGCGCCGGCGACGCGAACGACTGTCGGCTCGTCCACCCCGCACTCGGCCGCGGTCCGCAGGGCGCTGTCGAGCAGCGCCTCCGTGATCTCCACGTGCCAGCGGGTCCCCACGACCGCCAGCGTCAGCTGGTGGGCGTCGAAGGGGGTCGCGCCCGGTGCTCCCTCACCGCTCACGAGCTGGCCTGGAGCGCGTCGTCCGTGCTGCCCTCGGTGGCCTCATCCTCGAACGCCGCGAGCCCGGGCAGGTCGTGGCCCATCCGGTCCCGCTTGGTCCGCAGGTACCGCAGGTTCTCGGGGGTCGCGTGAACAGGCAGCGGCACCCGGCCGACGATCTCGAGGCCGTAGCCCTCCAGCCCGGCCCGCTTGGTCGGGTTGTTCGACAGCAGCCGCATGGTGTGGATGCCCAGGTCGACCAGGATCTGAGCCCCTGTGCCGTAGTCGCGCGCGTCAGCCGGCAGGCCAAGCTCGAGGTTGGCGTCGACGGTGTCGTGCCCGGTGTCCTGCAGCTGGTAGGCCTGCAGCTTGTGCATCAGGCCGATGCCGCGGCCCTCGTGCCCACGGACGTAGAGCACCACGCCGCGGCCCTCCTCGGCCACGATCTTCAGCGCCGCGTCCAGCTGCGGGCCGCAGTCGCAGCGCCGCGACCCGAACACGTCGCCGGTCAGGCACTCGGAGTGCACACGCACCAGGACGTCGTGGCCGTCGCCGATCTCGCCCTTGACCAGCGCGACGTGATCCGTGCCGTCCAGCACCGACTCGTACCCGACCGCCCGGAACTCCCCGTGCGCCGTGGGGATCTTGGCCTCCGCCACGCGGACGACCTGCTTCTCCGTACGGCGACGGAACGCGATCAGGTCCGCGATCGAGATCAGGGCCAGCCCGTGGGCGTTCGCGAACTCCCGCAGCTCGGGGAGGCGGGCCATCGTCCCGTCCTCCTTGACGATCTCGCAGATGACACCGGCCGGACGCAGCCCGGCGAGGCGGGCGAGGTCGACGGCCGCCTCGGTGTGGCCCGGACGGCGCAGGACGCCGCCGGGCTTGGCGCGCAGCGGGAAGACGTGCCCCGGCCGCACCAGGTCGTACGGCGAGGTGTCGGGGTCCGCGAGCAGCTGGATCGTGTGCGCCCGGTCGGCGGCGCTGATCCCGGTGGTGACGCCCTCGCGGGCGTCGACGCTGACGGTGAAGGCGGTCTGCATCCGCTCGGTGTTGTGGGGCGCCATCTGCCCCAGCTGCAGGTGGTCGAGGACGTCCTCCTCGAGGGGGACGCAGAGCAGACCGCGGCAGTGCGTCATCGTGAACGCGACGAGCTCCGGGCTCGCCATCTGGGCGGCGAAGACGATGTCGCCCTCGTTCTCACGGTCCTCGTCGTCGACGACCACGACCGCCTTGCCGGCGGCGATGTCGGCGATCGCGCGCTCCACCGGGTCCAGCACGGGGCTCGCCGTGACCTGCTCGTCGTGCGAGCTGACGTCCACGCTCATGAGCGCTCTCCCGTGCCGGCGTCCGCGCCCTGGCGGAGCAGCTTCTCGACGTACTTCGCGGTGATGTCGACCTCCAGGTTGACGGGGTCGCCGACGCCCTTGGTGCCCAAGGTCGTCAAGGAGAGTGTCGTCGGGATGAGCGAGACCTCGAACCAGCCCGTCCCAGTGGCTGAGACTGTGAGCGAGATCCCGTCGACCGCGATGGAGCCCTTCTCGACGACGTACCGGTCCAGGTCCGCGGGCAGCGTGACCCGCACCACGGTCCAGTGCTCCGACGGGGTCCGCGACAGGACCTGCCCGGTGCCGTCGACGTGCCCCTGCACCAGGTGGCCCCCGAGCCGGTCCTGCAGGCGCACGGCGCGCTCGAGGTTGACCGGGCTGCCCACGTGCAGGACTCCCAGGGACGACCGCTCCAGCGTCTCGTGCATCACGTCAGCGGTGAACGCCCCGTCGGCGTTGTCGACGACCGTGAGGCAGACCCCATTCACGGCGATGGAGTCGCCGTGCCGGGCGTCGCTCGTGACGACCGGTCCCCGCACGGTGATGCGGGCCGCGTCGTCCAGCTCCTCCCACCCCACGAGCTCCCCCAGCTCCTCCACGATGCCGGTGAACACTCAGCCGCTCCTCAGGGTCAGACGGAGGTCGTCACCCAGGCGGGTGACGTCGTCGAGCCGCAGTCGCAACGCGTCCGCGATCGTGCCTATGCCCGCCCCCTCGAGGGCGGCGCGACCGGCACCGAGCAGCGCGGGCGCGACGTAGCCGACCACCCGGTCGACCAGGCCGGCCCGGACGAAGGCGCCGGCGAGCGTCGGGCCGCCCTCCAGCAGCACGCTCACGACGTCGCGCTCGGCGAGCGCGCCCAGCAGCGGGAGCAGGGCCACCCGACCGTCCGCGTCGGCCGGCAGGACGAAGGCGTGGTCGTCGTCGTACGGCGTGGTCACGGTGGCCACGAGGGTGGGCGCCGCGTCGTCGAGGACCCGGGCGTCCCGGGGCGTCTTGCCCCGGCCGTCCACCACGACCCGCAGCGGCTGGTGGCCCGGGTCGGGGCGCACGGTCAGCTCCGGGTCGTCGCCGAGGACGGTGCCGAGGCCGACCAGGACGGCGTCGGACTCGGCGCGCAGCCGGTGTACGTCGGCCCGGGCGGCCTCGCCGGTGATCCAGCGACTGGTGCCGTCAGCCGCGGCGCTGCGCCCGTCAAGGGTGGCGGCGTACTTCCAGGTCACGAACGGCCGGCCGGTGCGCTGCCGGTGCAGCCAGGCTTCGAGCGGGCCGCGCGCCACCTCGTCCGCGAGGACCCCGGTCTCGACCTCGACGCCCGCAGCGCGCAGCCGGGCGATGCCGCCGGCCGCGAGCGGGGTGGGCTCCTCGCAGCCCACCACGACCTTCCTCACGCCGGCCGCGAGCAGCGCCTCGGAGCAAGCAGCGGTGCGTCCCGTGTGGTTGCACGGCTCGAGCGTGACGACGACGGTGTGTGCGCGGTCGCCTGCCTGCTGGAGCGCGACGACCTCGGCGTGCGGCCCGCCCGGCGGGCGCGTGGCGCCCTCCCCCACGACCGTGCCGGCGGCGTCGAGCGCGACCGCGCCCACCGGCGGGTTGGGGCTCGTGGTGCCCAGCACGGCGCGCGAGAGCTCCCTGGCTCGTCGCATCGCCTGCTCGGTGTCCACCGCTCTCCCGGGCCCTCGGCTCCTGGTCGCCACGCGCACAGTCCGACCCGGGAGCCCCGCGTGACTGTCAGTCACCATTCTCGCACGCGCGACGTTCAGCTCCGGCGGTCGACCGCCACGTAGGAGCCCGGGTGCGACTTGGCGACCTTCTTCATCTCCGTGGCCGCCTGGATCACCGCGCGGAAGTCGCGGTCGCCCCCGCGGTCGGCCGCCACCCCCACGCTCACCGAGGCGAGCGGGAGCCGCCGCCGCTCGCCGCGACGGTCGGTCACCTCGAGGTAGCCACGCTCGGCGTCGCCCAGGTCGTACCGGGCGGGTGACAGCGCGTCGAACTCCGCCAGCGCCGCGCGGCACAGCGACTCCGCCTGGTCAGGCGTGCACACGACGACGAAGTCGTCCCCGCCGACGTGGCCGAGGAACGGCACCGGGTGCCCCGCCCGGGCGACCGCCCGCTGCAGGCACGCGGCGAGCAGCAGGAGCAGCTCGTCCCCGCGCTGGAAGCCGTAGGCATCGTTGAAGCCCTTGAACTCGTCGAGGTCGACGTGGCACAAGGCGTACGGCGAGCCCGCAGCCGCCCGGCTCGCCACCTCGACCTCGATCCGGTGGTTGCCCGGCAGGCCCGTCAGCGGCGAGAGGGCCCGGATGTCCGCCGTACGCCGGAGCGTGCCGCCGATGCGGGCGACCAGCTCCAGCGTGTCGAAGGGGGTCACCACGAAGTCGTCCGCGCCCGCGGTGAGCCCGATCGCCCGCTCCCGCGGCGAGTCCTGGTCGGTCAGGACGATCACGGGCAGCGAGGCGGTCGGGGGGTTGGCACGCAGCCCGCGCACGATGTCCACCGGGTCACCGCCCCCGACGTTGAGGAGCACCAGGTCGGGCCGGACTGCCGCGCACCGGTCCAGGGTGCAGGCCGGTTCGCCGAGGCCTTCGACCTCGTAGTCCTCGCCGTGCAGGACGCGGTCGAGGAAGCGGGCCAGCACCGGGTCGTCGCTCACGACGAGGATGCGGCCCCGCACCGGCTAGACCTTCGCCCGCAGCGCCGCCTCGCGCAGCCGCTGCACCGCCTTGGCCGGGTCGTCGGCGCCGTACACGGCGTTACCTGCCACGAACACGTCCGCACCGGCCTCGGCACAGCGCTCGATGGTGTCGTCGCTCACACCGCCGTCGACCTGCAGCCACACGTCCAGGTCACCGATCGCCTGCTTCGCCCGGCGGATCTTGGGGAGCACGACGTCGAGGAACTTCTGCCCCCCGAACCCGGGCTCGACCGTCATCACGAGCAGCATGTCGAGCTCGGGCAGCAGGTCGACGTACGGCTCGATCGGCGTCGCCGGGCGCAGCGCCATCCCGGCCCGGGCACCCTTGCTGCGCAGCTCCCGGGCCAGCCGCACCGGCGCGGTGGCCGCCTCCACGTGGAACGTGACGCTGCCCGCACCGGCCTCGGCGTACGCCGGCGCCCAGCGGTCCGGGTCCTCGATCATGAGGTGGCAGTCGATCGGGATCGGTGTCGCCTGCAGCAGGCACTCCACGACCGGCAGCCCGAGCGTGAGGTTGGGGACGAAGTGGTTGTCCATCACGTCGACGTGCAGCCAGTCCGCTGCCCCCTCGACGCGCGCCGCCTCGTCCGCCAGCCGAGCGAAGTCGGCCGACAGGATGCTGGGGCTGATCAGCGCGCGCGGCATGGGGTGAGCCTAGGGCTCCGTGGCGCGCAAGAGCGCGAGGTGCATGGCGTCGGTGCCGTGCCGGTGGGGCCACAGCTGCACGGCCGGCCCCGGTCCCAACTCGGGCACGCCGGGGAGCAGCGGCCGGGCGTCGAGCTGCTGCAGCCCCGGGTGCCGGCGCAGGACGTCGAGCACGGGTATGACGGTCTCCGCGAGGTGCGGGGAGCAGGTGACGTACGCAAGCAGCCCTCCGGGCCGCAGCAGCGCCACCGCCGCGTCCAGCAGCTGGCCCTGCAGGGCGGTGAGGCCCGGCACGTCCGAGGGTTGCCGCCGCCAGCGGGCCTCGGGCCGTCGCCGGAGCGCCCCGAGCCCGGAGCACGGGGCGTCGAGCAGCACCCGGTCCACCGAGCCGGGGACGAGCGGCGGGCGGCGGCCGTCGGCGCAGACGACGTCCCGCACGCCGGCCTTGCGGACGAGCTCGGCCCGGTGCGCCTGCAGCTCCACGGCCACGAGCCGGGCACCGCGTCGTGCGGCCAGGACGTCGAGCAGCGCCGCCTTGCCGCCCGGGCCCGCGCACAGGTCGACCCACAGCCGGTCGGGGCCGTCCAGCGGGGCCTCCGCGACGGCCAGGGCCACGAGCTGGCTGCCCTCGTCCTGGACGCCGGCGCGTCCGTCCCTGACCGGCGGGAGCTCGCCCGGGGCGCCTCCCTCGGGGAGCCGGACGGCCAGCGGGGACCAAGGTCCGGGCTCGCCCCCGCTCGCCGACACCAGCTCGTCGCGGGGCAGCCGGCGCGCGACCAGATGCACCTGTGGCCGCTCGTCGTCGGCGGCGAGCGCCCGACGCGCCTCGCCCAGGTCGCCGCCGAGCGCGTCGCGGAAGGCCTGCGCCACCCACCGCGGGTGCGCCGTCTCGAGAGCCACCGCGTCCACCTCGTCGGCGGGACGCAGCTGCGCGAGCCAGGCGTCGAGGTCCTGGGCGCCGACCTTGCGCAGCACTGCGTTCACGAACCCGGCCGGCCCTGCCGTCAGGACGGTGCGCGCCACATCGACCGTGGTGGAGACGGCCGCGTGCTGCGGGATGCGGGTGCGCAGCAGCTGGTAGGCGCCCAGGCGCAGCACGTCGAGGACCGGAGGGTCGACGCGGTCCAGCGGCCGGTCGACGCAGGCCTGCAGCACCGCGTCGAGCTGCCCCTGGGCACGCAGCGTCCCGTAGGTCAGCTCGGTCGCGAAGGCGGCGTCCCGTCCGACCAGGCCGCGCTCGCGCAGCAGCCGGGGCAGGACCAGGTTGGCGTAGGCGTCGTGCTCGCGGACCGCCTTGAGGACGTCGTACGCCACGAGCCGAGACTGGTCCTTCACCGGCTTCCGGTACGCCGGGCGCCGCCCTCTCGACGGGCGCCTCGCCCCGGGGCTACTCATCTCGACGCCCCGGGCTCCTTCGAGAGCGTGTCGGCGTGGCCGACGCGGGGCCTCGCGCCGGGCCAAGCGCGTTCATGCGAACCGCTCGCCGGGCTCGGGGCGCAATCCGCGCAGCCAGTCGAGGGCGGCCATCTCGCCCTTGCCCTCGGGGCGCACGGCACCCAGCCGCACCGCCTCCGTGGCCGTGCCCACGAGGTCGCCGTCGAGCACGCCAGGAGGCAGCAGACGATCGGTCCGCGTGACCGGACCGAGCTTGACGCGGCGCTCCCGGAAGGTGGTCCAGGCCCCCGGTGCGGGCGTGCAGGCACGCACGAGGCGGTCCACGCGCAGCGCGGGAGCGGACCAGTCGACCCGGGCGTCCGCTGGGGTGATCTTGGGGGCGTAGGACACGCCGTCCGCCTGCTGAGGGACCGCCTGCAGCACGCCGTCCCCGAGCCCGTCCATCGTGGCGACGAGCAGCCCAGCGCCCGCGTAGGCCAGCCTGGCCAGGAGCTCGCCGGCGGTGTCGGTCGGCCGGATCTGCTCGGTGACGGTCCCGAAGCACGGCCCGGTGTCGAGGCCCTCCTCGATGAGGAAGGTGGTGGCGCCCGTCAGGTCGTCGCCCGCCAGGATGGCGTGCTGCACCGGGGCCGCGCCACGCCACGCGGGGAGCAGCGAGAAGTGCAGGTTGACCCAGCCGAGCCGCGGCACGCCCAGCGCCGAGGCGGGCACGAGGGCGCCGTACGCGACCACCGGCACGGCGTCGACCGCGAGCTGCTTCAGCCGCTGCTGGAAGGACTCCTCCCGCGGGTGTGCCGGCTCGAGCACCTCGAGGCCTGCCGCGAGGGCGGCCTCCTTCACCGGGCTGGGGCGCAGGGCCCGGCCGCGCCCGGCGGGCGCGTCCGGGCGAGTGAGCACCGCGACGACGTCGTGCCGGCTGCTCAGCAGGGCCGTCAGGCTCGGGACGGCGACCTCGGGCGTGCCCGCGAAGACGAGCCGCACGTCAGAGGGCGCGGCCGAAGAGCGGGTGGGGGCTGGTCTTGACCACCGGAGCAGGCTGGTTGGCCCACTCGGCGAGCCGGATCTCCTCGAGCGCGACCTTCTTGCTCGCGGGGTCGAGGCGGTCGATGAACAGCACGCCGTCGAGGTGGTCGGTCTCGTGCTGCACGCAGCGGGCCAAGAGGTCGGAGCCCGCGAGGACCACGGGGTCGCCGTACTCGTTCTGGCCGTGCGCGACGACGTTCTTGTGCCGGACGCAGTCGTACTGCAGGCCCGGCAGCGACAGGCAGCCCTCGGGCCCGTCCTGCTCCTCCTCGTCGGGGAAGTGCAGGACCGGGTTGATCAGGTGCCCGACGACGTCGTCGACGTCGTAGGTGAACACGCGTAGCCCGACCCCGATCTGCGGCGCAGCCAGGCCGACGCCGGGGGCGTCCAGCATGGTGTCGGTGAGGTCCTTGACGAGCGTCCGCAGCTCCTTGTCGAACGTGGTGACCTCTACCGCGGGGGTGCGCAGCACGGGATCGCCGAGCAGACGGATCGGGCGCAGGGACATGCAGCCAGACTAAGTGAGCGTCGGGGGGTCGAGGACGACGCGGACCGGAGCGGCCTTGCGGGCGCTCCGCGTGGCGAGCACCTGCGCCAGTGCGGCCGCGAGCTCGGCGCCCTTCGCGCGAGGGACCCGGACGAAGGCGCGTTCGCCCTCACCCTGGGGGACCGGCCCGAGCACCTCCCCGAGCGGGAGTGCGGCGACGACCTCCGCGACCGCGCTCGCAGGCCCCTCGACGGCGGCGAACCGCAGGGCCGGCGGGAACCCGAGCGCGGTCCGGTCGGCGAGCTCCCGCGCCGCGGCGCCCGCGGGGTCCCAGCGCACGAGCGCCTGCACCTGCGGCAGCCCGCGGTCGGCGACGACCACCACCCGGCCCCCCGGCCGGCTCAGGGCGGCGGCGTTGAACCAGCGCCGCAGCGCCTCCTCGCCGGCGTGCAGGTCCGCGCGGGTCAGGGACGCCCACGCGTCGAGGAGCAGCACCGCGCCGTACCCGCCGTCGGCCACCGGCTCGGCGCCCGGGGTCGCCACGACGAGCGCCGGCCCCGCGGGAACCGTGGCCAGCACCTCGTCGCGCCCACTGGTGCGGACCGAGACGCGGGGCAGGGCCCGGCCGAGCTCTTCCGCCGTACGACGGGCGCCGACCACCAGCGCGCGCAGCTGCCGCCCGCCGCACCGCGGGCAGGTCCAGTCGCCGGCGAGCCGCCCGCACCACGGGCAGCTCGGGACCGCGTGGCCGGACGTGGCCTGCAACGGGCCCGAGCAGGCGGTGCAACGGGCGGGGGTGCGGTCGCGCTGGCAGGCCAGTGCGGGGACGTAGCCGCGGCGCGGGACCTGCACGAGCACCGGATCACCAGCGTTCAGAGCAGCACGTGCGGCCTCGAACGCGAGGTGCGGCAGCCGGGCCGCCCGAGCCGCCGGGTCTCGGGCGAGGTCGTCGTCGGAGGTGCCGTCCACGCGCGGGGCGACCGTGCGGACGGCCTCCCTCGTCGGCACCAGCTCCGCCGCCCAGCCGCTGTCGACCAGCAGCTGGCCCTCGGCGGTACGTGCGAAGCCGCCGAGCAGGGCTGCGGCGCCGGCCAGGTGCGCGCGGTGGACCAGGACCTCACGGACGTGGCAGTACGGCGCCCGCGGCTCGGCGTGCAGGTCGTCGCCGTCGTCCCACAGCACCACGAGCCCGAGGTCGCGCACCGGCGCGAACGCCGCTGCGCGGGTCCCAACGACGACCTGCACCTCGCCGCGCAGCACCTTGAGCCAACGGCGGTAGCGCTCGGCCGGCCCGAGGTCGGCCCTCAGCACGACGTGCGGGAGGTCGCCGAAGCCAGCTGCCACCCGCTCCACGTCGCGGTGGTCGGGCAGCACGACGACGGCGCCGCGGCCCCCGGCGGCGCACGCCCGGACGGCCGTGGCGAGCTCCGCCGGCCAGGTCGGTCCTGGCAGCGCCGACCAGACCGCCCGCGGGGCGCCCTGGCCCAGGGCGGTGAGGTACGACGGCCCGTTGGCGTACCGGTCCCAGGTACCCGGCTCGGGGGCGGGCGGCGGGGCGGCAGGGAGGCCACCTGGTTCGGCCTCGACGCGGGCGTGTCGGGGCGGCAGGGCCAGCCGCAGCACGTCCTCGAGCGTGCCGGCGCAGCGGTCGGCCACCACGCGGGCGAGCCTTGCCACCTCGGAGGTCAGCACCCGCTCCGGGCTGACGAGCGCGGCCAACGGCGCGAGCCGCCCCTCGTGGTCGCTCGCGTCGAGCCGGTCGAGGACCACGCCGTCGACGAGCCGGCCGGAGAAGCGGACCCGCACGCGGCAGCCCGGCTCCGCTGCGGCCATCGCCGCCGGCACGGCGTAGTCGAACGGTCGGTCCAGGTGCGGCACGCCGGTGTCGACCGCGACCCGGGCGACCGGGCGGTCGGGCGTGAGCTCGGGGACGCCGGCGCGCCGGCTCGGCCGCTTGCGCGGCCCGAGGGTCAGCTGCTCCGGCTCGACCGAGGACCTCCGTCGCTTCGTCGCTCGCTCGCCGCGCGAGCTCGCGTCTTCGCTCACGTCCGGGAGGCTACGAGAGCCGGCGGACAGGGCCTTACTGGCCGGCGGCCTTCTTGAGGAGCTCGGCGCGGTCCGTGGACTCCCAGGTGAAGTCGGGCAGCTCCCGGCCGAAGTGGCCGTACGCCGAGGTCTGCGCGTAGATCGGCCGGAGCAGGTCCAGATCGCGGATGATCGCCGCCGGGCGGAGATCGAAGACCTCGGTGATCGCGGCCTGGAGCACGGTGTCCTCCACCACGCCCGTGCCGAAGGTGTCGACGAACAGCCCGACCGGCTCGGCCTTGCCGATGGCGTACGCCACCTGCACCTCGCAGCGGCTCGCGAGGCCCGCGGCGACGACGTTCTTGGCCACCCAGCGCATGGCGTAGGCCGCGGACCGGTCGACCTTGGACGGGTCCTTGCCGGAGAAGGCGCCGCCGCCGTGGCGGGCGTACCCGCCGTACGTGTCGACGATGATCTTGCGCCCGGTCAGGCCGGCGTCGCCCATGGGGCCACCGATCTCGAACCGGCCCGTGGGGTTCACGAGCAGCCGGTAGCCGTCGGTGTCGAGGCCGAGGTCAGCGATCTCGGGGGCGATGACCTGCTCCGCGACGTCGGGCTTGAGCAGCGTCTCGATGTCGATGTCGGCCGCGTGCTGGCTGGAAACGACGACGGTGTCGAGCCGGACCGGCTTGTTGTCGACGTACTCGATCGTGACCTGGGTCTTGCCGTCGGGGCGCAGGTACGGCACCGCACCGTCCTTGCGGACCGCGGTGAGGCGCCGGGCGAGCCGGTGCGCCAGCGCGATGGGCAGCGGCATGAGCTCGGGCGTCTCGTCGCACGCGAAGCCGAACATCAAGCCCTGGTCGCCCGCGCCCTGCCGGTCGAGCTCGTCCTGGTCGCCCTCGACCCGCGCCTCGTAGGCGGTGTCGACGCCCTGGGCGATGTCAGGGCTCTGCGAGCCGATCGACACGCTGACGCCGCAGGACGCGCCGTCGAAGCCCTTCTTCGAGGAGTCGTAGCCGATCTCGAGGATGGTGTCGCGCACGATCCGCGGGATGTCGGCGTACCCCTCGGTGGTCACCTCGCCGGCGACGTGCACCTGACCGGTGGTGATCAAGGTCTCGACCGCCACGCGGCTGCGGGGGTCCTGGCTGATCAGCGCGTCCAGGATCGAGTCGCTGATCGCGTCAGCGATCTTGTCGGGGTGACCCTCGGTCACGGACTCGGACGTGAACAGGCGACGCGACACACATGCTCCCAGGGCGAGGTTGGTCCAGACACTCTACGGCCAGGGACGGGCTCAGCCCCCGACGGTCCCGCACGCGGCCGAGTACGCCTTCTGCACCTCGTCGTCCCCCTGCTTCGCGGAGATCGTCCGGCTCTTCGCCAGGACCAGCGTGGCGCCGGTGACGCGATACGTGTCGATGTGCACGGTGTACGAGGAGCCATCGGTGCTGTCGGCGCTGCGCACCTCGAGCAGGCCGCTCGCGCCGCACGCGAAACCGTCGCCGTGCGTAACGCTGCCGCTGATGCCGAGCCTGGCCGGGCCGTCGTCGAGCTGCACCTCGCGCAGGAGCTTGCCGTCGAACCGGTACGGCGTGGCGAACTGGGTCGAGGCGCCCTCGGCCGTCTCGAGGAAGACCTCGGCGTAGCCGTCGCGGTCGACGTCCGCCGTGCCGAGGACGGCGGGGCTGCGCGGGGAGTCCGCGTGCACCGGCGCCGTCACCGTGCGGCCGCTGCCGGAGAGCTCGACGGACAGCCTCGTCGCGGTCGCGCGGATCAGGTCCGGCGTGCCGTCACCGTCGACGTCGCGGTCCTTCGCCGGGATCGCGCGGGCCTTCGTCGGCGTGGGCGTGGGGCTGGCGCTCGGGCTCGACGTGGGTGTCGGGCTCGGGGTGGGGCTGGGGGTCGGCGAGGCGGTCGGGCTGGGCGTGCTCGTCGGCACGTCGACGGTCGGGTTGTCGGACCGGGAGCAGGCCGTCGCGAGGACGGGCACGAGCAGCAGCGGGGCAAGGCGGCGAAGCATGCGGACACCCTGCCAGAGGGAGCGGCTCAACCCGGGAGGCGCGCGGCGACCAGGTCCCAGACCACGTCGGCCAGCGCCTCCTTGGAACCGAGCGGCACCTCCACGGCGGTGCCGTCGGCACCGAGCACGGTGGCGGCGTTCTGGGCACCCTCGAAGCCTGTGGGGTGACCGGACTCCCCCACCTCGTTGACGACGAGCAGGTCGCAGCCCTTGCCGGCGAGCTTGTCCCGGCCGTGCGTCAGCACGTCGGCGTGGTCGTCCCCGGTCTCGGCGGCGAAGCCCACGAGCACCTGGCCCGGGGACCGCACGGCGACGAGCTCCTTCAGGATGTCGGGGTTCTGCACCAGCTCGACGGTGAGCGACTCGGTCTTCTTCCGCTTGTGCGCCAGGCGTTCCAGCGGTCGGTAGTCGGCGACGGCCGCGGCCATGACGACCGCGTCGGCGTCCACCGCCTCCGCGAGCACGGCGTCACGCATCTCGACCGCGCTGGTGACCGGGACGACCTTCACCCCGGCCGGGTCGGGCAGCCCGCTGGAGGAGACGAGCACGACCTCGGCGCCGCGGGCGGCCGCGGTGCGCGCCAGGGCGTGGCCCTGGCGGCCGCTGGACCGGTTGCCCAGGAACCGCACCGGGTCGAGGTGCTCGCGGGTGCCGCCGCTGCTGATGACCACGCGACGGCCGACCAGGTCGAGAGGCTGCGGACCGCGCGCGAGCACCTGCCGGCACAGGGCGGCGAGCTCCTCGGGCTCGGGCAGCCGGCCCTTGCCGCTGTCGGCGCCGGTGAGCCTGCCGACTGCCGGTTCGACGACGAGCACGCCACGCGAGCGCAGGGTGGCGACGTTGGCCTGCGTGGCCGGGTGCTCCCACATCTCGGTGTGCATCGCGGGCGCGAGCACCACCGGGCAGCGCGCCGTCAGCAGGGTGTTGGTGAGCAGGTCGTCGGCGAGGCCGTGCGCGGCTTTCGCGAGCAGGTTTGCGGTCGCCGGCGCGACGACGACCAGGTCGGCCTCCTGGCCGAGCCGGACGTGCGGCACCTCGTGGACGTCGTCCCAGGTGCTGGCGGAGACGGGCTTGCCCGACAGCGCTGCCCAGGTCGGCGCGCCGACGAACTCCAGCGCGCTGGCGGTGGGGACGACCCGGACGTCGTGCCCGGTCTCGGTGAGCTGCCTGAGCAGCTCGACGGCCTTGTAGGCCGCGATGCCCCCGGCGACGCCGAGGAGCACCCTGGGCATCAGGGGTTGGGCGTGGGCTCGGAGACCTGCTCGTGGGTCAGCAGCCCGGCGTTGATCTCGCGCAGCGCGATCGACAGCGGCTTCTCCTGGACGCCGGTCTCGACCAGCGGGCCGACGTACTCGAGCAGGCCCTCGCCGAGCTGCGAGTAGTAGGCGTTGATCTGGCGGGCGCGCTTCGCGGCGTAGATGACCAGGCTGTACTTGGAGTCGGTGGCCTCGAGGAGCTCGTCGATGGGCGGGTTGGTGATGCCGATCGGGTTCGCGACGGTGCCGGACACAGTGACTCCAGTCCTTAGGGGATCTTCAGCAAGGCTACCAGCGCGTCGGCGGCGCGCTCGACGTCGTCGTTCACGATGACGGTCTCGAACTCGTCCTCTGCCGCGAGCTCCTCTCGGGCGATCTCCAGCCGCCGCCGCACGACGTCGTCCGCCTCCGTGCCGCGGCCGGTGAGCCGCCGCGCCAGCTCCTCGAAGCTCGGAGGCGCGAGGAACACCAGGTGCGACTCCGGCATGGCGTGCTTCACCTGCCGCGCGCCCTGCAGGTCGATCTCGAGCAGCGCCGGCTGCCCGCTTGCCAGCCGCGCCTCCACGGGCACCCGTGGCGTGCCGTAGCCGTTGCCGCCGTAGACCGCGTGCTCCAGCAGCTCGCCGTTCGCGATCATCCGCTCGTACTCCGCCGCGGTGACGAAGTGGTACTCCACCCCGTCGGTCTCGCCCGCGCGCGGAGCCCGGGTGGTCACGGAGACGGACACCCACACGTCAGGGTGACGTCGTCGTACGGCGGCGATCACGCTGCCCTTGCCCACGCCGGAGGGGCCGGCGAGGACGAACAACCGGCTGGCCGCAGAACCTGTCACGAGGCGGCGAACGCCCGCAGGAGCGCTTCGCGCTGCTTGGCGCCGAGCCCGCGCACGCGACGCGCCGGCGAGATCTCGAGCTCCTCCATGAGCTTCTGGGCCTTGACCTTGCCCACGCCCGGCATCGCCTCGAGGACCGCCACGACCTTCATCTTGGCGACCGCGTCGTCCGAGTCGCCGTTCGCGAGGACCTCCGCGAGGCTCGCCCCCTGCGACTTCAGCCGCACCTTCAGCTCGGCCCGGGCACGGCGGGCGGCGGCGGCCTTCTCCAGCGCAGCAGCACGTTGCTCGGGGGTGAGGGGCGGGAGCGCCACGCAGGTCCACCTCGGTCGTGTCGGTCGGGTCGGGGCGACCGTAGCGAGTGCGGTCGCCGCACCGCAAAAGATCGCGCCCGCTCCGGGTGCGAAGAACAGTCGTCAGGCGGGGAGGAGCTCGGCGGCGATCCGGGCCGCGGCCTCGCCGGGGTCGGCCGCACCCGTGATGGGCCGGCCGACAACCAGCAGGTCCGCGCCGTCCGCGAGGGCCTGCTGCGGGGTGGCGAAGCGGGCCTGGTCTCCGGCCTCCGCGCCGGCGGGACGCACGCCCGGCGTGATGAGGACCACCCCTGGGCCGACCTCCGCGCGGACGGCCGCCACCTCCTGGGGGCTGCACACGAGCGCCCCGACGCCGGCGGAGACCGCGAGGGCTGCCAGCCGGCGTACGGCGTCGATCGGCGGCCCGGACAGGCCGACCTCCTCGAGGGTCTGCGCCGAGATGCTCGTGAGCACCGTCACCGCGGCGATCGTCACCTCGGGAGCAGCCTCGACCGCGGCCCGCACCATGTCGGCGCCGCCGCTCGCGTGCACGGTCAGGTAGCGGGGACGCAGCGACGCGACCGCGCGCGCAGCTCCGGCCACGGTGTTGGGGATGTCGTGCAGCTTGAGGTCGAGGAAGACGTCGGCGTCGCCACGGACGGCGTCCACGACGGCTGGTCCCTGAGCGCAGAACAGCTCGAGGCCCACCTTGAGCACCTGGACGTGCGGGCGCACGGCGTCCGCCCAGCGCACCGCCGTCGCGAGGTCCGGGGCGTCCAGGGGGACGGCGACCGGCGCCTTCACGCGCCAGCCTCGAAGGTGACGGGCCGGTGGTCGCTGTCGGGCTCGTCGCCGAGCGGGTCCGGGCCTTCGGGCACGTGCAGGTCCGGCGGGCGGTGCGCGAAGCCCACCGCGTCCTCGAAGCACGCGAACCCTCGCTCGGCGAGCGCGACCGTGAGCTCCTCGAGGATCCGCACCGGCGCGGTCGGGTCGCCGAACACGGTGGTGCCGACGCTCACGGCGTTGGCCCCGGCGAGCACGAACTCGAGGGCGTCGAGACCGGTACGGATGCCGCCCATGCCGAGGATCGGGACGTCGGGCAGCGCCTGGCGCACCTGCCACACGCAGCGCACCGCCACCGGCCGGATCGCAGGGCCGGAGAGCCCGCCCGTGATGCCGCCCAGTGCCGGCCGCATCGTGTCGGTGTCGATGACCAGGCCGAGCAGGGTGTTGATGACCGACAGGCCGTCGGCACCGGCGTTCACGCAGGACCGGGCGACGTCGGTGATGTCGGTGACGTCGGGGCTGAGCTTCGCGAAGACCGGGACGCCGGAGGGCGCGTTCCGCTTGACGGCCTGGATCACCGAGGCCGAGGCGCGCGGGTCGCACGCGAAGACCTGACCGCGGTCCTCGACGTTGGGGCAGGAGATGTTGACCTCGATCATCGCCAGCCCTGGCCGGCCGCGTAGCCGGGCCGCCAGCTTGGCGTACTCGTCGACGCTGCCGCCCGCGATGGACACGACCGCCCGCGCCTTGCGGGAGGCCAGCCACGCCAGGTCCTTGTCGAGGAAGGCGTCGATGCCGGGACCCTGCAGCCCGATGGAGTTCAGCATCCCGCTCGGCGTCTCGGCCATGCGAGGGGTCGCACGGCCCGAGCGAGGCGCCATCATGATCGACTTCGTGACGACGCCCCCCAGGCGGCTGACGTCGAAGAACTGGTCCAGCTCCTGGCCGGCCGCCGCGCAGCCGCTGGCCGTGAAGACCGGGTTGGGGAACGACACCCCGGCCAGGGTGGTCGACATGTCGACGGCCGGCAGATGGCGCAACTCCTGCTGCTGTCGGATGGTCAGCTCGCCCATGTCAGTGCCCACCTCCCGGCGCGGTGAGGGACCCGACCACGTCGGGCGGCACGGTGCCCACGTCGTTCCACCGCACCCGGTCGCCGAGGAACACCGGCCCCTCGACGCAGGACCGCACCATGCGGCTCTCGCCGTCGTCGCCGATCACCGGCAGCACGCACGTCATGCACACGCCGATGCCGCACGCCATCGACTCCTCGACGGCGACCTGGGCGGGGATGCCGCGCTCCGCCGCGATGGCGGTGACCGCCTTGAGCATCCCCATGGGCCCGCAGGCGTAGACGACGTCGGAGCCGGTCTTGTCCATCAGCGCGGGCAGCACGTCGCTGACCCGGCCGGCCCGACCCATGGACCCGTCGTCGGTGGTGACCTCGAGGCTCGCCGCGATCCGGCGGGCGTCGAGCTGGCCGAAGAGGCGGTCGACGCTCGCGGCGCCCAGCACGAAGTCGACCCGGCAGCCGCGGTCGCGCAGCGCCTGCGCGAGCGGGAGCAGCGGCGCGCTGCCGTACCCGCCGCCAACGAGGGTCGCGGTGACCGGCTGCGCAGGCAGGCGGAACGGCTTGCCGAGCGGCCCGACGATGTCGATCTTGTCCTGCGGGCGGCGGGCGGCCAACCACGCCGTGCCCTTCCCGTGCACGGCGAAGACGAACTCCACCGTCCCGCCGTACACGCCCCGCTCCTTGACCTCGTAGATCGCGAAGGCCCGCCGCAGCAGCATGCTCGAGCTCGGGCCGCCCACCTGCACCGCGACGAAGTGCCCCGGCTTCGTGAGCTCGGCCATCCCCGGTGCCACCACGGTCATCGCGGTGTAGGCCCCGACCTTCCGGACGGACAGGACCTCGGCCTGGACCTGCAGCGGCATCAGGCGCTCCTCGCCTCACGGAGGGCGGCGTGGTGCTCCTGGAGCGAGCGCACGCCGATGTCGCCGCGCACCAGGGCCTCGATGCCCTGCACGCAGGCTGCGGCCCCCTGGATGGTCGTGATGCACGGCACGCCTCGCGTCACCGCGGCGGTGCGGATCTCGTAGCCGTCCAGCCGCGTGCCCACACCGAAGGGGGTGTTGAAGATGAGGTCGATCTCGCCGCCCAGGATCATTGGGACGACGCTCTCCAGCGGCGACACCGAGTGCTTGCCGACGATGGTGGCCCGCACCCCGTTGCGCCGCAGCACCTCCGCCGTCCCCTCGGTGGCGAGCACCTCGAAGCCGAGGTCGGCGAGCCGCTTCACCGGGAAGATCATGGAGCGCTTGTCGCGGTTGGCCACCGAGACGAACACCCGGCCCTTCACCGGCAGGTCACCGAAGGCAGCCGACTGGCTCTTGGCGAAGGCCGTTCCGAAGACGGTGTCGATACCCATGACCTCGCCGGTGGACTTCATCTCCGGCCCGAGCACGGTGTCGACGCCGAGGAACCGCCCGAACGGCAGCACCGCCTCCTTCACCGACACCGGGGAGTCCATCGGCATGTGCCCGCCGTCGCCTTCTGCGGGCAGCATGCCCTCGGCGCGCAGCTGGGCGACGGTGGCGCCGAGCATCACCCGGGCACAGGCCTTGGCGAGCTGCACCGCGGTGGCCTTCGACACGAACGGCACGGTGCGGCTCGCGCGCGGGTTGGCCTCGAGCACGTAGAGCACGTCGTCCTTGAGGGCGTACTGGACGTTGAGCAGCCCGCGCACGCCGACGCCCTTGGCGATCGCCTCCGTGCTGTACCGGATCCGCTCGAGGTCGGCCTTGCCGAGCGTGATGGGCGGCAGGGCGCACGAGGAGTCGCCGGAGTGGATGCCGGCCTCCTCGATGTGCTCCATCACGCCGCCGAGGTAGAGCTCGGTGCCGTCGTACAGCGCGTCGACGTCGATCTCGACCGCGTCCTCCAGGAACCGGTCGACGAGCACCGGCGTGTCCGGACCGACGATGGTGCTGCGTTGCATGTAGTCCCGCAGCATCGCGTCGGTGTAGACGATCTCCATGCCGCGGCCGCCCAGGACGTACGACGGGCGCACCAGCACCGGGTACCCGACGGTCTCGGCGATCAGGGCGGCCTCGTCGTACGACGTGGCGGTGCCGTGCTTCGGGGCCGGGAGCCCCGCGTCGGCGAGCACCTGGCCGAACGCGCCGCGCTCCTCGGCGAGGTGGATCGCCTCGGGGCTGGTGCCGACGATCGGCACGCCGCAGTCCTTGAGCTCCTGGGCCAGCCGCAGCGGCGTCTGGCCACCGAGCTGCACCACGACACCGACCAGCTCGCCGCCGCCGGCGTGCGCGCTCTCCCGCTCGGCGTGCACGACCTCGAGCACGTCCTCGACGGTGAGCGGCTCGAAGTACAGCCGGTCGGAGGTGTCGTAGTCGGTCGACACCGTCTCCGGGTTGCAGTTGACCATCACGGTCTCGAAGCCGGCCTCGTGCAGCGCGAAGGACGCGTGCACGCAGGCGTAGTCGAACTCGATGCCCTGGCCGATGCGGTTCGGCCCCGAGCCCAGGATGAGCACCTTCTGCTTGGCCGACGGCGCGACCTCGGTCTCCTCGTCGTAGGAGGAGTAGTGGTACGGCGTGAGAGCGGCGAACTCGGCGGCGCAGGTGTCGACGGTCTTGTAGACCGGCCGGATCCCGAGGTCGTGCCTGAGCTCGCGGACCTGCCGCTCGGTCATGCCCTTCACGGCCGCGAGCTGGCGGTCGCTGCAGCCCATCCGCTTGGCCTTGCGGAGCAGGTGCTCGTCGAGGTGGTCGGCCGCCTCGAGCTCACGGCGGAGCTCGACCAGCGACAGGATCTGGTCCAAGAACCACGGGTCGATGCGGGTGGCCTCGTGGACCTCCTCGGCCGTCGCGCCGAGGCGCAGGGCGAGCTCGACGGTGTGGAGCCGGCCGTCGTGCGGACGGGCGGCCTTGGCGAGCGCCTCCTCCTTCGTGAGCCGCGGATCGGGCTGGGTCCAGAAGCCGGCGGGGTTCTGCTCCAGGGAGCGCATCGCCTTCTGCAGCGCCTCGACGAAGGACCGCCCGATCGACATGGCCTCGCCCACGCTCTTCATCGTCGTGGTGAGCTCGTCGTCGGTGCCGGGGAACTTCTCGAAGGCGAAGCGCGGCACCTTCACGACGACGTAGTCGAGCGTGGGCTCGAACGACGCCGGGGTCTCACGAGTGATGTCGTTGGGGATCTCGTCGAGGGTGTAACCGACGGCGAGCTTCGCGGCGATCTTCGCGATCGGGAAGCCGGTCGCCTTGGAGGCCAGCGCACTCGACCGCGACACGCGCGGGTTCATCTCGATGACGACGACCCGGCCGTCCGTGGGGTTGACCGCGAACTGGATGTTGCAGCCGCCGGTGTCGACACCGACAGCACGGATCACGTCGATGGCGATGTCGCGCAGCCGCTGGTACTCGCGGTCGGTGAGCGTCATCGCCGGCGCGACGGTGATGGAGTCGCCGGTGTGCACGCCCATCGGGTCGAGGTTCTCGATGGAGCAGATGACGACGACGTTGTCGTGCTTGTCGCGCATCAGCTCGAGCTCGTACTCCTTCCAGCCGAGGATCGACTCCTCGAGGAGGACCTCGGTGGTGACGCTGGCCTGCAGGCCGGCGCCACCGATGCGCCGCAGGTCGGCCTCGTCGTACGCCATGCCGCCGCCGGCGCCACCCATCGTGAACGACGGCCGCACCACCACGGGGTAGCCGAGGTCCTGCACGGCCTCGAGCAGCTCTTCCATCGAGTGGCACACGGCCGAGCGCGCGCTCTCCGCGCCGATCGAGTCGACGACGTCCTTGAATGCCTGCCGGTCCTCGCCCTTGCGGATCGCGTCGACGTCGGCACCGATGAGCTCGACGCCGTACTTCGACAGCACCCCCGACTCGTGCAGGGCCATGGCCGTGTTGAGCGCCGTCTGGCCGCCGAGGGTCGGCAGCAGCGCGTCGGGGCGCTCCTTCTCGATCACCTTGGCGACGAACTCGGGCGTGATCGGCTCGACGTAGGTGGCGTCGGCGAACTCCGGGTCGGTCATGATCGTGGCCGGGTTGGAGTTGATGAGCGTGACGCGCAGGCCCTCGGCCTTGAGCACCCGGCAGGCCTGCGTGCCGGAGTAGTCGAACTCCGCCGCCTGCCCGATGAGGATCGGACCGGACCCGATCACCAGGACGTGCTTCAGGTCCTCGCGCTTAGGCACGCTTGCTCTCCATCAGGTCGCAGAAGCGGTCGAACAGGTAGGACGCGTCGTGCGGTCCGGCCGCGGCCTCGGGGTGGTACTGCACGGAGAAGGCCTTCAGGTGACCGTCCTTGCGCAGCTCGAGGCCCTCGACCACGTCGTCGTTGAGGCAGACGTGGCTGACCGAGGCCTCACCGTACGGCGTGGCGGTGGCCCCCTCGCGCGGTGCGTCCACCGCGAAGCCGTGGTTGTGCGCGGTGACCTCGACCTTGCCGGTGGTGCGGTCCATGACGGGCTGGTTGATCCCGCGGTGGCCGTACTTCAGCTTGTACGTGCCGAACCCCAGCGCGCGACCGAAGAGCTGGTTGCCAAAGCAGATCCCGAAGTACGGCAGCCCGCGGTCGAGCACGTCGCGCAGCACCCCGACGGCGTGGTCGGCGGTGGCCGGGTCACCCGGGCCGTTGCTGAAGAACACCCCGTCCGGGTTGACCGCCACGATGTCGTCGGTGGTGCAGCTCGAGGGCAGCACGTGCACCTCGATGCCCCGCTCGGCCATCATCCGCGGGGTGTTGGCCTTGATGCCGAGGTCGACCGCCGCGACCGTGAACTTCTTGTCCCCCAGGGCATCCACGACGTACGGCGTGCTCGTGGACACCTCGCCGCACAGGTCGGCTCCGAGCATCTGCGGGCTCGCGAGCACGCGGTCGAGCGCGTCGGCGGGGATGTCCCCGCTGAAGATCCCGACCCGCATCGCGCCGCGCTCGCGCAGGTGCCGCGTGAGGGCGCGGGTGTCGATGCCGCTGATGCCGACGACCCCCTGCACCCTGAGCTCCTCGTCGAGGGAGCGCTGCGCGCGCCAGCTGCTCGCGACCCGGGAGGGCTCCCGCACGACGTAGCCGCTCACCCAGATCCGCGCCGACTCCGGGTCCTCGTCGTTGACCCCGGTGTTGCCGATCTGCGGCGCCGTCATCACGACGACCTGCCGGTGGTACGACGGGTCCGTGAGCGTCTCCTGGTAGCCGGTCATGCCGGTGCTGAAGACGGCCTCGCCGAAGGTCTCCCCCACCGCGCCGTAGGACTCGCCGCGGAAGGTGCGCCCGTCCTCCAGGACGAGCAGGGCAGGGGTCGTCACTTCGTGGCCTCCACGGGCAGCAGGGCGGAGAGGGCGTCGCGCAGGGCGACGTGGGCAGCGCGGTCGTCGGCGCGGAAGGCGGTCGCCACCCGGCGGGCACCGAGGCGCCAGGTCAGGACGAGCATCCCGCCGCTCACCACCTTGCCGGCCAGCGACTCCTCGACGCTGGCCGACTCGAGGTCGGACAGCGGGACGAACAGCTCCGGCAGGCCGTCACGCTCGACGTGCACGCCGTCGGCGGCGACGAGCAGGTCGGCCCGCGCCCGGTCGGCCAGGTGGTGGACCGCGATCCGGTCCAGCCAGTCCGTGGCGCTCGTCGTCCCGACGTACAGCCCTGGTACGGCGGGGACCAGCACCGGGGCCTCGCCGGTCGACGTGGGCGGGACGGGGACGTCGGCCTGCCGGCGCTGCCGGGAGTGCCAGCCCTTGAGCATCAGCAGGTACGCCGCGCCCGCCAGGGCGAGGGTCCCGAGGGTGAGGAGGAGACGGTCCATCAGGCCGGCTTGCCGTCGATCACGGTCGGGCGACCGCGCAGGAAGGTCGCGCGGACGCGGACCGGCAGCTCGCGCCCCGCGAACGGGGTGTTGCGGCTGCGGCTGGCGCTCTGGGCGGGGTCGACCACCCAGCGGATCTCGGGGTCGACGACCACGACGTTGGCGGGCTGCCCCACGGCCAGCGGGCGGCCGTGACCCTCGAGCCGGCCGATCCGGGCGGGCGTCTCGCTCATCCGCTCGGCGACCTGACGCCACGTGAGCCGCCCGGGGACGACCATCGTCTCGGCGACGACGGACAGCGCCGTCTCCAGCCCCGTCATGCCGGGCAGGGCCGCGCCCCACTCGGTCTCCTTGTCCTCCGGCGCGTGCGGGGCGTGGTCGGTCGCGACGCAGTCGATGGTGCCGTCCGCCAGCCCGTCGCGGAGCGCGGCGACGTCGGCCTCGGTCCGCAGCGGCGGGTTGACCTTGAAGGTGGCGTCGTAGCCGTGCGCGCAGTCGTCCGTGAGCAGCAAGTGGTGGGGCGTGACCTCGGCGGTGACGTCCCAACCCTTGCTCTTGGCCCAGCGGATGAGCTCGACGCTGCCGGCCGTGCTCACGTGGCAGACGTGCAGCCGGCTGCCGACGTGGGCGGCGAGCAGGCAGTCGCGAGCGATGACGGCCTCCTCGGCCACCGCGGGCCAGCCGGCGAGGCCGAGCATCGAGGACACCACGCCCTCGTTCATCTGCGCGCCATCGGTGAGCCGGGGCTCCTGCGCGTGCTGGGCGACGACACCGTCGAAGGCCTTGACGTACTCGAGCGCCCGGCGCATCAGCGACGCGTCGCTCACGCACTTGCCGTCGTCGGAGAAGACCCGCACGCGCGCGGCCGAGTCGGCCATGGTGCCGAGCTCCGCCAGGTCCTTGCCCTCCAGGCCGCGGGTCACGGCACCGACCGGGAAGACGTCGCAGTGGCCCGCCTCCTGGCCGAGTCGCCACACCTGCTCCACGACCCCCGCGGTGTCGGCGACGGGGCTGGTGTTGGCCATGGCGTGCACGGCGGTGAACCCGCCGAGGGCCGCGGCCATCGTGCCGGTCTCGACGGTCTCGGCGTCCTCCCTGCCGGGCTCGCGCAGGTGCGTGTGCAGGTCCACGAGGCCGGGGAGCAGCAGGCACCCTGCCGCGTCCAGCGTCTCGTCGGCGGTCAGCCCAGCACCGATCTCGGCGATCACGCCGTCGAGCAGCACCACGTCGACCGGCTCGCCCTCGCCGTACAGGAGGACGCTCTTGATGACCCAGCTCACTCGGTGCTCCGCTCGTGGTTCGCTCCAGCGCTCGCGGGCTGAAGCCCGCTCTCTTCTCCGCTCACGCCGATCGCCGGCTCGGATCCACCGAGCAGCAGGTAAAGGACCGCCATCCGCACGCTCACACCGTTGGTGACCTGGTCCACGATCGTGGAGCGCAGGCCGTCGGCCACCTCGGAGGCGATCTCCATGCCTCGCACCATCGGGCCGGGGTGCATGACGATCGTGTGGTCCTGGAGCAGCGCGACCCGGTCGGCGTCGAGGCCGTAACGGCGGGAGTACTCGTGGGCGGAGGGGAAGTACGCCGCGCCCATCCGCTCGCGCTGGACCCGCAGCATCATCACGACGTCGCTCTTGGGCAGCACCGCGTCGAGGTCGTAGGACACCTCCGCGGGCCAGGCGTGCACCCCGACCGGCAGCAGGGTGGGCGGCGCGACGAGGGTCACCTCGGCGCCCAGTGTCTTGAGCAGCAGCACGTTCGACCGGGCCACCCGGCTGTGCAGGATGTCGCCCACGACCGTGACCCGCAGCCCCTCGATGCGGCCGAGCCGCTGGCGCATCGTGTAGGCGTCGAGCAGCGCCTGCGTGGGGTGCTCGTGCGTTCCGTCGCCTGCGTTGACGACCGATCCACGGACGATGCGGGCGAGGTTCACCGGGGCGCCCGACCAGGAGTGGCGGATCACGACGGCGTCGCTGCCCATCGCCTCAAGGGTGAGGGCGGTGTCCTTGAGCGACTCGCCCTTGCTGACGCTGCTGCCCTTGGCGGCGAAGTTGATGACGTCCGCCGACAGCCGCTTGGCGGCGAGCTCGAAGCTCGTCTTGGTGCGTGTCGAGTCCTCGAAGAACAGGTTCACGACGGTGCGGCCCCGCAGCGTGGGCAGCTTCTTGACTGCGCGGTCGGCGACCTGCGCCATCTCCGCCGCGGTGTCGAGCACGAGCGTCGCGTCCTCGAAGCTGAGGTCCGCCGCCGAGAGCAGGTGCCGCTTCATGCCTGCGCCCCCTTCGCCGGCCCGACGAGCACCGCGTCGACGCCGTCCTGCTCGGTGAGCTGCACGTGGATTGTCTCGCGCAGCGAGGTCGGGATGTTCTTGCCGACGTAGTCGGCGCGGATGGGCAGCTCGCGATGCCCGCGGTCGACGAGGACGGCGAGCTGCACCACGCGCGGTCGGCCCAGGTCCGCCAGCGCGTCGAGGGCAGCTCGGATGCTCCGGCCCGAGAAGAGCACGTCGTCGACGAGGACCACGAGCTTGTCGTCGATGCCGCCGTCCGGTAGGTCGGTGGTGGCGAGCGCCCGCGTGGAGTTCAGGTGCAGGTCGTCGCGGTAGAGCGTGATGTCGAGAGACCCGGTCGGCACCCGGTGACCGCCAAACGCCTCGAGGCGTGACTGCAGCCGCGCTGCGAGCACCGTGCCCCGCGTGGGGATGCCGAGCAGCACGACGTCGTCGGCACCGCCGGTCTTCTCGAGGATCTCGTGGGCCATCCGGTCGATCACACGACCCAGCCCTGAGGCGTCCAGGACGGAACGGGCGGCCGCGGGGTCGCCCGACACCGGGCGAGCACGTCCTGAAGCAGCCGTCACCGGCACGACCTCCTTCCCCGCCTCACGGGACGGGCTCGGTGGAGATTCGCGGCCAGGCTACCAGCGGCGACACAGGCACGTGATGCACGGGCGAGGGGCTTGACCGCACGCTGTGCCTGCTGTCACGCTGAGTAACCAGGTACGGAGAGCAACAGCACGGCAACCAAGAAGATCAGAACACGGCGAGGCGTCGACGCCGGGGGGTGCACGGTCACCCGGTCCCGCGACCACGGGTCGCGAGGCCACTCCCCGGTCGAGCCAGTGGTGAGACCGACGCCGCGGACCGGATCACCGGGCCGACGGGAGGCCACCGTGAACGAGTACGCCAAGTCCCTCGGGGCCCGACTGCGCGCCATCCGCACGCAGCAGGGCCTCTCGCTGCACGGCGTGGAGGAGAAGAGCCGAGGGCGCTGGAAGGCCGTCGTGGTCGGGTCCTACGAGCGCGGCGACCGCGCCGTCACGGTGCAGCGGCTGCACGAGCTGGCGGACTTCTACGGCGTCCCGGTCAGCGAGCTGCTGCCTGAGGGCGAGAGCGGCTCGGCCGCGGCCACCGAGGCGCCGCCGCGCCTCATCATCGACCTCGAGCGCCTGACTGCGGTCCCGGCTCCGCAGGCCGCTCCCCTGGCGCGCTACGCCGCGACGATCCAGAGCCAGCGCGGCGACTACAACGGCCGCGTGCTGTCGATCCGCCAGGAGGACCTGCGGTCACTCGCGGTCATCTACGACGCCTCGCCGTCGGCACTGACCGAGCGGCTCATCTCCTGGGGCGTCCTCAACGCCGAGGCCCGCCAGGCGCTCAACGCCTGAGCCGGTTCAGACCCCCAACGCGGGCTTGAGCTGGAGCAGCCGCCCCAGCAGCCCGTTGACGAACGCCGGGCTCTCGTCCGTCGACAGGCTCGCAGCCAGCTCGACGGCCTCGCTCACCGCGACCTCGTCCGGGACGTCCGGGCACCAGAGCAGCTCGTAGGTCCCGATCCGCAGCACCTGGAGGTCGACCGCCGGGAAGCGGTCGAGGGTCCAGTCCTGCGCGTACGTCGAGAGCAGCTCGTCGATGCGCGCGCGGTGCGCCACCACGCCGCGGACCAGGGTCTCGGCGTACTGCGGCACCGGTGGGTCGTTCTGCTCCAACCGGTCCTGCAGCGTCACGAGCGGATCAGCCCGGCGCTGCTCCGCCTCGTAGAGGACGTCGAGCGCGCGCTTGCGTGCCTTGCTCCTCGCGCCCACTACTTCTCGGAGACCCGACCCAGGTAGCGCCCGTCGCGGGTGTCCACCTTGATCTTCTCGCCGGTCGTGAGGAACAGCGGCACCTGGATCTCGGCGCCGGTCTCGAGCGTCGCGGGCTTGGTGCCGCCGGTGGAGCGGTCGCCCTGCAGGCCCGGGTCGGTGTGCGAGACGACCAGCTCGACGCTGGCTGGGAGCTCGACGTACAGCGCCTCGCCCTCGTGCATGGCGACGATCGCGTTGGTGTTCTCGAGCATGTAGTCCGCGTTGCCCGCGACCGTGGTGGCGGGCACGTGGTACTGGTCGTAGGTGTCGGTGTCCATGAAGACGAAGTCGGTGCCCTCCTTGTAGAGGAAGGTCATGTCGCGCTTGTCGACCGTGGCCACGTCGACCTTGGTGCCGGCGTTGAAGGTCTTGTCGACGACCTTGCCGCTCAAGACGTTCTTGAGCGTCGTGCGGACGAAGGCACCGCCCTTGCCGGGCTTGACGTGCTGGAACTCGACGACGGACCACAGGCCGTTGTCGAGGCTGAGCACCATGCCGTTCTTCAGGTCGTTCGTGGTCGCCATGGCGCGAAAGTCTAGTGGTCCAGGGGTTGCGCCCATCCGGCCAGTACGGCGGCCACGTCGGCCACCTCACGCCGGCGCCCGTCCGCGACCGAGATCACGAAGTCGTAGGCCTCGTCCTCCTCGAACGTGAGCACGAGCCCGTTCTTGCGAAGGAACAGCACCGCGGCGGTGAAGCCGACTCGCTTGTTGCCATCGACGAGCGGGTGGTTGGTGACGAGCGACAGCAGCAACGCCGCTGCCTTGTCGAAGACAGTCGGGTACGCCTCCTCACCGAACACGGTCGCGCGAGGCCGGGCCAGCGCGGACTCGACGAGACCCCAGTCCCTCACGTCCATGGGGCGAGGCAGCACGGCCTTGCCGACCGCGACGAGGTCGGTGAGGTCGAGGTAGTTCACTGGCCGAGGCGGTCGAGCAGGCTCGCGTTGTCTCGGGCGAAGTCGGCGAGGAAGGCGTCGCGCGTCCGCTCCCAGCCGACGACGTACTCGTGGATCGCCTTGCGAGCGACCTCTTGCATGCTCAGACCCTCGCGCTCTGCGGTACGACGCAGCGCCTCGGTCTCCTCGTCGTTGAGCCTCAAGGTCATAGCCATGCCGCCATGATACCGCGCTGGTATCAGTTCGCCCAGCACACGAAAGTGCCCGTCCGGCGACCCGATGATCCGCGGCGGCGCCTCGAGCGGGGCGTTCGTGTGTCGTCAGCTGGATTGCAGATAGCGCAGCGCCGCCCGGTAGCCCTCCACCCCGAGCCCGGTGATCGTCCCCTTCGCGACCGCGCTGATCACGCTGTGGTGCCTGAACTCTTCCCGCGCCGCGGTCTGCGACAGGTGCACCTCGACCACGAGCGGGGCGAGCACCGCGGCGTCGCGGATCGCGTAGGAGTAGTGGCTCCAAGCTCCCGCGTTCAGCACCACGGGCGTGCCCGCGTCGGCGGCCTCGTGCAGCCACCGGATCATCTCGCCCTCGTCGTCGGTCTGACGTACGTCGGCCTCCGGCTCGACCTCCTGGCAGAGCTTGACGAGGTCGGCGTAGGTGGTCGTGCCGTAGACGTCGGTCTGGCGGGTGCCGAGGCGGCCGAGGTTGGGGCCGTTGAGGACGAGGATCTTCACAGGTCGATGGTCCCAGACTTCGCCCGTCTGACTTCTTCCCACGCCGCGACGAGGTGCGACGGGTCGGGGTCGTCGAGGATGCGCGGCTTGGCGAGCGCGTCGAGGACGACGAAGCGCAGCCGGTCCGCCCGGGCCTTCTTGTCGATGCGCATGGCCGCGAGCAGACGGTCCCAGTCTCCGTCGTACGTCGTGGGCAGGCCGAGGGAGCCGAGGACGGTGCGGTGCCGCTCGACGGTGGCGTCGTCGAGCCGCCCGGCCAGCCGCGCGAGCTCCGCGACGAAGACCATGCCGACGCTGATCGCCGCGCCGTGCCGCCAGCGGTAGTGCTCAACCTTCTCGACGGCGTGGCCGAGGGTGTGGCCGTAGTTGAGCGTCTCGCGACCGCCTTGCTCGGTGAGGTCGTCGGCGACCACACCGGCCTTGACGCGGATGGCGCGCTCGACGAGCTCGAGGGTGTGCTTGCCGTCCGGACGGGCCGCGGCCTCGGGATCCTCCTCGATGAGCTCGAGGATGCGCGGGTCGTGGGTGAAGCCAACCTTCACGACCTCCGCGAGACCGCTCACGTAGTCGTGCCGCGGCAGCGTCTGCAGCGCCGTCAGGTCGCACAGCACGCCCTTGGGCTCGTGGAAGGCACCGACCAGGTTCTTGCCCGCACTCGTGTTGATGGCCGTCTTGCCGCCCACCGCGGCGTCGACCATGCCGAGCAGCGTCGTGGGCACGTGGACGACGTCCACCCCACGCAGCCAGGTGGCGGCGACAAAGCCGGCGAGGTCGGTGGTGGCCC